>CAYVSQ010000403.1:0-13290 GCA_964453815.1 uncultured Acidobacteriaceae bacterium | reverse complement strand
CTTGGCGAGCATAGTTTTGCCCGAGCCAGGCGGCCCGATCAAGAGGATGTTATGGCCGGCTGCGGCGGCCACTTCAAGAGCAGGCTTGGCGGTCTGCTGTCCGCGAAAATCAGCGAAGTCGAGAGAAAAGTGCTGCTGCTCGCCGAGGAGCTGCGTCGCCGCGGCAGCGTTCAACAACTCGCACACTTCGTTGAGGCTTTCGACAGGATAGACGTTGACTCCCTCGACTACGGCGGCTTCCCGCGTATTGGCTTTGGGGATCACCAGATTCCTGCTGCCGCGCGCAAGCACCGCGACGGCCACGGGTAGCATGCCGGCGACAGAGCGGAGACCTCCATCGAGACCGAGTTCGCCAACAAGCAGGAACTGGAGGGCTCCATATGCGCCGAGGATGCCGATGGCCCTGGATAAGTCGAAGCCGGAGCCTCCCTTCTTGATGTCGGAGGGGGCGAGGTTGATAGTGATATACGTCGAAGGCACGTCAAAGCCGGAGTTCTTGATAGCGCGCGCACGCGGTCACGGCTCTCGCGCACAGCGGCGTCAGGCAGACCCACGGTGTAAAGGTGGCCCTGATCCGTCTTGATTCCCGGGAAGTCAACTTCGACATCGATGATGTTTGCGTCGATGCCGTAGATAGCGGCGCTGAGGGCTTTGAAAAGCATAAGGGTGAGAGTTTGGTGGGTGGAGTATATATGGCAGAATGCGGGGCAACGATAAAGAAAGCGCGGATGAACGACCGAACCAGGTAGCATTGGTAATGTGCGCCGAGAGAATAGAATGACCTGTCATGCAGACCAGCCTCTTCGATCTATTTAAAGTCGGCGTAGGCCCTTCGAGCTCGCACACGATGGGCCCGATGCGCGCGGCACGGCGGTTTGCACTTGAGCTTGAAAATGCGGGCTTGCTGGATCAAGTCGCAAACGTGCGCGCTGAGCTGTATGGGTCGCTCGCGCTGACCGGAGTAGGCCATGGAACCGACCGCGCTGTGTTGCTGGGCTTGAGCGGCGAAGAAGCGAGCACCATCGATCCGTCAACGATTGAGCCGAAGCTGACAGCGATCCGGGAAACGGGAACACTCTCTCTTCTGGGCAAATGGGCGATCACCTTCCGCGAGACCGAACATCTTTCTTTTCATCGCGATCAGATGTATCCACCGGGCGCGATCACGCAGCATCCGAACGGCATTCGTTTTGCTGCGTTCGATGGAGGCCGGGATGTGTTGCTGAGTGGTACCTTCTTTTCGATCGGCGGTGGTTTTATTGTCGTCGACTCAGAGGGCGCGGGGAATGCGCCTGTGATGACCACGGCGTCGCTGCCATATCCGTTCCGCAGCGCGGCGGAACTGCTGGAGATGGCTCGCCGAAAGGATCTGTCAATCTGGCAAATCATGCTTGCGAACGAATCCGCGCTGCGGACGGAAGCGGAAGTGCAGGCCGGGATTCGACACATCTGGCAGGTGATGCAGGCGTGCATCGACCGGGGCATGGCGACGGAGGGGATTCTGCCGGGGGGCCTGCAGGTGCGGCGCCGGGCTCCACGTTTGGCGCAGCGACTGTGCGAAAAGGAGAACGTCGGCAAGGGCTCGGGCGATCCGCTGGCACCTCTCGACTGGGTGACAGTGTATGCGATGGCAGTGAATGAGGAAAATGCTGCGGGGGGCCGCGTAGTCACCGCGCCCACGAACGGCGCAGCGGGTGTGATTCCGGCAGTGGCACGCTACTACTCAAATTTTGTTGAAGGCGCAGATGAAGAAGGTATGCTGCGCTACTTTCTGACGTCAGCGGCGATCGGCGTGCTGTATAAAGAGAACGCCTCGATCAGCGGCGCAGAGGTGGGCTGCCAGGGCGAGGTGGGCGTCGCGTGCTCGATGGCAGCAGGAGGCCTTGCAGCCGCGCTCGGCGGTACGAACGGCGAGGTAGAACACGCGGCGGAGATCGCGATGGAGCACAACCTGGGGATGACGTGCGATCCCATCGGCGGGCTAGTGCAGATTCCGTGCATCGAGCGCAATGCCATGGGCGCGGTGAAGGCTGTGCATGCGTGCCGCATTTCAATGAACGAGCTGGAAGAACATAAGGTGTCGCTCGACCAAGTGATTCAGACGATGTATCTCACCGGCCTCGATATGCAGTCCCGCTACAAGGAGACATCGCTGGCCGGGCTGGCCCTGAACATCATTGAGTGTTGATCAACTGAGGTAGCCGTAGCAAACCACACAGTCGTATTCCATCCGAACGTGGCCTCCCGTCTCATTCTCTGAAAAAAGATCTTCGATATTGCGGCTCATCTCTGAATAGTGTGGATGGCCGGGCTGTGGCATGTAGGACGATGAGAGGATTCTCCCTTGTAAGGCTTCGAGCGTGAGCTGCTGTGAATTTGCAAAGACGGCGCTGCTCATGGCGTCAGGCACGAAGAATGCCGCGAGACGCTCTTCGGTAAGATAGCTGCCTCTGACCGCACCATAACCCGTCCCGTATTCGACGAGAATCTTTTCGTAGCCTTCTTGAAATGCGTCTCCAGCCATGCGTCGATTGTTGTAGATCACGGCGCACCAGCCTCCGGATCGCAGCACACGTACGAATTCGTTGCGTGTACGCTTCAGGTCGAACCAGTGCATCGCCTGACCAACTGTAGCCAAGTCAATTGAGTTGTCCGCGAGGCTAGTTGCCTCGGCTGTTCCATCCACACATTGCAGTTGCGGGTACTGCGAGGTCAGCGTCGCGCATGCATCACGCATCTGCTGATTTGGCTCAATTGCAATTACCCGATAACCGCGGGAGAGGAAGATTTCCGACAGTAGGCCCGTACCCGCGGCGACGTCCGCAATGACCGAGTTGTCGTCTAGTCCGCACTCGTGCGTTAGAAGATCAACAATGGCTGTAGGATACCCGGGCCGATGACGCCTGTAGCTTTCGACGCGATTCGAGAATCGCTCGGTGGGTTCGACTGGCATGGACATCTACCGTTCCACCGCGAGCGCGACGGAGTTGCCTCCGCCGAGGCAGAGCGCGGCGACGCCACGATGTACGTCGCGGCGGATCATCTCATAAATCAGGGTAACGAGAACGCGGGCGCCGCTGGCGCCAATGGGATGGCCGATGGCAACGGCTCCGCCGTTGACGTTGACCTTGTCGAACGGGATGCCGAGTTCGCGCGTGACAGCGATGGCCTGCACGGCAAAAGCCTCATTCAGTTCATAAAGCTCGACGCTGTCGGCGGTCCATCCGGCTTTAGCGAGCACTTTCTGCACGCCTGCGACCGGCGCCATCATTACCCACTTCGGCTCGACTCCGCTCGTAGCTTGCGCGCTGATGCGTACCAATGGGGTAAGACCGAGCAGGGCGGCTTTCTTCGCGGACATTACGACGAGCGCGGCAGCAGCGTCGTTGACGCCCGGAGCATTGCCCGCAGTTACGGTGCCGTCCTTCTTGAACGCAGGCTTGAGGGCAGCGAGAGCTTCGAGGGTTGCATCTTCGCGGATAGATTCGTCGCGCTCAACGATGGTGGGCGGCTGGCCTTTCTTCTTTGCTGGAACCTCGACCGGAGCAACCTGCGACGAGAAGCGGCATTCCTTCCACGCAGCAGCGGCTTTGCGATGCGAGTTGAGCGCATACTCGTCCTGTTCCTCGCGCGTGACGTTGTATTTCTCAGCGACGCTCTCGCCTGTAATGCCCATGTGGTAGTTGTTGAAGGCGTCCCAAAGACCATCATGAACCATGGAGTCCACCGCGACAGCGTTGCCCATGCGAAAGCCGCTTCGGCCTTGCGGCAGCAGATACGGCGCGTTGGTCATCGACTCCATGCCGCCGGCAACGACGATCTCCGCATTGCCGGTCTGGATGGCCTGCGCGGCGAGAGCGACGGCCTTCAATCCTGAACCACAGACTTTGTTGATGGTGAGAGCGCTGACCTCCGACGGAAGACCTCCATGGAGCGCAGCCTGGCGTGCAGGGTTCTGACCGAGACCAGCCGAGACCACGTTGCCCATAATGCATTCGTCGACAAATTGATCGGGTAGCGCTGGATCGAGATTTGCCCGCTTGACGGCTTCGCGCACGGCGATGGCTCCAAGTTGCGTGGCGGAAAGGTCGGAGAAGGCTCCCTGAAATTTTCCGACGGGTGTACGTACGGCGGCGACGATGACGATATCTTCTATCTCCTGCATACCTACCTCATTTCTTAGATGCGCGAATCCACCACCCGTTACACTCAAGGTGCGAACCGATGAAGATATCAGAGACCACTACCGAAGGACTATCGGCGCCTGTGCAAGGGGATGCGCGCGTGTGGCCGGTTCCACAGCAGCCTGTTGCGCCCTGGTGGCACACGGCGATTGTGATAGCGGTAATTCTTGGCGTATCCGCGCTGGGCAGTATGCAGGCGAAGGCCATCACTCTTGGCCAGCGACACCTTGTACATTACGCAATCACGATGGCTTGGGAGGGAGCGCTGGCGGCGCTGGTGTGGTGGGGAATCAGAATGCGCCGGGTTCCGATGCGGCAACTGCTGGGCCAACGGCGCGCCGGCGTCGAGGCGTGGCTTACAGATTTCGGAGTTGCACTGATCTTTTGGGTGATGGCGATAATCGTGCTTGCGGCGATTTCGTCGGTGCTGAGATTGCTGGGTCTGATACAGGCGCAAAAAGCGGTGTTCGCGCTTGCGCCGAGGAGCGCATGGGAAGCGGTGCTGTGGATTGCGCTGTCGATTGTCGCCGGCCTAGTGGAGGAGGTTGTGTTTCGCGGCTATCTGCTGCAGCAGTTCGCCTCGCTCAGTGGGCGGTTATGGGTTGGAGTGCTCGTATCTTCGCTATTGTTTGGCGCGGGACACGGTTATGAAGGCATCGGCTCCATGATCGTGATCGTCGCGTATGGCGCGATGTTTTGCGCGCTGGCGCTTCAGAGAAAGAGTCTGCGCGCGGGCATGATGGCGCATGCATGGCACGATTCAATCACTGGAATTGCGCTGGCGATTGTGCAACATCTCCACTTGATTTGAGTTGTGATGCGATTGGAGGTTGACGCAGACGATTCAATTCGAAAAATTGAATGCGAAGAAATGCGATTTTTTTCTTGACACTTTTTTTTCATACTTCTATACATTCGTTAACTGCAACATACGTGTTGCAGACTCGATGTCACATCGAAAAGGGAGAATAGAAAACCATGGCAACGAAAAAGGCAGCTAAGAAGGCAGCTAAGAAGCCCGCGAAAAAGGCAGCCAAGAAGAAGTAAGCAATAGAAACAGGCAACACAAAAGGGGAACGCTAAATGCGTTCCCCTTCGTGTTTGCGGGCTCCGCGCATAAATGAGCGACAATAAAACGCATGACGCGCCGCCGCTGGATTGCCGACAGTTGGGATGAGGCAACCGCATCGCTCACCGGCGAGCAGGCTTCGCACCTGATCCGCGTGCTGCGCGCGCAGGCTGGCATGGAGTTCGATATTGTTGCCGGGGACCGCGTGTGGCATGGAGTGATTGCCGGCATCACCGGAGATGCGGTGCGATTCAATCTCATCGCCGAGGTGGAAGCCGATCCCGCGCTGACGGTCACGCTGTTCCTCTCGGTCTTCAAATTTGATCGTATGGAGTGGGCGATCGAGAAGGCAACCGAACTGGGAGTGGAGCGCGTGGTTCCGATGATTGCTCGGCGCAGCGAGAAGCATCTGGCACAATCGGCGCAGAACCGCGTGGAACGCTGGCGGAGGATCGCACGCGAAGCGGCGCAGCAGTCGCGGAGGTCGGACGTGCCGGTGATTGAAGACGCGATTGCTTTGAAGACCGCGGCGCGGCGCGAGGGTGAAGCGCTGCGGATACTGCTCGCAGAGCAGGAGAGTACGAGGACACTGCACGGAGCACTTGAAGACGCGCTTGCCGCCGGCGGCGATGAGCTGCCCGCAATTCGAATCGCGGTAGGTCCGGAAGGCGGATGGGTGGCTGAGGAAGAAGCGCTCTTCGATAGCGAAGGCTGGAAGCCAGTGAGTCTGGGCCCCCGCATTCTCCGCGCGGAGACTGCGGCGATTACGGCAATGGCGATAGCGGCCGCGTTGCTGGAGTAAAGGCGAGGAGCGACACTACCACCACGCCCAGTCACCCCGCAGAAGAACCCACGCTGCCAGCAGCAGGTTGCTTGTGGCATGAGCGACGACGGCATCGCCAATTCTTCCTCGCCACGTGAGCGCAACGGCGTAAGCCAGACCAGCGAGAATGCCAACGACCCAGTGGTTGCCGTGCATCAGGCCAAAGGCCACAGAGGACAGGCACACGGAGAGAATCGTAAGGTTTGAGAAGGGAACCGTGTCGAACTCCCGATTGACGAGCCTGCGCGCGAGGTAGCCGCGGAACGCGAGTTCCTCGGCAATAGGAACGGTGATCACTGCGGCAGCGACGCGAAAAAAAATCCAGGTAAAGCGGGCGGCGGGTGAAAGCGCCGTCAGTCCGGCGCCCAGATGACTGGCCGAGTGCTCAGGCGCCCACCAGGCCGGCGCAATCCATAACAGAAAGATAGCCGCACCCGTTACAGGTGCGATCCAGCCAAATTTCCAATCGAACGTTTTGTATTCGCGCCGGAAACACCAGAGCGCGATGATCGCGGTGATAAAGCGCAACGGGTACAACCATTCGAAATACCCCGAAGCTGCTTTCGAGACAAAGGACGCAGCGAGAATCGCGAGGAAGGGAACCAGATACGCGGCTGTTGCCGGCGACTCTCCGCTTTCTTCGCGCTGTTCAGAGGCTGCTGGGCTCGAATTCGTTCCACCAATGACCCGACCATTCGCCGAGTCCGCGGGATGAGCGGGGATCCTTCGCACCCATGAGAGCTTTCGCGTAGCCATCGAAAAAGCGACTGCGACGCCGGTAAATGCAATCCATCCAGCCTGCGAATGAAAGCCGACCATGGCGACATCGGGAGCACCCGCATTGCCGATAAGAATGATGACGCAGATCCGGACAATGTTCAGCAGCCACACGCATGCCAGTGCGCCTGGCACAAGCAGAAGCGCTTGCGGAAAGCGGTTCTCTTTGCGGAAATACCACAGCCAGATGACTGTAAAGACAAGAACCAGTCCGAGGCCTTCCATCCCCGAACACTCCTGCGCGATCATGACCGAGAAGCGCGGAGTTCCAATCACCCATGTGGATGGATCAGCGGTGAGATCTGCCAAAAAAGAATGAAGCACCGCGTACACAGAATGGAAGGCCGCGACCTGCAAAAGACGCCCGCGAGCGGCAAAGGACGTTCCCCAAAGCGATTGAAAGGGGTTGCGCAGAGCCCAGGCAAGGACACCTGCTAAGGAGGCAAGTATCCACAATGGGCTGGTCGCTCGAATGGTTCTGATCCAGATTCGCAGCGGAATGCAGGCTAAGGCGAGCAGCGCAATACCCAAAAGCAGCACCGCGCTAAGAATGAAATGCGCAGCATTGGAGAGCGGCACCGAGCTGAATCCGTGCAGGGCTGCGAGGTCCGCTAGGAGAACGATGGCAGTACAGAAGAGGTGGGCGAGAAAGAATCCGCCGCCAAACGGGATATCGTCCTGCTGCGCCTTCAACGTGGAATAGCCAAGCCCCATGAACACCGCAAAAGTAACGATGCCGAATGAAGCTAGAGGACCTAGAAGTGGTCGGCTGTGAGGAGTGACAGCCAGAAATAAGCACTCAATCGTCAGGACTGCGGCGAACAGATACAAGCGCCCAACGAGATGGCGTGGGCAAGTAAAGAGCTGTCTTGACTGGAAATGGCTCTTTCCAGTCAAGACGCGGTTGGATTGAAGATCCAGCGTTTTCTCCGCTTACTTACGGCGTCGCGCGCGCAGAACCGTGAGGGTCCCGGCGAGGAGCGAGAACCCACCAATTGCCAGGCTCGGATCAACTTCCGGAGCCGTGCCCGGCCTCGAAGGCGGTGGCGGCGGTGGAGGCGGTGGAGGCGGTGGCGGTGGAGGCGGTGGAGGCGGTGGTGGTGGAGGCGGCGGACCAGCCGGATGTCCTGGAGGTGTCGGACCTGCATACGCAGAGGTGATCGCACCAAAGGCCAAGGCGAATACCAGGATTGAGTAAGTAAGGAATTTCTTCAAAGTTTTACACCCTCTCTGACAGTCGTCAGGATGCACGTGACCGCGGGTCAGACTCCGAGGTCCGAGGCTTGTCTGGCAAATTACTCGAGCAACCAATGGTTGTTTGCGCCCTGCTTACTTATGGCGCCTCGCGCGCAGAACCGCGAGCGTCCCCGCAACAAGCGAGATTCCGCCAATCGCCAGGCTCGGATCGACTTCCGGAGCTTTGGACGTTGGCTTGGGTACACTGGACGTTGTGGACGTCGGAGCGGCATGCGCAGCGGTGATCATGCCGAGCCCGAGTGCCAATACCAAAAACGAGTACTTGAGAAGTTTCTTCAATTTTTTACGCTCTCTTTCGTGCGTTGTCGGCTCCATCGAACCAATCAGACATTGACGGCGAGAGGTTTTCGCCTCGCCGGGAGGCCTTCAGCGCTTCAAAATGATGCTACGGCAAAGCTTCGAACGTAATTGGGGGGGCGAGTTGGGTGAACAAACCTGACCGGGAGGAACCGGTCGGTTATCCAGACTCTCAAAATTGATTATTGTCGATAATAGAGAATTTGAAATGGCCCGTTAGGGTAAAAGCAGGCTGTAAATAGTAACTACTTATACACCAAGATAGTACTCTCGCGCTGTGGTTACCGTCGAAGCGGTATCCCGGAATTGTTATCTAGAACGATAAGCCTTGCCCAACTTGAGCGTGGTTCCAACTGGTCTTTCGCCGCTGCAAAGAAAAGGCCCCAGGGCATTCGATTCGCTCCCCGTAGGCCATTCGATTCTCTCCCTTCCGAAAGGCCAGATGCGGGTCTCCAGCACCGCTAGTCGAGAGGTAAAGCGATCTTGACTGGGATTACATCTCCCAGTCAAGACGCAGTTCGAGTAAATGACCAGTGCTGCCTCCGACTACTTACGGTGACGTGCGCGCAGAACCGTAAGCGTGCCTGCAAGTAGCGAGAATCCGCCAATTGCCAGGCTCGGATCAACTTCAGGGGCTCGTTGTGGAGGGTTCTGGTGGCTTGGTGGGTTGTTGTTGCCGAACAATATATCCCACAAGCTTTCGGCATGAGCATAGCTGCTCGTATAGAGTGCCAAGGCAAACACCAAGGATGAATACTTCAAAAGTTTCTTCAATGTTCACGCTCTCTTTCCAATTGTTGATGGCCGGTATCGAAACACTTCAGCATCGATGACGAGAGGCTTCATCTCACCGGAGATGCTTTCAGCGCTTCTAAAAATGACGCCTTATGTCTCGAATCCAGTTCAAAGTCCGCTTCCGGCCACTGGTTCCGACCATTCGTGCTGATTGAGTTGCCAGATGAATTGCATCCGGGGGGGACCGAAAAGCTTCGAACATTATTGGGGGCAAGCAGGATGAGGCAGCAAACCTTCCAGCAGGGGCACTGGAAACTACTGGTTCTTCTTCAACCTCGAATTGATTATGAACGATACTGAGAAATTCGAAATGGCCCGTCCGAGGGAGAAGGGCCAGTAAAAAGTAACTACTTAGTACCCTCCGGTTCTGAGGAGGAAGACCATAAGGTCTTCGTCATTGCATTCCGGTAGCAGTCGGGCAGATCCGCTGCTTACGAGAATATCTCCTTCACCTTGTCGAACAGGCGACGGGAGGTGGGGGTGTTCTCAATGGTCAGCGTGTCTCCCAGCTGGCGCAGTAGCTCTTTTTGAATGCGGGTGAGCTTTTTGGGGGTCTGGATAGCCACCTGGACGATAAGATCACCGCGACCGCGCTCGTTGAGATAGGGCACGCCCTTACTGCGGAGGCGAAATTCCTTCCCGCTTTGCGTACCTTCGGGAATCTTCAGCATGGTCTCGCCTTCGAGCGTCGGTATCTCCACCTCTGCGCCGAGCGCAGCCTGGGGGAAAGAGATCGGCAGGACGCAGTGGAGATCATTGCCGTCGCGTTCGAAGAACGCGTGCAATTTGACGGACAGCACAATATATAGATCGCCCGATGGGCCGCCGAAGCGTCCCGCATCGCCCTCGCCCTGATAGCGGATGCGCGTTCCCTCTTCAACGCCGGCCGGAATGCTGACATTGATGCTGTGTTCTCGCTCGACGCGGCCATCTCCGCGGCAGCTTCGGCATGGGTCGGAGATGACGGAGCCCGTGCCGCCGCAGACGTTGCAGGTGCGGGCAATGGAGAAAAAGCCCTGCTGATACCGGACCTGTCCGTGTCCCTGGCATTGCTGGCAGGTCGAAGGACCGCGGCCATCGGCCGAGCCCATCCCGCGGCAGTCGGGGCAGGTTTCCATGCGGCGAATCGAAACTTCTATCTGTTTCCCAAAGACCGCGTCTTCGAATTCGATCGTCTTATCGAAGCGGACATCGCGGCCCTTTTGCATCCGCGATGGCTTGCGGCCGCCGCCGACGTTGAACCCAAACAAGTCTCCGAAAATGTCCCCGAGGTCCGCCATGCCTGCGAAGGGATTGCCATTACTCTGGCCCACGCCGGAGACACCAGCGTGACCGAATCGATCATAGGCCGCGCGCTTCTCCGGATCGGCAAGCACCTGGTACGCTTCGCTGCACTCCTTGAATCGCTCTTCCGCCTCGGCGTTCCCCGGATTGCGGTCCGGATGGTATTGCATGGCAAGTTTGCGATAAGCGGTCTTGAGCTCCTGGTCAGAGGCGCTGCGCGACACACTCAATACTTCGTAATAATCGGCTTTAGTCACGTTTGCAGTTCGACTCATGCTTCCTTCTGTTGCGAATTGCTGGCGACGCGGACCAGCGCGGGACGGAGCAGACGCTCCTTGATGCGGCAGCCGCGACGCACTTCGTCAAAGACCTGATGGTCCGGTAATTCGGGCTTTTCGACCATCTCCAGCGCTTCATGCACGCGCGGATCAAACTCGGTGCCCACGGTTTCGACGGGCTGAACATTGAGCGCGCGCAGCGCTTCTTCCATCTGCTTGACGATCAACTCGACGCCGGTGCGGAGTTGCTCGGTTGAGCCCGTCGATTTGAGCGCAAGCTGAAAGTTGTCCAGCACGGGCAGGAACTGTTCGATCGCGCCCGCAACGGCGTAGTCGCGGAAATCGTTGCGCTCGCGCGCTTCACGCTTGCGCGCGTTCTCAAACTCGGCCTGCAGGCGGGCGAGCCGGTCGAGGAGCGAGTCCCGCTCGGCCTTCAGCCGGTCAAACTCTTCCTGCGAAATCGCGGCCGCATCCGGCAGAGCCTTGGCTTCTGCGGAATTTGCCGCGGAATCGGCCGTGTCGGCGGCAGGATCGGTGCTCGGTATTGCTTCAAGCGTTTCTTCAGTCATACGTTTATTTACAAAATTCCTTCGGCTCATTTGAACCTGCTTGTTAGTTCAAGTTTATCGCGCCCGAGGACATTCCGTTTGGATGCAGACGCGCGGCGGAAGACGCAGGCTACTGAGGCGGCTGGAAAATCCTGTCAGAGAGTTGTGCGATGTAGGAAACAGCATTGATCGTTTCCTGATACTGCATGCGCGTGGGCGCAATGACGGCGACTGTACCCAGGTTCTCTGCGCCCAGACGCGCCGGCGCTCCGATCAACACCAGATTATGCATGCCCGGGATCGCCTCTTCAAGCCCGACGACTACGCGCACGGTCTGCTGGTGGGCATCGACGTAAGCGTTGAGCAGCTCGATCAGCCGCTGCTTGGCTTCGAGTGCGCTCAGCATCATGCGCAGCCGTTCGCGGTCAATCTCGCCGGCCAGCAGATTGGCTACGCCTTCGATGAAGATCGTGGGCCCGAGTCCGGCGTCGCTTTCCAGCGCTCCCTTGCGATAAAGCTCTTCGAGCGATCGCATCAGGCGGTCGTACTCGCTGCGCTCGGCATCGATGCGGCGTCCAAGCTCGGCGCGAATGCGATCGATCGACCAGCCGTGAAAATTTTCGTTCAGGAAGCGAGCCGAAGCTTCGAGCTCGGCAATGGACAGATCGCGGTCGAGCAGGAGCACGCGGTCCTGCACAACTCCGGATGTAGTCACGACGACGGCCAGGACACGGCCGCGTGTAAGACGTGAGAAATGAACATGCTCCAGAGCCTGCGCCTCGTGGACAGAGGCCAGGGCAAGGCCAACTCCGCTGGAGATCAGGGCGAGAACATGCGAGGTGCGCTCAAGAAACTGTTGGCTCGAACCGACACCGGCAAAGCTGTCATCAATCTGCTCGCGCCGTTCTGCCGTAAGCGCGATAGAACGCGCAGGCGTGACCAGCTGCTCCACATAAAAGCGAAAAGCCTGGGCCGTAGGAATGCGCCCGGCGGAGGTGTGAGGCTGATCGAGAAGTCCTGCATCGCCCAGCGATGCCATGATGTTGCGAATGGTTGCGGCGCTCATGCCGTCTTTGTTGCCATACTGGTGGGCGAGGGCCTGCGAGGCGACCGGTTCGCCCGTCGCGATGTAGTTTTCGATAATCGTGGTCAACACCAGCCGCTCGCGCGGACTGATTCGCAGCTCGGAAGCCATGGACTCCGCCAACCCAAACCATTACGGCGGAAGATATTTCCGTCTGGTGGGTAAGGTCCTCCTTTTTAAGTCTACTGGGCGCCGGAAGATGGGGTCAACCCGGAGGGTAGGGACGGATCAATTTTCGGTGGACCACGACGCGCGAAATAGGCAGAGAAGTCTACCGGCTTATGAGAATGCTACGGCGTTCTCGATCAACCACTGATCTAGCGTGATTGGCTTGCGGCCGAGGACGCGTTCGACGGTGGCGGTGACAGTGGCCAGACGTCCTTCGCGAATTGCACGCCATAATGAAACGTGGGCTTCCGTCTCCTCTGTTGAAGAGCTCACCATCGAATACCGTTGGCGTGCTTCCTCATCGGAGAGTGGCTGAAACGTGAGCGATTTCCCAGTCGCGGCTCCGATACTCGCCGTGACTTCGGCAAAGTTCAGCGCATCCGGCCCGGTGATCGGCAGCGCTTCTCCGACATATTCGCCCATTGTCAATACCTGTGTTACGACCGCCGCGATATCGTCGGAATGAATAAAGGCTCTCCTGCCGTCGCCTGTGGACGCGCGAACTACCCCTTCGGCCCTGATGGATGGCGCCCAGGCAAGCAGATTCGACATGAAACCTGTCGGCTGCACAAAGGTGAAAGGGACTCCACTGGCGCGGATCGCAGCTTCGCCTCGCTCATGCCACGCACCGATGGCGAGCCCCTGTTCCACGTCCATCGACGAAAGCTTGACAAGATGTTTCACGCCTCCGGCTTTGGCGGCCTTCGCTGCCACTTCGTCTCGCGC
>CAYVSQ010000402.1:0-7169 GCA_964453815.1 uncultured Acidobacteriaceae bacterium | reverse complement strand
CTCTGCCGCGACGGGAGGTAAATTCGTTGGCTAGCAAGAATTATTTTGTGAATGAGGTTGAAGGCCAGGTGGGTATACTTCCCTCCCCTGCCGAGGCTCTGGCAGGGCGCGACCTCTGCTCGATCACGGATTTTTCTACCGCCGAGATTGCAGCAGTGATGGAGCTGGCGCACGATGTGAAGGCGCATCCGGAGAAGTACCGCTGGGCGCTGGACGCAAAACAGATGGTGATGTTCTTTGAGAAGGCGTCACTGCGGACTCGGCTTACCTTTGAGGCAGCGATCAACACACTGGGCGGGTCAGCAATTTTTGTGGATCAGACGCAGTCACCTTTGGGTGAGCGCGAATCGCTGTCTGACATGGCGCGGAACCTGGAGCGTTGGGTTTCTGTGATTGTGCTGCGGACCTATGCGCACGAGACCATCACGGAGATGGCGGAGGTAGCAGCGTGTCCGGTGATCAATGCGCTGAGTGACCTCGAGCATCCCTGCCAGGCGCTCGCCGATTTCATGACCGTCGAAGATCGCTTCGGTTCGGCCAAAGGTCTCAAGTTCAGCTATGTGGGCGACGGGAATAATGTTTGTCATTCGCTGATGCTGACGGCGGCGCAGCTTGGCGCACACTGCACGATCGGTTCGCCGAAAAATTATGCACCGAAGGCGGACATCGTCGCGCAGGCTCGGGCGATTGCCAACAGCACGGGCGGCAGTGTGAACCTGGTGAGCGATCCGGTGGTCGCAGTGACGGGCGCGGATGCTGTCTACACGGATGTCTGCACGAGTATGGGCTTTGAGCACGAAGTAACGAAGCGTGCTCCGATCTTCAAGCCCTACCAGGTGAATGAGCAGCTCATGTCGCATGCGGCTTCGCACGCCGTGTTCATGCACTGCCTGCCGGCGCACCGCAATGCGGAGGTGACCGACGCTGTGCTCGATGGTCCACAGTCAGTGGTCTTCGATCAGGCGGAGAATCGCATGCATGCTCAGAAGGCGCTGCTGCTGATGCTGCTTGGGGGGAAAAGCAGGGCGTAGGGATTAGCCATTAGGGATTCCCTTGGAAGTAGTTCCCACGTCCGAAAGCCCGCACGTGGGTCTCCCGAGCGAGCAGATGATTGCGCGTATCTCAATTCAAGCAAGCATTTTTCGAAGACGGAAAAACTGTGAGGTTCGAAAGAGATGTCTGTAATTCTTGAAAGTCTGCCGGTCGGTGAAAAAGTCGGCATCGCTTTTTCCGGGGGACTCGACACCAGCGCCGCGCTTCACTGGATGAAGCAGAAGGGCGCCCTGCCGTACGCCTACACGGCCAACCTGGGGCAGCCGGACGAAAGCGACTATGACGAGATCCCCCGCAAGGCGCTCGACTACGGTGCGGAGCATGCGCGACTGATCGACTGCCGCGAGCCTCTGGTGCGCGAAGGGATCGCCGCGCTGCAGTCCGGCGCCTTTCACATCTCGACCGCAGGCATCACCTACTTCAACAGCACGCCCATTGGACGTGCTGTCACGGGCACCATGCTGGTCACGGCCATGAAGGAGGACGGCGTCGACATCTGGGGCGACGGCTCGACCTTCAAGGGCAATGACATCGAGCGCTTCTATCGCTATGGCCTGCTCGTCAATCCCCAGCTGCAGGTCTATAAGCCATGGCTCGACCCGGCTTTTATCGATGAGCTCGGCGGTCGTGCGGAGATGTCAGAGTTCCTACGGAGGGCCGGCTTCGGGTACAAGATGTCCGCCGAGAAAGCCTACTCCACCGACTCCAACATTCTCGGTGCGACTCACGAAGCCAAAGACCTCGAGCAGCTTTCGAGCAATATCCGCATCGTCGCTCCCATCATGGGAACGGCCTTCTGGCGTGACGATGTCGATATCCGGTGCGAAGAGGTGACGGTACGGTTCGAACAGGGTTTTCCGGTAGCCTTGAACGGCAGGGAGTTTTCCGACCCTGTCGGGCTGCTGCTTGAGGCCAACCGAATTGGCGGCCGCCACGGCTTGGGCATGAGCGACCAGATCGAAAACCGCATCATTGAGGCCAAGAGTCGCGGTATCTACGAGGCGCCCGGCATGGCTCTGCTCTTCATCGCGTATGAGCGCCTCATCACGGGCATTCACAATGAGGACACCATCGAGCAGTACCGCGAGAGCGGCCGCAGACTGGGCCGCCTCCTTTACCAAGGGCGCTGGTTCGATCCCCAAGCCATCATGCTCCGCGAATCTGCGCAGCGCTGGGTGGCAAGCGCCATCACCGGCCAGGTCACGATCGAGCTGCGTCGCGGCAACGATTATTCGATCCTGAACACGGAGTCGCCCAACCTCACCTTTCATCCCGAGCGTCTCAGCATGGAGAAGACTGAATCCGCCTTCTCTCCCCGCGACCGCATCGGTCAGCTCACCATGCGCAACCTTGACATTACCGACACCCGTGCGAAGCTGATGATCTATGCCCGGGCGGGCCTCATCACCCTGAGCCAAGGCCTGGAGATGCCGCGACTGAACAGCGCTACCACGAAAGGCGAAGAGAATTCATGAGCGAGCATGCCGCCAAGATGTGGTCCGGCCGCTTTCGCGAGCCATTGAACCCGCTGTTCGATCACTGGCAGCGTTCGTTCGGCTTCGACCGCGCGCTACTGGAGCAGGAAGCCACAGCCAGTAAGGCGCACGCTCGCGCTCTGCTGGCCGCTGGTGTGCTCACAGAAGACGAGTTTGTGCAGATTGTCGATGGCCTCGACGGAATTGTTTCACGTTTTACCCAACCGCCTCACAAACTTGGTGAACAGCCGCATAGCCCCGAGCCGATGGGCTCCGAGGCCGAGGACATTCACCACTTTGTCGAGTTGAAGCTGGTCGAAGCCATCGGTGACCTTGGTCTCAAACTTCATACCGGGCGCAGCCGCAACGAGCAGATCGCTACGAACCTGCGGCTCTATGTACGGGAACGCATCGGCTTGCTGATCGCGCATCTTGGGGCGTGGGCAGGAGCGCTGGTCGAGCAGGCGAGGGCCGCGGGCGATGCGGTGATGCCGTCGTACACGCATCTGCAGCGGGCAGAACCGGTGCTGGTGGCGCATTGGCTGCTTGCGTATGTCCAGATGCTGCTGCGCGATGGCTCACGCCTCGAAGACTGCGCGAAGAGACTGAATTATTGTCCGCTGGGATCGGGGGCAGTGGCTGGAGCAACACTGGCTCTGGATCGCAACATCGCCGCGAATGAGCTTGGGTTCACAGCTCCCACAGCGAACAGCATGGACGCGACAAGCGATCGCGATTTTGTGCTCGAGTATCTGCACGCGCTGACATTGATCGGGCTACATGCGAGCCGGTTTGCTGAAGAGATCACGCTTTTTGCAACAGCAGAGTTCGGTTTCGTGGAACTGCCTGAGGCCTTTTCGACGGGTTCGAGCGCGATGCCGCAGAAGAAGAATCCCGATTTGACAGAACTGGTGCGCGGCAAGGTGGGACGGATTCACGGAGCGGCAGAAGCGGTGACGCTGCTGCTGAAAGGCCTGCCGCTTGCCTACAACAAGGACATGCAGGAGACGCAGGAACCGGTATTTGCTGCGACCAGCACCACGCACATCATGGTGTTTCTGCTGGCGGAGTTTACCGGCGCATTGAAGTTTCGGACGGAGCGTATGCGCGCGGCGTGCGAGAGCGGCTATTTGAACGCGATGGCGGCGGCTACGTATCTTGTACACAAGGGAGTTCCCTTTCGTAAGGCGCACGAGAAGATCGGAAACGCAGTCCGTTACTGCATTGAGAAGAGCTGCGAGCTGGGTGATTTGTCGTTGGATGAGTTGAAGGAATTCGGGCCGGAGTTTGAACAGGACTTTTTTGCCGCAGTGACCCTTGAGGCGACGCTGGATTGCCATGACGTAATCGGAGGAACGGCGCGAAGCCGTGTTCGGGAAGCGCTGACCGCGGCGGAAGAGCGCGTTCGAACCTTGGCCGACGCCTACGGAACGGTCAGTCTGCAAAGCCATGAGGTGAGCCATGCTGGTTCGTAAGGCTCGCCTGCAAGATGCAACCAATATCTACGAACTGGTGAACAGCCTGTCGCAGGATGGGACTCTGCTGCGGCGCGTATTTGCGGAAATTTGCGAGAACGTTCGCGACTTTACCGTGGCCGAGACCGAGACCGGGATATTTCTCGGCTGTGGCGCGCTGCATCTCTATGGGCCGCATCTCGCGGAGGTTCGGTCGATTGTGGTCAAGCCCGAGGCCAAGAGCCAGGGAGTTGGCGGCAAGATTTTGTTTTCTCTGCTGGAAGAGGCCGAGGATCATGGCATCGGGTGCGTATGCCTGTTTACGCGCATTCCCGATTTCTTCTTTCGCCATGGGTTTCGCGAAGTGGAAGACCGCGCGGCACTCCCGGACAAAATCTTCAAGGATTGCCAGAACTGCCCGCGTCTTTATCGTTGCGATGAAGTCGCCATGGCGCGCGGACAGGTGCCCAGGATTTCGATTCTCGGCCCGCGTATCGAAGCAGAGCAGTTGGTGCGGCTTACCGTCTGAGTTGTGCCCTTTCAAAAACTTTACCGATCTAAGCGAGCCCACTCAAAGCCAACCACGGGCTTGCATGGGGCACCATCGATTCGGTGAAGTTTCCGATTCCTCGTTACAATTGGCGTTTGGATCACGGCACGGGTAACGGGTCGTGCGGCAACTTCACAACGCATGAATTGGAAACTGGAACTCGCACTTCTCTCGTGTGCCCTGCTTGGTCTGCGGCATGGATTCGATTACGACCACCTTGCAGCCATCTCCGACATTACTGCTGTGCAGGATAACTGGAAGCGGGGCATGCGGCTGGGAATGACCTATGCCCTGGGCCATGCACTCACTGTAGTAGCGCTGGGCTCGTTGGTGGTAATGCTGCATATTCCGCTGCCCGCCAGGCTGGACAACTGGACAGAGCGCCTGATCGGGGTCACGTTAATCGTTCTGGGGATCGGCGTGGTCGCCAACCTGATCCGGCATTCACATTCACACCAAGCAGTAAAGAGCCGCTGGGCAATTCTTATTTCCGGCTGCCAGCACGTGTGGTGGCGAACAGTGAAGATTTTTAAGCCAGAGACGCCAAGGCCTGAGCCCTTCGCGTGGAACTACAATGGCGGATCGGTTTTCGGGATTGGCGTACTGCACGGATTGGGCGCGGAGACGCCGAGCCAGCTGATGCTGTTCTTGCTGGCGGCCAGCCTGGGCGGAACGGCGCGCGGATTCATGGGGCTGTTGGCTTTTGCCGTTGGCCTGGTGGCGATGAATACCCTGATGACGGCGTCGCTGGGCGGGATTTTCGGCGCTGGGCTGCATCGGCCCGTCTTCTACCGATGGGTAGCGGTGGCTGGTGCGGTCTATAGCTTCGCGATCGGCGTGATCTTTCTGCTTGGGGCTTCGGATCGGCTGCCCTCGCTGGGTGGTTGATCCATGCAGCGGTAGCGATTGTGAACAAGGGAGTATAGCCAAACATGCGTTTGAGCGGGGCCTGGATTCTGCTGATCTGTGCGGTTGTGGGAACATCGACCATGCTTTTGCTCCTGCACCTGACGCAGCTCGGCTTCTTGATGCACCAGCATATCCGCGACCGTCCCCGGCGAAGAATGTTTCTGGCAGCTGTGAGTTTCTTTCTTACGTTTCTCGGCGCGCGCCTGCTCGTACTGGCCATTCTTCACGATATTGGACCGTTCGGGTGGGTAGTGATTGGCGGCCAGCACATCCATCACCTCGTATGGGGAATTTTGATCCTTCTGGTTGTGGGCTTTGCGTGGCTTGCCGAGGTTGGCGAGGAGACCACAGGTACGTCGATTTTCGTGAGCCGCCTAGTCTCCATTTTGTATGGGGTGGGTGCAGCGCTTACGCTGGACGAGTTCGCTCTGTGGCTCAATCTAAGAAACGTCTACGCTTCACCGGAAGGGCGGACGAGCTTCGACGCGGTGTTCCTGTTTGGCGGACTGCTTGCAATCGGGGCATGGGGCGCTCCATTCCTCAAGGCGCTGGTGAACAAGCGACGGTGAAGGATGTTACCTGAACTCCTCCGGTTTCGAACGACCAGATGTGCGCCTATCTCAAGGTGGCGGGGAGCTGGAAATTAACGCCTGCGTCACGATTCACTTTTTCGGTCGCCGCAAGATCAATTTCTCCAATGGGGATGTCTCGACGGCGCTGGTCCAGGACGAAGAGCGTCGTCGGGGTCAGCGCATAGTTGTGAATCTCTTCCGGAGGCCGCCGGTCTTTGAAGACCAGCTTCACGCCCTCCTCGCTCGTTGGAGGGGGAGCCGGACTCGCGTAGGAGGGATTACCAGGAGGCGGTTCATACTGTTCGACTGGCTGCACATCGGACGGCGGGTCAGCGGACGGCGGGTCAGCGTAGCCAGCAGAGGCCATTGATCCGTCAAAGCCGAAGGTATTCGGGAATCCCCAGAAGGGAGACCAGCCCCACACCGGGACAAGGGATACAAAGCGGATCCCGTTGCGAAATGTGACAACCCTGCGATAACTGACGATTCTATGATAGCTGCTGCCGCCCCTGGAATAAGCCGGACGCGCGTTTGCAGCGCCGAAGCCAGCTCTCGGGTATGACGGCGTCATTCTGAAGGACGGACTCGCGGTAAAGCGCTGAGGAGCAGTGAAGCCAGGATTGGAGAAGTGAGAAGGAGCGGGACTGGTGAATCCACTGTGAAACCCCGAGGAGGCGTGGCCCGAGAAACCGCCGCCGTGAGCTCCGCCACGCTGGGCAAAGACGGGAAGAGCGACTCCAGCGATCAGCAGCGTAACCGCAGTGAAGCACCTCATAGAAACAGTCTACGCCTATTGGGAGCGTGCGATTTTGCGCTCTCGATAAAATCCCTATAGTCAGAAAGATTTTTTTGATACGATGCAATGATGAAGAACGAGCGCAGTGGCTGAGTGATAGATCTCTTGCCCGCTCTGAGCAGGATTATCAGAAGTGTTCTACCTGCCAAAGATTTTTTGGACCGCCGGCTTCAGTAATGGCCAGCAGTCGCCCGTCCGGTGACGCCATCGTACCCCAGACTTCGGGATTGCTGGACCTGAGCAGGACAGACGCTTTGCCATCCAGTGTCACCTTCAGCAATGCACTCTCCCGTTTTCAAAGTTATGCCAGGAAACCAAGAGGCTCTTTCCATCTGCGGACCAGCCAGCGCCCAACAATTT
>CAYVSQ010000401.1:0-2864 GCA_964453815.1 uncultured Acidobacteriaceae bacterium | reverse complement strand
GTCTGCCAAAGAGGTCCGGCCCGGCGTCCTCGTCTTCCGACTCCGCGACCAGACCCCATCGGCGAATGAGGTCCTCGGCACCCTCCAGGTGCGTCCGAACTCCAGCCCGGCCGTCATCGCGAGCTTCAGCCTCCGTGCGGTCTCGCCACTTCGACAGGACGCCGCCACTGTGGCTGCGCCATAGTTGACAGTCTCACCGCGATGAGTGGGCAATCGCCCGCAAGCCCGACGTGGAGGGAAGAGCGGTTAGCGCGTTGCGCGAATGACCACCTTTCAGAATCTAACGAGAAACACCCTTCGGATAAGGGAAGAACAATTCGTTGCCGTCGGGATCTTTGATGATCATCGTGTCGTAACCCCACCAGCCATCTACGACCGGCGCGCCTCGGTTCTCAAATTCTGCTCTGAGTGTTCGCAGTACCCCTATGTCCAGCGAAATAAACATGCGCCCACGCCCTGTCTTTTCGGGCTGTTGGCAATTGAGGAGGATTTCGCAATCCTCGCGATTGACCTGCCCGACCAGGATTTTGCCATCCTCCGCATAGTGGGACCCCAGGGTAAAACCGAGCTTTTCGGTGTAGAAAGCGATGGACCGTTCTACACTTTCGACGAAGAAAACAGGGCGCGAATACCAGCCGTCCATGGACTACCCCCCTTGCTACTATAGGAGCAATCGAGGATTTCATCAGCGAAGTGTTTCGCTTCGAGGAATTGGGACTCGAGCTCATAACGCCAGGGTTCTACAGAGTCTTCTTCCGACACATGGAGATCGGAGAACTCAATGCGGAGCTTCGTTTCAGAGCTGCGCGGCGAGTCGTCTGAGCTTGACGCGTGAATTCAGGCTATCAAGATAGCGGTGCGTGATAAGTAACGAAACACCTTTTCCCGAAGTGCCGGTCACCGACGACTTCGACCCCGTCGTGTTATAGAATACGCCATCTTGAGAGACGACAGACAGAGAAGTATTACTTTCCGAGAAGCCTTCACTGGACTCTAGGCAGCGTTGTAGTCCGGTTGCTTATTTGAAGCTGCTCAGTTTGATTGTTTCAGGAACGATCCGCTCTCAGGCTTGTATGGGCCGATAGTCGTACGTGGACCGAGAGACGCAGGGATCGGGAGGGCTTGGCTTCGGTCGTTTCTCTGATCCTCGATCTCGACAGCAAACGCGGGCATCACGCTCGCGGATTCAGTCGCCGTAATGTAAGACTTGCCAGCGAGAGTTGCCGCGAGCTTCTGGAATGGTGCCTTATGGCGGTCGATCAGGACTGACAATGAAGCGAGAAAGCTTGCCGGGCCGGTATAGCGAAGCGTGTCGTACTGAAGGGTGCCAGTGCCGAGATTACCGGGCGGGAGGCCGGCTTCCTGTTGTGCCAGTAAGAGCCTCTGCACGCTCGTGAAACCTGGGAGAGTAGAGCAAGAACTGTTGCTGAGCGCGCGACGCGTGGTGATGGCGGGCTCACCGGGAATGAGGACTCCTTCCGGCGGTCGTTGGCTGTGCCAGTGCTGTTCGACAACATATGTGTAAGGTTGCGGCCAGCCCGGCGCCGGTACGAGCCCGAACGAGTCTCCGCACATTCCGCCGGAGAACGTTCCATCGCGTTTCTGGTCATCCTCAGTCACGCTGACCTTCAGGATGACGGTAGTCTCGTCGAGGAGGGTGGCGGTGAAGCCCGGTGGGGGCTGCAGGGCGAGGATGGCAGCCGCCATGTGGATCATCTGCTGGTGGTGCCAATCATACGATTGGTCCGATTTATCCCGGGTCTCATAGAGAGCGATTGCACGTTGCGAGCGCTCGGGTTCGGACATAGTGGCAAAGAGCGTCAGGGCCTGAGCTGGGAAGTCAGGCAGTACCGCGATGACGACTTCGAAGGGAACCGCTCCATGTAGTTGGATTATCGAGTCAAGAACAGACTGCATAGAATCCAGCTGTTGTTTCTGTTCAGGAGTTCTGGGAATGTAGTTGCCACGCACGTCGTACTCCTGGGGTGGAACAGACCGATAGTTTTCGGCGAGACCCACAAGGACAGGCATCTCATCTTTGTCAACAGACTTTGCGGCAAAGCTTGCTCCCCAAGCAACCATACGTGGATCCCCACCTCGCAGCCAGCGGTCGATCTCTTCATTCGTCGCTTGGCTTGGAACGATCTGGGAATGAGCGATGAGGGATACGAACGAGAAGACGGTTAGAGCGTAGATGTAGGCGTTCCGGGTGATGATCATGGTCCACTGTTCCCTCTGCAGGAGACTCTAAATGCGAGGCGGTGCTGAAAGAAAGACGTATGAAGAGCCAGATAAGTAACGACAAGCACGCATTTCGCCAACCGTCCCCATGCTGGGCTGACCTTACATGGAAATCCCTTCGGGATTCCCACATTCCCACCGCTTCGACAACGGGATCCATATTTCAAAACAATTGCAGAAGCAGCAGATTGCTTAGTTCCCGCGCCGCAAGGGGCTTGTAACGGATGTCTCAGGTCCACAGCGTAACGCGTGTCCCGGTACCCTCAGAGCCAGCTAAGCTACGCCTCCAGCAGCCCGACTAACTCTCCGATCCCCCACACACGTGAGTCCGCTTTCATAGGAAGGAAGGGCGGTGGCCGTCGCAATCGCACCTCGAAGAACGTAGACTCGTCTTGAAGGTCCGGGCTCCGATTCGTCGCAGGGAGACACCGTATGGATGCAGATGAATCTGCGGCAACCCCAAAGCCGCAGATAGAAACGGCCGGAAGCCAGACAACATCGGCGGAACCCAACTCGCTCCCCGGCCGGGCTGGTGTTGGCACGATCATTGGCCTCTATCAACTGGTGCAATTGATCGGTGAGGGTGGGATGGGGGAGGTCTGGCTTGCAGAGCAGAAGGAGCC
>CAYVSQ010000400.1:0-14944 GCA_964453815.1 uncultured Acidobacteriaceae bacterium | reverse complement strand
CAGATTGACTTGTGGCAGTTCGCATCGACCAGAACAATGTCGTCCTGCCCGATCACCCCATGGCCAACAATCTGATTCGAAGTCGATGATCCGCCCAGCACATAAAAGGTCCAGTCCGCCCCGAAAATCCGTGCTGCATTGCGCTCCGACTCGCCCGCCGGCCCGATGTGATCCAGCCACGAGCCCAGCGGCGCCGTCGAGATGCCCAGGTCCGATCGCAGCAGGTTCTCGCCGAAGAAGCGATGAAATTCCATACCCACTGGGTGCTTCAGATAGGCCACCCCACCCATATGACCCGGAGCATCCCACGAATACGCGCCCTGGTCGGTGTACTTCTTCAACTCGCGAAAATAGGGCGGCAACAGTTGCTCGTTATAGCGCTCGACTGCGAAATCCACCCGGTTGGCGATAAACGCTGGTGTATCTCCAAACAGGTGAATGTATTCGTGCACCTGCTTCACCACTTCCAGCGGAAGCTCACTCACTAGCGTGCGATCGGCAATGAGAAAGATCGGGACCTTCTTGTTGCGGCGGCGAACCGCGCGAATAATTTTGAGCGCCGCCCTTTCGTCGAACTGGTGCTCGTCCGGCAGGTCCCAGTCCAGCAGAATCGCGCTATGCGAAGGGTCCGACTTCACCAGCGACAGGCCATCCTCCGGCGTTGCTGTCCGAACCACCTCATAGCCTTCTTTACTGATCGCATCCACCAACCGCTCCATGGCCCGATCCGATACGGAATCCGTGCCACCCACCTCACTCGCGATCAATAAAACCCAACGCCCTTCGTCCATACACCTCTCACTTCAACTCACATGTTACAACCCCATTCCTCTCGAGTATTTACGCGACATGAAAGCGCAATCTCGCCCCGGTTCGAAGCCCCATCGTTTGCGAGCTCTTCGATCTGCCTGAACAAAACTGCTCTCTACTGCGTCTTTCTATTCGCAACCCAGCAGCGAGTCTCAATGGAGAAGGCGACTAGCTGCGCCCTCCGGTAGTATCAAGAGACTGAACCATATGCTGTCCATCAAGCAAAAGAGGCAAGTCAGACTGAGAATATACATGCAAACCTGGAAAACCGCTTCGCGAATCCTTTCCCTAGCCGTCCTCCTGGTACTGTCCCAGGCGCTGTCCGGCTGTGGACAGTTCTTCCCGCCACAAACAAGCTCGGGCGGTGGGGGCGGCGGTACCGGCAGCAACGCTGATATTTATGTGGGCAACAACGATACCGCTAATATTGCAGGTTTTTCGATCGCCAGCAGTGGCATTAATACTCTCGCGAACTCGCCTTACTCGCTTGGAGTGTCGCCAAGCGCCCTGGCTATTACGCCAGCCAACAGCTTTCTCTATGTCAGCAGCCTGGCCGGGGGCATCTTTGCCTACTCGATCGGTACCGGAGGAGCGCTCACCATCGCGAATAACGGTAACGCCGTGGTTTCCGGTATCAGTCCAACCGCTCTGCGCGTGGACTCGACTGGGCAATGGCTCATTGTCGTCGATCCAACCCCAGCTGCATATGTTTTTGCCATCAACACCAGCACCGGAACTCTTACCTCCGCGGGGAGCGTCCCGCTCGGTACCGGCAGTCCAAACCATATGACGATTGCACCGAACAATAGCTTTGTTTATGTATCGCTTGGCACCGGGGGAGTGGCCATTTTGACCTTCAACGCAACCACCGGCGTGCTTACGAACACCAATCAGGTCCTCGCTCCGAAGCAGACCCTCAATGCGGCTCAGGGACTGACGGTTGATCCTACCGGTACATATCTATTCGTCGCCGAGACGGGGACGAGTATCGTTCGCGTGCTCTCCATTGCAACGACCGGCGCGCTGAAAGAGTTGACGGGTTCCCCTTATTCCACCGGAACCGGACCGACAGGTGTGCTCATCGATTCGACCGGAAGTTATCTCTATGTGACAAATCGGGCGTCTAACAACATCAGCGCGTTCCTCTTGTCGTCGTCAGGTGCCTTAACGCAAATCAGCGGGTCTCCGTTTGCGACGGGAATCAATCCCATCGACCTTGCCGAAGAAAATACACACACCTATGTCACGGTCGTCTGCGCTGGCGGTACCCCTGACCTACAGGTCTTTAAGATTGATACCACCATCCCTGGGGCGCTCGATCCCTTCAAAACTTCAACCACCGGCACGGACCCCACAAACCCCTTGGCCATTGTCGCCGCGAATTAGGCATTTTTCAGATAGGACAATCGCAATGCCTTGGGGCCCGTTCGTGGAACGGGCGCTTCGGCTACGTGGCAGCTGCCACTCGACGGGCGGCCAGCAAATGCATGAACCGGCTGATTCCGCTCACTAGCAGGTTCACGCCCACAATGGTTGAAAGCGCCCAAACGGCGCTTGAGGGCCAATGTGCCAGAATCAGGACCGCGAGAAGCAGTGAAATAAGACCATTGAAAAGCGTCCAGCCTGAGCCCGGCACCGATCGGATCGCAAAGAATGCGGCAATCTGTAGAAATCCCTCGACCAGGAAGACCACGCCCAGCACGATGGTGAAAGACGCGAGACCGACTATGGGGCGCCTGAACAGAAAAATGCCTCCCACCATATAGAGGATCCCTATAAGGGTTCGCCACAAATAGCCGCCGAAACTCCCGGCAACAACCGCGAAAATGAGATGGAAAATCCCAGCGATGATGATGAGACAGGCAAGTATAAGCGCGATGCTGATTCCAACCTCAAAGGGCAATACCAGTGCGACGATTCCGGCTACTGCCAGCAGGACGGCCCAGACCATGGCCCATCCTGTCGCCTTCTTTACCTGACTGCCAAGAGCTTCGGTTGTCATGAAACCTCCTTCGGTTGAACTGAATTAGAGCCTTGCACCGCACCATCCATGGACCGCACCTGGAGCGACAATGTCAGGCGTCACCATATTAGCTTGTACATGCCGTTTGCGGAATTCAGTGGAATAGATGTTCTTCAAATCGCTCCTCCCAAAAAATCGAACTAGTTTCCGCATCGATTCCTCGGATCCGAAACGTTGTAAAAATCTGCGCCAATCCCGCGATGCTATCCTCAAACTGACTAATGTGAACATAGGGCCGCTCGCAGCTTGGCTTTTCCACGAACTTCGCGCACGTATCATGTCTTTTTTTTTCCGGAATATCTTCACCCGATTCTCATCGTTGCTCCTCCTGGTCGCGCTCGCAGGTTGTGGACGCTTCGCACCCAAACCTCCACAGGAATACGTATATGTATCGGCGAAAGGCACCTTTCTTCGCGACCGTCTGGCGGCTGTTTCCAATCGGATTGCGGAAGTATCGAACGGGCAGCGCCTGCTCGTCATGGAACGCGCGCGCCGCTTCGTTAAAGTCAAGACCGAGAAGGGCGAAATCGGCTGGATCGACGAACATGCCGTGATCGATCAGCAGATTTATGACAAGTTCTCCACGCTGGCCGCGCAGCAGGCGCAGAAGCCTGTGATTGCAACGGCCGCCTTACGCGACGACTCGTATCTGCACGACGCCCCCGGCCGGCAGACAGACCACTATTACCTGCTGGCGGAAAACAGCAAGCTACAACTGCTGGCACGCGCATCCGTGGCTAAGCCCACGCCGCCTCAGGCGGTGCCCGTTCCCGCTCCGACACCCCCTGCGAATTCCGCCGCAAAACCCGCTAAAGCCCCGGTGCCGGCGACTGTCCCCGCGCCTGCCCCGGCTCCCGTACTCCAGGATTGGTGGCTGGTGCGCGACTCTCAGGGGCATGCCGGGTGGGTCTGGTCGCGGATGATGGATATCGATATCCCCGCCGAGATCGCCGGGCTGGCCGAGGGACAGAGATATGTGGGGGCCTACGTCCTGCGCAACGTCGATGACCCCGGTTCAAGCTTTCCGAACGGCAAGGCACCGGAATACGTGGCCCTGATGAACTCCTGGAAAGAGGGTCTACCCTACGACTTCGATCAGGTGCGCGTCTTTACCTGGAATAACAGAAAACATCGCTACGAAACGGCCTATCGACAACGCAACCTGGAGGGTTATCTGCCGGTGACTGTGGGCAATCAGGTCTTCGATCGCCAGTCGGAGCCGGTCTTTTCCATCCAGGTTGCGACGAGCGAAGACGTGGCCATCGACCCCCTGACGGGCGCACGGCGTCCGGCGCAGACCGAGACGGAGACCTTTCGGATGGAGGGTGTGATCGTTAAGCGTGTCCTGCCTCCGGCTGCGGAGGCTCCAAAGCCTGTCTCCCCGAATCCGGAAAAGAAGAAGAAGAACAAGGCGGAAGGCAAGCACAAGAAGAAGCAAAAGTCCGGCTAGGTGGCTGTACCCTCCCTCTTTGTGTTTCGAAACTGATTGATTCCAAAGAGAGAACCTGAAACTGATTGATCCCAAACTGCTAAACCTGATACTGATTCATTCTAAAGGCTTTAGATAAGAAAGGCCCATCCCACAAGCCCACCCCACAGGGATGGGCTTTCCACTTTGCTTCTGTTTCTGTTACAGCTAATTGCGGGAAATGTTAAGCCAGGTATTTTGCTGGACCTGATCTTGGAATGAATGGTTTACGGTCAAACGCATGATCGAAGGGGGTTGACCCGCCCTGCAAGGGTCAATCGCCCATACCCGCGAATTGGGTCACATTTTTTGGGTTAGCGATTCGCGGTACCGCACGGTCCACCAAGTGGACCAGACGGCGCCATTTGTATCCCTTAGGGAC
Source organism: uncultured Acidobacteriaceae bacterium (assembly GCA_964453815.1). Classification (GTDB taxonomy): domain Bacteria; phylum Acidobacteriota; class Terriglobia; order Terriglobales; family Acidobacteriaceae; genus Silvibacterium. Next base: position 10,261 of record CAYVSQ010000400.1, on the reverse strand, counting down.
TCGCCCAGCACGAGGCGGTTTTCGGATCCCCACTGTGCTGTCACGGTGCTGCCCGGGTACATCGTGACCTGAGGGCGCATGGCGAACGTGGACTGCCATTGCGGTCCCGCTTCCCACCGGAAGTCGGATCCCAACTGCCACCTCCACTGTGGACCACACTGTGCCGTAGGGGTCCGTCGCGAAGAGGTCCAGATGGACCCCGGAGGGGCCGCCAGACTATCCGACGGGCACTTTTGCGTGCGAAAGTGTCTTGACCTCAGCCCGGACAGCTGTCTGGCTAAGATCATTAGGAGTGGATTGGGACCGAGTCTTTCAAAAGCGCCTGATCTTTCTTCACGCTGAGTCGTTTCGCAATGAAGCCATCGGGAAGGGGGACTCGCGCATTAGCCAATAAACTAAGCACGCATTTCGGTGCTGCACTTATGCGATACGAAGAGAACGCTCGCAAATACCGGAAGGGCTACGGATCGTGCACGGCGCGCATCGGATTGAAATTGTTGCCAAAGGCAAACGCCGGCGAATTGCATCTAATAGCCGAGGCTATTTCGCCTGCGACAACGTACAAGAGTCAAGGCATCTCTTTATCAGGAGGCGCAAAAAAGAAGCCGCCAGCAGTTGATTTGAGCATGTTGAACCCGTATGGTGATGGTATCCACATTGCAGTGTCGAGTGGCCTTAGGCAAGGCAGCGGTACTGGATTTGCTTTTCGCTTTACTCACAAAAGCTCAACAGTCGAGATACAGAAGGAGATCGGCACATGGACAACAAGCCGGCGCAGAATATTCAGGACACCTTCCTGAATACCGTTCGCAAGGATAAGACTCCTATCACGATTTACCTGGTGAGTGGAGTCAAATTGACCGGAAAGATCCGGTCTTTCGACAAATACTCCGTGCTGCTTGAGAACAACAGCCAGGAGCAATTGATCTTCAAGCATGCTATCTCAACCGTCGTCAGCAGCCGGTCGGTCCTGCACGGCGAACACCGCCCTCTGGGCGCAGGCTCTGGCGCTTCGGCGTCACTATCTGCCTCGGCGGGTGCGGTGGGACAGGATCTCGCGAATTCCTGAGCGGAAAGGCTAGGCAGTGTTCGCCTGAGATGGAATACTGCCTCAGCGGGCTTATTTATCAGGATGAAATGAAGCGGCGGCCGCGTTAACGGGCGGATACCCGCCGTGGTCCGTGCAATAAGACAGGCTTTTACCACCCCATTGAATACCATCGTCAACCAGTCCGCTGAACGCGCTCTTCTGGTCGCCGTAGACCTCACCGCGCAGCGGCGGACTCAGTCCGGTACGGTCTTGACGCGCTCGGCGGTCCTGGCCCGGGAAGCAGCGATGGCCAGTACGGGAGCAGGCGAGGCGGCCGAGTTCACAGGCTCTGCATCCGGGTCTGGTTCTTCTTCCGGGGCCTCATTCGACCTTGACGCCTCGCTTCAGGAGTTTCGCGAACTGGTGACCTCGGCCGGGGCGGAGATTGCCGCGGAGATTATCCAGCGCAGACCGAAGGCCGATCCGGCGACGCTGATTGGCAGCGGCAAGGTCGAGGAACTGCAGGGCATTGTCGCCTCCACCAACGCCGATGTGATTCTTTTCGATCACGACCTGACCCCAACGCAGCTGCGCAACCTTGAGAACGCGCTGCCCTGCCGGGTGGTGGATCGCACCCAGCTGATCCTGGATATTTTTGCCCGCCACGCTCGTACGCGCGAAGGGCAGTTGCAGGTGGAGCTGGCTCAGCTTGAATACATGCTGCCGCGGTTGACGGGACGGGGCGTGTCGATGTCACAGCTGGGCGGCGGCATCGGTACACGCGGACCGGGCGAGACGCAGCTGGAGACCGATCGCCGCAGAATTCAGCGCAGGCTGCTGCATTTGAAGCAGGAGATCGAGGGCGTGCGCCGCATTCGGACGCAGCAACGGCAGCGACGAGAATCGGTGCCTGTGCCGGCGGTGGCGTTGGTGGGCTACACCAATGCGGGCAAGAGCACCCTGTTCAACGCCATGACCCAGGCCGGGGTATTTGAATCGGCGCGCATGTTTGCCACGCTCGATCCAAAACTTAAGGCGATTCTGCTGCCCAGCCGCCGTAAGGTGCTGCTGTCGGACACGGTGGGGTTCATCCGCAACCTGCCCTATACGCTGGTAACTTCGTTTCGCGCAACGCTTGAAGAGGTGCAGAAGGCCGAGCTCCTGCTGCACGTACGTGACTGCTCGAGTCCCATGCAGGAAGAGCACAAGTCGGAGGTAGAAAAAGTACTTGACGAGCTGGACGTGCTGTCCAAGCCTCGCATTGAAGTGCTGAACAAGATCGACCTGCTCCCGGAGAATGAAAGGAAGGGGCTTGCGGCCACCGGCGCGGTAGCTGTCTCGGCCAAACTCGGCTGTGGCATGGAAAATCTGCTCACCCATATCGATGCCGCCCTGGTAGCAGACCCGATTGTGGAGCAGCGATTCGAGATTCCCCAGTCGCAGGGCGATGTGCTGGCCGCTCTGGGCGGGGGCGCGCTGATCCGCGAGCGGGAGTTTGTGGGAAATTCCGTGGCCATGACGGTGGCCGGCCCGGCCTCTCTGTTAGGGCGTTACCGGCAGTATCGAACGAAGCTATGAGGCGGGCTGAAACAGAAATGAGCCGGATGTAGGGGAGCAGAGGTAGGTCCCAAACATCCGGCTCATTGGACCCTGAACCGGGTCATAGGTGATACTCTGAGTGTACGCCGGTGTGACGGCGAGTCAAGATATTTCAAGGTTATATTTGCCCAGCGATTTCAGGGGCTTCATCTGGACGTGTGTGTCGTGCGTTGACACCGCGTTTTAACCTCTGCTACAACCTAGAGTTCCGCTTACCTTTCCACTAGCTTCCAACTGCAAACGTCGGCTCAATCATAATGGATGAACTGCTGCGTCAACTTGACGAACTTGTGCTCGGCTCTGTGCCGACAATCATCATTTTCGTGGGCCTGGTGCTGGCTTACCGTTTTGTGCTGTATCGTCCGCTGATGCGCACCCTGGCCGAACGCCGCGAGCGAACCCAGGGCGCGATCGAGAAGGCCCATGCCGCAATCGCCGCGGCCGATGCAAAGAGCCAGGAATATGAGGCGAGATTGCGCGCGGCCCGTGCTGAAATCTTCCACCGGCGCGAGGAACGGGTAAAGCAGTGGAATGCGCAACGGGAGAGCGCCCTGGTCAGTGCGCGGCTCGCAGCGGAAGAGCGGGTGGACGCGGCTCGCGTAGCGATAGAGGCGGAAGCGGCCGCTGCCCGGCGTCAGATCGAGGCCTCGGTGGACCAGCTGGCGGGGCAGATTCTGAGGGTCATTCTCCCCTCCGAGGTAATGAATGCGGAGGAAGCTCGATGAAGACCACTTCAAAGACGCGCTTTCCAATGTTACTGCTGACCCTTCCCTTGCTGACGCTTCTGTTGGTGCCGGGGAGCGCTCGCGCGCAGGAGCAGTCTGGGCATGCGGCTACAGCCCAGGCTTCAGTTCCTCCGGAAGAGACCCCCTCTGAGATGGAGGCGTTTCGTCACTCGCCGGCTGTCGAGGGCATCGCGCGTCGTTTGCACATGAGCACGGAGGCAGCAGCCACGGTTTTTGAATATATAAATAAGGGGCTGCTGATTGCCGTCATTCTCTGGTTTGTGTTCCGGACCGTTCCGAAGATATTTCGCAAACGCGGAGAGACCTTGCAAAAGCAATTGCTGGATGCGCGGCTGGCTGCCGCCGAAGCCAATGAGCGCCTGGCGGTTGTCGAGGAGCGGCTGTCCAAGCTAGACATCGACATTGAGGCGATCCGCCGGCAGACGGAGCAGGACAGTCTGAACGACGAAAAGCGCATTCAGGAATCACTCGAAGCGGAACGGCAGCGTATTGTGGCCTCGGCGAGCCAGGAGATTGAGGCGGCCGGTGCAGCGGCACAGCGCGAGGTGAAGAAGTTCGCGGCGCAGCTGGCCGTAGATCACGCACGGCAGGGGATTCGCCTGGGTCCTGAGGGCGATCGGTTGCTGATCCGTAGCTTCGGCGAGAATCTCAAAGGGGAGCGGAACTAATGCCGGCCTTTGCAGCCCGATACGCACGCGCCCTGGCCGATGTAATCGCCGAAGCGCATCTCAATCCGGTCGATGTCGAGAACCAGCTTGGCGATTTTGGCGCAGCCTGGCATGAGAGCGCGGGACTTCGCGAGGTGTTGCTCGATCCTTCATTTCCAGTTGAGGAGAAGATTACGATCCTCGACAAATTGAATGTACGACTGGGAATGGCTCGGCAGACGCGAAATTTTATCGCGGTGCTGATCGCTCATGACCGGCTTCATGCGTTCGGTGAAATGGTCACCGAGTTTCGCCGCGAGATGAACCGTCGGCTGGGTATTTCCGAAGTGGATGTAACTACGGCGCGTAAGCTGGACGACGCAGAGCGCGCAACAGTCGCGGCACACGTCGCCGAACTGACGAAAACCCGGATCAGCGCTAACTTTCATGAGGATTCATCGCTCGTAGGTGGCGTGATTGTGCGCGTAGGCAGTACCGTGTATGACGGATCGGTACGCGGCCGGCTGGACCGGTTGGAAGAGCAATTGGCGGCCAGCTAGGCGCTGTTAACTGGGCACCAGCGTTGACAGGCCTTGGGCGCCGGAACAACAAACAGATATCAAAAAGACCCTGTCGGAAAAGTGAAGCATGGCTCAGATAAAGGCAGATGAAATTACGCAGCTCCTGAAGGAGCAGATCGCAAACTACGACTCGAAGATCCGCGTGGATGAAGTAGGAACAATCATCTCGCTGGGTGACGGCATTGCGCGCCTGCATGGCCTGGACAAAGTGATGGCGGGCGAGTTGCTGGACTTTCCGCACGGCGTCGCCGGATTGGCCATGAGCCTGGAGGAAGACCAGGTGGGCGCAGTGCTGATGGGTGAGTACACCGAGCTTCGTGAGGGTGACCAGGTCAAGCGCTCGGGCAAGATTCTGAGTGTGCCGGTGGGCGACGCAATGATTGGCCGGGTAGTGAATTCGCTGGGCCACCCGATCGACGACAGGGGGCCGATCGCAACCACGCAGACTCTGCCTGTGGAGCGCCTGGCACCGGGCGTGATTGACCGGCAGCCGGTACGCGAGCCGATGATGACCGGCCTGAAGGCTATCGACTCGATGGTCCCCATCGGCCGCGGCCAGCGCGAGCTGATTATCGGCGACCGCCAGACGGGCAAGACCGCCATTGGCCTGGACACCATTATCAACAGCAAGGGGAAAGACCTGATCTGCGTTTATTGCGCGATCGGGCAGAAGCGGTCGTCGATCGCACAGGTTGTACAGACGCTGACCGAACACGGCGCGATGGACTACACCATCGTGGTCGCGGCTTCGGCATCGGAGCCGGCTCCCATGCTGTATCTTGCGCCATACGCGGCCTGCGCTATGGGCGAGTACTTCCGCGACAAGGGCCAGCACGCGCTGCTTATCTACGACGATCTCTCCAAGCATGCGACCGCGTACCGAGAAATTTCGCTTTTGCTGCGCCGTCCGCCGGGACGCGAGGCATATCCCGGCGATGTGTTTTATCTTCACTCGCGTCTGTTGGAGCGCGCCTCGAAGCTGAGTAACGAGAAGGGTGGAGGATCGCTGACCGCGCTGCCCATCATCGAGACGCAGGCGGGCGACGTTTCGGCCTATATTCCGACCAACGTCATCTCCATTACTGACGGCCAGATCTTCCTCGAAACCGACCTCTTCAATTCCGGCGTACGCCCCGCGGTGAACGTCGGCCTCTCTGTCTCGCGCGTCGGATTCTCCGCCGCCATCAAAGCCATCAAACAGGTCGGCTCGACGCTCAAGCTTGACCTGGCGCAGTATCGCGAACTGGCGGCGTTTTCTCAGTTCGGCAGCGACCTCGATAAGATCACGCAGAACCAGCTCAATCGCGGGCAGCGCCTGACCGAGTTGCTGAAGCAGCCGCAGTTCCAGCCGCTAACCGCGGAGAAACAGGTGATTATTCTCTTCGCCGGAACACAGGGCTTCCTCGACGACGTCAAGGTTCCTTTCATCCGCGCCTTCGAAGACGGGCTGTACTCCTACCTCGATTCCGGTCAGACGGCGCTGCTGAACGACATCGCAACCAAGAAGGCGCTCGACGACGCGCTTAAGGGCCGCATCAGCGATGCGCTCAAGGAATACAAGGCAAACTTCCTAGCCGAGCACCAGGACGCAAAGGTAGCGGTGAAGCAGAGCTAAAACATGGCGAGCATCCTCGATTTACGGCGGCGCATTCGCAGCGTCAAGAGCACGCGCCAGATTACCCGGGCCATGAAGATGATCGCGGCAGCGAAGCTGCGCCGCGCCCAGGACCGTGCGATCAACTCGCGGCCCTACGCGGCTATGCTGGCCAGCGTGCTGGAATCGCTAAAGCGGCGTATTGAGATATACGACCCCGAAACGGGCGCCGTGCGTCATCCCCTGCTCAGAACGCGAGAGGAAAAGCGCGTGTTGGTGATTGTCGTCTCCGGCGACAAGGGTTTTGCCGGAGCCTTCAATGCGAACATCATCAAGGCGACGCTGCAGTTCATCGATCAGAACCACAACAAACAGATTGATGTTGAGGCCATCGGCCGCAAGGGCCGCGATCTCTTCCGGCGGCGTTATCCGGTCGCAAAGTTCGCCGAACAAAACGGCGAGGAGAGGACTCCGCGTCCAGAGCGGCAGCGCGTAGGCCGCGTCGAGGTCATCGGCGACCACCCCGGCCTGCTCGATAAGGTAGACTTCGACCGCGTCAGTGAGCTGGGAGAGGAGATCGTCGCCCGTTACACGCATGAGGAGATCGACGCGGCGTATATCGTCTACAACGAATTCAAATCGGTGATCGCACAACGCCTCGTGGTCGAGCGCATTCTGCCCATCATTGAATTTGGCAAACATGAGATCGTCGCAGCGCAGGATTTGTCCATCGAGGAGCGCGTGGAGGCAGCTCGCGCGGCCATGACGGCGGGCGTCAGCATTCTGCCCGGGGAGCTCGAAGCCTGTATCCAGCAGTATGAGGACGAGGCAAAGAACTTCGGCACTGCAGAGGTGGATTACATCTACGAGCAATCGCCGCAGGAAATCTTCGATGCGATCCTCCCTAGATACCTCACATCGCAGTTGAACCACGCGTTTCTGGAGTCGGTAGCCGCCGAGCAGGCTGCCCGCATGACAGCGATGGATTCGGCGACCAACAATGCTTCGGAGATGATCGACAAGTACACCCTGGCCATGAACCGTGCGCGCCAGGCAGCCATCACCAAGGAAATTATTGAGATCGTGAGCGGCGCTGCCGCGTTGTAACAGAGACTGGCTGCGGTTGTAGACCAGTTCGGGAGTTCGAAGACAGGAAAGTTATGGCAGAAAACATCGGCAAAGTGATTCAGATATCCGGTCCGGCCGTCGACGTGCAATTCGACGAGGGCAGGATTCCCTTCATCTATCAGGCGCTGCGCGTCATCAGCGAAGGCTTCAACGTTCCCACACCTGTCAATGTGATCCTTGAGGTCCAGCAGCATCTGGGCGAAGGGCGCGTGCGTTGCGTAGCCATGGAGGCGACCGAGGGCATGGTGCGCGGCATGAAGGCCATCGACCTCGGCGGTCCCATCACCGTGCCTGTGGGCCGTGAGACGCTGGGCCGCGTGCTCAACGTGATTGGCGAGCCGGTCGACGAGCTCGGCCCCATCAAGACCGATAAACGCATGCCGATTCACCGCGAGTCTCCAGCCTTCGACGAGCAGGCGACCCACGAGGAGATGTTCGAGACCGGCGTGAAGGTCATCGATCTCATCCAGCCCTTCCTCAAGGGCGGCAAGACCGGCCTTTTCGGGGGCGCCGGCGTCGGCAAAACCGACATTATCCAGGAACTCATCAACAACGTGGCCGCGCAGCACGGCGGATTCTCCGTCTTCGCCGGAGTTGGCGAGCGCACCCGCGAGGGCAACGACCTCTGGCTCGAGTTTCAGGAGGCCAAGGTCATCGACATCCACGACCACACCAAGTCGAAGGCCGCGCTCATCTACGGCCAGATGACCGAACCGCCCGGAGCGCGTCTGCGCGTGGCGCTCAGCGCGCTCACTGTCGCTGAGTATTTCCGTGATAATGAGGGCGCCGACACGCTGCTCTTCATCGACAATATCTTCCGCTTCACGCAGGCCGGCTCCGAGGTTTCGACGCTGCTGGGCCGCATGCCCTCGGCCGTGGGTTACCAGCCGAATCTCGCGACTGAAATGGGAGAGCTACAGGAGCGCATCACCTCAACCAAGAAAGGCTCCGTCACCTCGGTACAGGCCGTGTACGTGCCGGCCGACGACTTGACGGATCCCGCGCCAGCGACCACCTTCGCTCACCTCGACGCGACCACGGTGCTTTCACGTCCCCTGTCGGAGCTGGGCATTTATCCAGCCGTCGATCCGCTGGCTTCGAGTTCGCGCATCCTCTCCCCCCGCATTGTCGGGCAGGAGCACTACGACGTTGCCCAGGGCGTGAAGCGCATTCTGCAGCGCTATAAGGACCTGCAGGACATCATCGCGATTCTCGGCATCGACGAGCTTTCCGAGGAAGACAAGACCACGGTCAATCGCGCGCGCAAGGTGCAGAAGTTCCTTTCGCAGCCCTTTCATGTCGCCGAGCAGTTCACCGGCATGGCGGGCCGCTACTGCAAGATTGCCGACACGGTTCGCAGCTTCAAGGAAGTGATCGAAGGCAAGCACGACGATATCCCCGAGCAGGCCTTCTACATGAAGGGAACCATCGAGGAAGTGCTGGAAGCGGCGGAGAAGATGAAGGCGACAGCGTAAAGGTAACTATGGCTGATACGAATCGTTTGCAGGTCAGGCTTGTGGTTCCCGATCGGATCCTCATCGATCAATCAGTGGATGCGGTCGAGGTGCCGTCGAGGTCCGGCTACTTCGAAGTCCTCTACGGCCACGCGCCGCTGCTTGCCGTGATCGGACCCGGCGTTATGCGCCTGCACGGCGGCGAAGGCGGAGAACGGAGCTTCAGCGTGGCCCGCGGCTTTGTCGAAGTGCTGCCCGAGCGCGTGACCGTTCTCGTCGAAAGCGCGCGTCCGAAGGAAGAGATCGACATCGCTGTTGTGCAGGCAAAGCTCGACCACGGCCGCCAGATGTGGAATGAAGCCGGCGACGACGCTGAAAAATACGCCGAAGCCCTCGAAATCATCCACGAAGCCGAAGCGCGGCTGGAGTTCGCCAAGGGCAAGTAAGAAGGGGATAGAGATTCCGTCATCTGTGAGGCGGAAAACTAATCCTGCGTTTCAGAAGTCCGGGAAACCGAAACGCTCTGAATACCTTTGGCTGCCTCTTCCATTCTTGCATCGGCTTCAAAGCTGTTCTTATCCTGGGTTTTCAGCTCCTGATAAACACCCATGCTCTTCTTGTAGAAGGCCAAGGCAGCGCTGCGCTGCCCCAACGCTTCCATTGCCTTGCCAGAGAACAGGTACGTCTTGGCCAGTTCCTCGTGATACATGGCATTGCCCGGGTCAGCCCGGTGCAGTTCTTCGATCAGGCTTCGTGCCATTTGCAGATTTCCCGCCGCCTCGCGCTTCCCGAGCTTTGCCTGCGCCAGGCCCACATATAAAGCGCTATCGGCCATCTCCGCGGTTATGTCGGTATCCATCGGCGACTGCGAATGAAGTTCCTTTCGAATCTGCAGCGCTCTCTGCTGCCCGGCCAGCGCTTCCGACCACCGGCCCAGTCCTGACGCCAGGTCGCCAATGGAGCTGTAATCGCTGGCAACATCACCTTTTGTATCCGCGTCCTTCGGATCGCGGTCCAGGGCGTGAAGGTCAATTGCCAGAGTCTTTCGTTCGTAACTAAGAGCCTCTTCGTAGCGTTTCTGATCCTGATAAACGGTAGACATGCGGTCGTAGACCGTCGCCAGGTCGCGCGCGGCTTCGCGATTATTCGGATTCTCGGCAACCAGCCGCTCCCGGATCTCCACCGAGGAGCGGTAGTTTGCAAGTGCATCCTCCAGATGCCCAACGGCGAGATCCATATCGCCAAGCTTGGAGTGGGCCACGGTCACGTTACGCGATGCTTGAGGATCATCCGGAGCCTCTCTGTGCAGAGCCTGGAAAAGCTCCATCGCGGATTTATACTGCGCCAACGCCTCTGTGGTTTCACCACGGCTTTCGTACGATTGGCCAACTTTGCAGTAGCTGATGGCAAGCTCGCTCCTCGTCGCGCGGTCAATCCTTCCGCTCCGCACCACTTCCTCGAGGATTTTCTGTCCCGTCATCA
>CAYVSQ010000399.1:0-6665 GCA_964453815.1 uncultured Acidobacteriaceae bacterium | reverse complement strand
TCCTGAACATCTCTATGTCTGCAGCAATCGAAGGCCCTATGAGCTATTCGACAACCTGACTTCGCGGCCCGCTCAGCCATTAAAGCAAAAGACACGAGTTGATCGGCTAAATGCAGTTCTGGTAACCAAGGGCATCTTGAGAACAACGACTTTGGTCTGAACATCAGCGCCTAAGGTGCCCGATATAAGCCTGAACTGGCTCATATGAGACACATCAGAAGCGGTTGGAGCCTCCAGAGCCTTTGTTTTTGCGTACCCAGCAGTGGAAGGTGGATTGCATTTGATGCGATCACAATCGCACTCGTTATGGCGACTCTGCCGAGCGATCGGACAAGAAAGGGTCTTGGAGATTGAATCAGAGTAGGGGAAACGTGGCCCCTGACCTGAGAGCCAGAGGTTGCCAAAGGCGTGCGCATAGTATGGTCCGTGGATAGAGGGCAAGTCCGCAATAGTCTATGCCCATAATGCTGCCGACCTCTCACAGCTGCTTTGGAGCAGTGCGCAAAATCAGGCTTTTGATGATCCTGTCCTTGTAGCGGCAAGTTAAGGAGCGAACATATGGCGCAATGCATTGAATTAACTCTTTTGCCAGATATCAATGAAAGTGACTTTGAGAAAGCAGTTTTTGTTGAGGTTTTCGAAAAGCTTGCGGTCTTGCGGCGCAATGTCAGGGGAACACTTCACAGACTGCTGAAACAAGATGGGAAAGATGGCAGTCAGCGCAAATATATCTGGTTGGTCGTTGTATCGCTTGTCGGCGCCACACCGGAGACAGCTGGTGAAGGTCCTGACGTTCTTGCTTCGGATCTGAAGTTTCTAGATGAAGCTGCGCGGTTGCTTGCAGAGTGGGCTACGATTGCCAGCTTTACAGAGATTGTTCCCGCCGAACAGGCGGCCAGCGCTACACAGTCATGAACAATAGTCTTCCAATCGGACGTCACGTCACCCCAGCATGGGTCCGTCCCATTAGCTCGTGATAGGTAGCATACACCGAATTTCTACCGCTTGACTGGCATGTTGTCATGGGCGAACGCAGGAGTGGACACGCGGGTCATGCGCCCGCAATGTCCTCTACACAACGGAGCACGTCATGTTTCAGCGCAGGATCTTCACCATTGTCGGCGGCCTCGGGCTCATGCTTGCCTCGTTTTACTCTTCTCGGCTGGAAACGGGATCATCTATGCGCTCAACCCTGATCGCCAGCTGCTTTGGCTCCGTGATGAAGGTTACGAGGACGGAACCGTTCACAAGTGAGGATCCCAAAATCGTCGGGGTGGGATAGCCGTTCGTCTTCTCCGGTGCTTCGCTTCTGCCTTAAATGCTAACAAGCGGAGTTATTTAGGCTCCTCAACACATTGATGATTCTTGCCACCCGAAGTAACAAGGCTGGAGAAGAGCGAAGACCGGTCAGGGCCAAGGCTAGTGCAAGGCAGTTTTCTGTTAACTGCTTGGGTTAGGGGATGGACAGGCAAGCGGCAATAGAAGGAGAGACCCATGATTGCGATTTTGAGAGTTCGTTTTACGACGAATGGAAACGCCAACAGTGTTTGGTCCGAAGACGTATTCGAAAAATGGATGCAGCCCTTGATTCCTTTTAGCCTAGGCGATTTTTGGTGGTCTTCTTCAAAGGGATTGTTCTCCCTCGACAACACGGTTTACGCCCCGATACTGATGGATGACCCGGGCCATGGCACAAACGAACAGCGCAATGGACTTGTCAATGCTACGTTAGCTGCAGCGACTGCCCAGGTGTCTCCCGATTGGGACAATACTGACATCGCTATGATCTGGTACGCCCAGCCAACAGATCTGTTTGGAGGGGGCTCGTATCCCGTGCCCCTGCGCGGCGGTGGTTCAAAGAACATCCCGGTGACGGTGGTTGATATCGCCGCTCCATTTGACGCAGCCTGTCAGGAACTGGGACACAGCTTCGGCCTAAAGCACGAGGTAGACGCTGAGTTCGATCCGGCAAATCCAGTTGGGGAGCATGAGTATAAGTCTCCTTACTCCGTGATGAGCGCCCGAGGCGCCGAATTCATCAGACCGTTTGACGCCCGGTTGCCGGACGGCATGAGGATCCTTAGTCCAAACGATCCCCAAATCGGCCAACTATCGGGAAGAATTATCGGTCCTTCACTTGCAGCCGCTCAACTCTACCAAAATAAGGCTTTCAGTGATAGTCCACAACTCATTAACTTATCTGGAAGCTACGCTCAAAACCACCCGACAGTCAGGCTTTATGCTCTCAACTATACGGTGAGGGAGCCGCCGGGGCCTTTACCGGTGCTAGTTGCCTTTCCGTCGAATGTCGGCGACGGAAGAATTTTTACTGTGGAACTTCGGCGCGGAGGTTTTGGATACGATGCAGCTATCGGAACTCCCGGATGGCCGGTTGCCGGTCTCGTCGTGCACTCAATCAATCCGGATGGGCGGATTCGCTACGAAGGTGTTGCACCCCTCACCCTGACGGCGACTCATACCGACTGGCACAGCCAGGCCGGTGATTTCTCATTGAGGCTGATCAACGTCGACGCCGGAAACGAATTTGCAGACGTCACCGTATTCGGCGGAGTAGTTTTGCCAATTGCTCCTGCCATCAAACAGGTGTTGTCCGGCGGCGATGGCATCATCTATACCCTCATGGATAACGGCGATCTGATGTGGTACAGACATGACGGTCGCAGCGATGGCAGCTTCAGGTGGACCGACAATAACGCGCGCAAGGTCGGTGTCGGCTGGAATTTCAGACAATTGTTGTCTGGAGGTGATGGTGTAATTTACGCAATCACAGATGCCGGCGACCTGCTATGGTTCCGTCACGATGGGCGAGCCGATGGCAGCTTCAGGTGGGCGGACAACAATGCGCGTAAGGTCGGAATTGGGTGGAACTATAAACGGATTTTTTCCGGCGACGCGGGTGTGATTTACGCTATTACCGATAGTGGCGACCTGCTGTGGTACCGTCACGATGGCCGGAATGACGGCAGTTTCAAGTGGGCAGACAACAACGCGCGCAAAGTCGGTACCGGCTGGAACATGAAGAGCATTTTCTCCGGCGGCGACGGCGTGATCTACGCTATTACCGATATTGGTGAGCTGTTGTGGTATCGCCACGATGGAGAAGGTGACGGTAGCTTTCGGTGGACCGATAACAACGCACAGAAGGTCGGCGTCGGGTGGAATTTCAAGCAGGTTTTCTCGGGTGGCGACGGGGTGATCTACGCCATTACGGATGCCGGAGACCTGTTGTGGTACCGACACGATGGACGGGGTGACGGTAGCTTTCGGTGGACCGATAACAACGCACGGAAGGTCGGCGTCGGATGGACCTTCTCCCGGGTGATCTATGCCGTAACGGATACCGGAGACCTGTTCTGGTATCGGCACGATGGGCGAGGTGATGGTAGTTTCAAATGGGCTGCGGACAACGGGCGAAAGGTCGGCGTTGGGTGGAACTTCAAGCAAGTGTTCTCCGGCGATAATGGCGTAGTTTACGCCATTACCGACAACGGCGACCTTCTTTGGTTCCGGCACGATGGACGCGGAGACGGCAGCTTCAGGTGGGCCGACAATAACGCGCGCAAGGTTGGTGTCGGCTGGAACTTCAAGCAAATCTTCTCGGGTGGCGATGGCGTGATCTACGCCGTTGCGGACAACGGCGACCTGCTGTGGTACCGCCATGACGGGCGTTTCGATGGAAGTTTCACATGGGCCGACAACAATGCACGCAAGGTCGGTGCCGGGTGGAATTTCAAGCAGATTTTCTCGGGTGGCGATGGCGTGATCTACGGCGTCACGGATACCGGAGACTTGTTGTGGTACCGACACGATGGGCGCGGAACCGGCAGCTTCGCGTGGGCGGACAACCACGGGCGGAAGGTCGGTGTCGGCTGGAGTTTCAAAGAGGTGCTTTCGGGTGGCGACGGCGTGATTTATGCCATCGCGGAGAACGACGAGCTGTTGTGGTATCGCCATGATGGGCGGGGCGATGGTAGTTTCACATGGGCCGACAACAATTCACGTAAGATCGGCGTCGGTTGGAGCTTCAAGCAAGTGTTTTCCTGAACCTGAGCCGTGCTTAATCTGAGCCGCCGAAAACGCGTATGACGCGATGCGCGTGGCCGGAGCGACGAGTCTCCCAGGGGGAACGTGCTGCTATGATTGGCGATCCACTCCCACCGCGTGCAGTTGCATGTTCGGGGTTGGAAGATCAAGAGGAGCGGGATCGGCGACATTAGTGCCGATGCGTTCGAGAATTTTGGCCAGATTTCGCATTCGGGACGACACTTCATCCGCATCAGGTTGTGAGATGCCGGCCCGCACTCCATCGATAAAGCAACTCTAATTCCTGGCAGGAGTAGATCATCGCCCCACCGATCCTGGCAAGAATTTCTCCATACTCATCTTCGTCCGGCATTTGCATTTAGCCTCCTTATAAGCCGACGTTATAAGCCGGCGTTCACGCGAAACCGCTCCAGCCCAGAATAGAGCGAATATACAACTTTTGCGTCGTCCTGCGTCGACTGTTCAAGTTGTAAGCTCGTTTCTCTTCAAGATCTGCAACGCATTGCATTCTGAATACCTAAGAGACCTTTGACAGGCTCGTGCAAAATACATGTGTCCATCTCGGAAAGTCGATCTGTTGTGGCCTTCGGGCTTTGGACTCGATTTGGTTTTGAAGGAATTAGTTCTCAGATGACCTAGTGCGGTCAGATCCCTACGCCATACACCTTGGTGGGAGCCTTTGTCTCGGGAACTGTGTCACGTTCAACTGCTTAATGGTCTTCTCATAATCCTTAATCTTGCTGGATATTTCGGCGATCTGATGGGAGCGCCGATCCAAGCTCTTCGCTCAACCGAAAAAAGCCACCTCAAGGCGTTCTAGCAGGATCTTGCAGAGCGAAATCGAGAATGATATCGACCTTGACCTTAACGAAAGTATGGTTTGCAGTCCAATCTTCTACTTAGAGGTACGACCAGCGGTTTTAGCCAGCCAAAAGGCAATTTTTCTCGACAGTTGACGATGCGCGCTCGAGTATCCTGCCAACTTCATCATTGAAAAAGTATCGACGCCAGCTTCGCCGGGGCGGGGGGAGGCAGGTATGGCCGCCGGCAGTCTTAGCGCCCTCCACATAGCCTACGTTATGTGGCACCGATCACCCTCAGTGCAGCAGCACGGCGTCGATGTTGGCGATATACTTGCGCGAACGCTGAGCTTCGTCGGTATCGGGGATGAGAGCAACTACAGTGCTGAAGTGCAGGCGGGCTTCTTTGAGCAACTCGGTGTTGCCATTGCCGTTGTACTCTTCGGCGTATACGATGCCAAGGCGGTAGTTGGCATAGGGCTCGTCATGGACATACGCAAGGGCCTTCTGGCAGGATTCCGCAGCAGCCTGGAACTGCTTTTGCATCCACTGGCAATCGCAGATGCCTACATTGGCCTGAGCGCGCAGCTCGCGCCAGATATCCTGCTGTGCGGCGCGCTTCTTAACGCCGAATCCAAAAAGGCTGCCAAGCAGATAATAGTTAAGCTGGCCACCTGTTCCACTGTTGAAGTTGCTCAATGATAGATATTGGTTATATTCCGGAAGCGCAGCCGGGCATTGCTTGGCCAGCCGCTGCGCCTCGCCAAGCCACAGATGGGCTTCGGCATTGGCGGGCGTAAACTTCACGGCGCGCTGGCCGGCGTCGATGGCCGGGTCGTAGCTGCCTTTGCGGACAAAGGCCTGCGATTCGAGATACCAGGCCATACCGTTTTTTGGATCGCGCTGAATAACGGCATTGGTCTGGCGGATCGCTTCATCGTATCCGCCGATATCGAGGAGTGCGGCAGCGTAGCTGAGGCGAGCCTCGGAGTAATCATTGTCGATGTCGATGGCGCGCTTGAGGTATGTCTCCGCCTGTCCAGGATCGTAGAGCGCCTGATAGGTGCGGCCCAAATATAGGGCAGCTTTGCTGTATTTAGGATCGATCTGCAGTGCCTTCTGGAATTCGACGGCGGCCTTCTTGTAGTTGTCCTCACCGCCACGGGTGTAAAACTCCAGTCCCTTGCCAAATGGCTCTTCAGCGGCGTGGTTCCTCTGCCTGGCAATTACAATGCGGATGTTGACTGTCGTCTCTTGTCCCGGATAAACCTGCTCTTCGCGCGGGCCGTCAGGCTCATATCCAAGATGGACGCCCTTAATGGTGTGCGGTCCTGGTGTAATGCCGGGGAAGCGCTGTGGCTTGGTCTTGTCGATTACGCCCAGGCTCTTGCCGTCAAGCCAGACCTCCACGCCATCCATGTTCGTCTGAAAAATCAGCGTGCCGTAGCGTGGTGTGCCGGGGCAGTTCGGTCCGGAGCAATTTGCCGGTGGACCGGGATTGTAGGCTAGGACCATGTTGGGGTCGAAGCTGCCACGATCTGAGGTGGGATTCTGGAGGGTTTTGGTGGCCAGACGGACGTTAGTGCGGACGTAGTCGGCTAGTTCATCAGCAGTAACGATCCCATCTCCAGAGGAGTCAGCTTCGCCCTGCAGTCCATGGATGACATAGTAAGTAAAGATGCCGTGGCCACCGCCCCACTGCGGACTCTCGAAGCTCTGCTCGCGGTCGCGGCTGGCGGTGAGTGAAAAGGTGGAAGTGTTTAAGTCAAGGAGGCTGTGGTTCACCTGAGCGGTGTCGTC
>CAYVSQ010000398.1:0-4680 GCA_964453815.1 uncultured Acidobacteriaceae bacterium | reverse complement strand
CTTTTATCGGTGCGGCGTTGTTCGTCGATTTTTGCGATGGAGTGCATCACGGTCGTGTGATGTTTGCCGCCGAACTGCCGTCCAATCTCGGGCAGGGAGGCCTCGGTCATCTGCTTGGCCAGATACATCGCGATCTGGCGCGGCACAACTACAGCGCGTGAGTTGTTCTTCTGCTTGAGTTCGGCGACGCGCATACCGAATTGCTCGGCGACCGCCCGTTGAATGGCTTCGATGGTGATCTTGCGGACCTGTGTATCGATGAACTGCTTGAGGCACTGTTGTGCGGTGGGCAGCGTGATCTCGACTCCGTTGAGGCTTGACCAGGCAAAGAGACGGGTGAGCGCACCCTCAAGCTCGCGCACATTCGTCCGAACATTCGAAGCGATGAAGAGAGCAACATCGGTTGGGATGGTAACGTGCTCGTTCTCTGCCTTCTTCTGAAGGATGGCGACTTTGGTCTCGAGGTCGGGCGGCTGAATGTCGGCGATGAGGCCCCACTCGAAGCGCGAGCGCAGACGGTCTTCAATCTCGGGCAGCTCTTTGGGCGGACGGTCCGACGCGATGACGATTTGCTTCATGTTCTCATGCAGGGCATTGAACGTGTGGAAAAACTCTTCCTGCGTCCGCTCCTTTTGCGAGAGGAATTGGATGTCGTCAATGAGCAGCAGGTCCACCGTACGGAACTTGTCGCGAAAACCCGTCATCTTGTCATAGCGGACGGAGTTGATCATCTCGTTAGTGAACTTCTCGGCCGAAACATAGCTGATGGAGGCGGTGGGCTGGCGCAGCTTTACCTCGTGTCCGATGGCGTGCATCAAATGCGTCTTCCCCATGCCCACTCCCCCATAGAGAAAGAGCGGGTTGTAAGCCTTCGAGGGGCGCTCTGCAACTGCTTCCGAGGCGGCGCGAGCGAACTGGTTGCCAGAGCCGATCACGAACGCATCGAAGGTGTAGCGCGGATTGAGCTGCGCTGCGGTCGACCAGTCGAAGCGGGCTTGTTGAGGCGCGGGCGGCGCGGGCCGCGAGCCCCGCGGGGCATTCGGCGGCGCATTGGAGGCGTGCGTCGAGACAGGAGCAAACCCTCCGTCTTCACGAACGCGTGTCAGAGTAGGGTCTTCTTCCGGTGTGATGAAGGTCACGTCGTCGAAGTCCAGCTGCAGTGCGTCGATCGCTTCCTGAATGAGATCGGTGTAGCGTTCGGCGATGTGTTGAAACTCCGGTGTTGGGATGCGCACGAAGAGTATGCGCTCCTTGACGTGGCTGTAACGGGTGGGCTTGAGCCAGGTATCGAAAGACTGGCGATTGACCTTCTTTTCGAGAGCGCCGAGAATCCGCACCCAGGGATTGGGCACGGCGGCTGGGGTGGTGACAAAAGACATTCCGGTTCCCTTACTTGATCGCTCGCAGGACTATCGTCGACTCTGGCAAAAGTGAAATGCCCAAATTATGCTTGACCCGAGGAAGGGAAGCACGGGAGCATTTCTCGTTGGCCGGGAGGTGCATCGGACTGGACCTGGCTCCGGTGCGTCGGTCGATCGACTGACGCCTGCGAGGCGTCAGGAAATTCTCTTCTAATCGTTGCCGATACTAGCACAGATGCAAGGCCGAGCGACTGTGGTTTCCGCGGCATTTTTTACGAAGGTAATAACTTGCACCATGGATTGTGAAAAAATCGTCCCGAGGCACGTATTTTGCGGCGTTGGCCGGATGAGATATAATCAATCTTTGTCCGGAAGTGGCATTGTTCTCTGGTGTCTGCCGGGCAGCATTCTTCCAAAAAGATAAAGTTATAGGAGCGCAGTTCCATGCCAAAGCGCACATTTCAACCGAATCGCCGCCATCGCTCGAAGGTTCACGGCTTTCGCACCCGCATGAAGACCAAGAGCGGAGCAGCCGTGCTGTCGCGCCGCCGCGCCAAGGGTCGCAAGCGCGTCTCCGTAAGCGCTGGCTTCCGCGACTAATCCTCCAGCCACGCTTTTACGAACCTCGGATTTTTGCGAATCTCGATCAAATTCACTCCGAAAGAGTTTGTTTTCTATGAACAACGGCAGTCAGGCTATCTGTGCTGCCGTCCCGTGGCCCGCTCGGTCCTCGGCAGCGGACCTCCGCATGGATATGGGTGTCCTGCGTCGCGGCTTTCGGGCCTGGGTTCCCCTGCGTGAGAATCCATTGCGCGACAATAAGAATATGCCGGAAGGTCCCGATTTACGCAGCTCCCGTTTGCGGAAGCACGCCGACTATCAGCGTGTGTACAAGGAGAGCCGGAAACATTTCTCGCAGTCGATGAGCTACTTTTTTCGTACCCGCACAGAGCAGGATAATGTCCCCGAAGGACCGCGCGTGGGGCTTACGGCAGGGCGCGTGCTCGGCAAGGCCGTAGAGCGCAATCGCATCAAGCGACGCATGCGCGAGGTGGTGCGGATCAACCTGAATCGTCTGCCGCGGACCGTCGACGTGGTGCTGCATCCTCGTAAATCCGTCATCGATATGGAATTTGCGAAACTCGAGAACGAGGTGGCGCGAATTTTTTCGACGGTGACTTCTCACATCGACAAGAAGTTCAACACGAGGGATGAGGGAGGGCGGCGGTGAGCTTGCGCGATCGCCTCATTTCCACTTTGCATGGCGCGTATAAGTATGGCTTGTCACCGTTCATCCATGCCGTGTCGGGAGTCGCGGGCGCGTGCCGTTTCCAGCCAACGTGTTCGGAATATGCGGCGATTGCGGTGAGCGAATATGGCTTCGTGCGCGGCGGATGGATGGCGCTGAGCAGGCTGTTGCGCTGCCATCCCTTTCACCCGGGTGGTTTCGATCCGGTACCCGTCAAGCCTTCGGCGCATGCCGGAACCGATTCATGCAGCGTCATTCACAGACACTGTCGCTAGTTAACATAAAAGAAGCCCGACTCCACATACGACCGATAGGAACGCAGTTTTGGCAGAGATAAAAAACCCGAATCAACAAGGCGGAGGTCAGGACTCCCGCACGATGCTGATCTTCACCGGCATCTTCCTCGTGATGTTTCTGGGCTTGCAGTACTTCAAAGCAAAGAAAGGGCCTGAGCCGGCTCCGAACCAGCAGCAGGCCGTAAGTACGAGCACGGCGTCCTCACAGACTGTGGTTCCAACTGCGACCGCCACGATGCCCGATCAAGCCCCGGCAGCGGGCGCCATAGCGGCAACAAGCGAGAGCACGACGGTCATCGAGAACGAGCTTTATCGCATCACGTTCACCAATCGCGGCGCGCACGTGACGTCGTGGATCCTGAAGAAATTCAAGGATGACGATCGCAAAAATCCGCTCGATCTGGTCAATCAGTCTGCCGCTCTCAAGTTTGGGTATCCGCTGTCACTTTTCTCCTATGACGCGAATCTGCGGAATCGCATGGAGAGCGCTCTCTACGTGCCGTCGGTGACGGGAAAACTGAGCGCGCCGGACACGTTGAGCTTCGAGTATTCCTCGGGTGGCCTTACTGTCCACAAAAGCTTCCGCTTCGATTCAACCTATGTGGTTCACGCGGAGGTTTCGGTTACGCAGAACGGAGCGCCACTGAGCGTGCTGCTGGCGTGGCCATCGGGTTTTGGAAGCCAGAACACGCTGCCCCAGTTCGCAAGCGGGCTCATCAACATTTCGCAGAATGGCAAAGACGATCAGATCACAGCGAAAAAGGTGGTGGGTGGGGACACCCTCCACGGACCGTTTGACTGGGCGGGGGTGAGCGATCTCTACTTCGCCGCAATCTTTTTACCCGACAATCCTCCAAACGCCACCCTGGTGACTCTGCACAATACGATCGACGTGCCGCGAAATCTCCGGAGACCTGACCCGAATCAGACGGATCAAGCTCCGGTGCTGGGCGCGGCGATGGGCGATACGGCAGGACACTTGAGCATGCGTCTCTTTGCCGGGCCGAAGTCCCTTGATGTGCTGGGTTCGGTACACGCGGTAACCGGACCGAGCCTGGAGAAGGTGGTGAGCTTCGGATGGTGGGGCATCATTGCCAAGCCGCTCTTCCTGATTCTCCGCTTCTTCTATCAGCATGTAGTGCCGAACTGGGGTTGGTCGATCCTGCTGCTGACCGTCATCCTCAATCTGGCCATGCTGCCCACGCGCTTCCAGATGATGAAGTCATCGCTCAAGATGCAGCGCATCCAGCCGCAGATGGACGTCATCAAGGCCAAGTACGCGAAGTACAAAGCCACCGACCCGCGCAAGCAGGAAATGCAGCGAGAGGTTATGGATTTGCAGAAGCGCGAAGGCGTGAACATGTTCGGCGGCTGTTTGCCCATGCTCATCCAGTGGCCATTGCTCTTCGGCTTCTACCGCATGCTGAGCAACGTAATTGAGTTGCGACAGGCGCATTGGCTATGGCTGCCGGATCTCTCCGCTCCCGATCCGTGGCATATTCTGCCTATCTTCGTGGTCATATCGATGTTTTTGACGCAGTTCTTAACGCCCTCACCCGGCATGGACCCTGCCCAGCAGAAGATGATGGCCTTTACTATGCCGGCTGTCTTCGGCTTCATGATGTGGAATTACGGGTCGGGATTATCGCTTTACTGGGCGTGCGGCAACTTCATCGGTGTGGCAACGCAGCTGGCGATTAACCGCAGTGAGATGGGTCGCGAGATGCGGGAGATTGCCGCCAAGCGCGCAGCGAAGCGCACAGGCAAAGTAATC
>CAYVSQ010000397.1:0-15304 GCA_964453815.1 uncultured Acidobacteriaceae bacterium | reverse complement strand
ATCTCCTACTCTCTTTTCTAATCCCTAATGGCTAATCCCTGTCCCCTGCCTCACAACGGTTTCGGCACCGGCACCGGCGCGGCTGCTGTTTTCAGCTTTGGCAGAGGCAGTGGCTCAAGCGCCCAGATGTAAACCACCAGCTCGCGGCTGTAGTGCAGTAGCGGAGGGGTATCTGGCAGATGAATGCCGTGCGCTGCTGGCAGGTCGTTCAATTCGAACTCCGCTTCGGCGCGTTCCAGCGGCCATGGCAGGTGATGGATATTTCCCTTGAAAAGGGCTCCGCTGGGGTCGGCGGTGTAGAGCGCATACCGATCGGTAAGAAATTGCTCCAGGCCTTGCTTGTCCGAAGCTTGGCCCAGGCTGCGATAGCGGGCGCGAAATTTTGCCGGGGTCTTCGCGAATCGGCGCTGACTCGAGTAGCAGAACTCGCGGTTATCGCAATGATCGATGCGCATTTTAGACCAGTAGTAAGGAAGCTTGAAGAAGATGCGGGCCATCGCGACGGCCAGCGGATTACCGGCGTCGAGCGAGAAAAAATAAACCCCGCCCAGGTTGGAGTGTGGCTCGCGCACATACGTCCGCAGGTTCAGCTCAGGGAAGCGATTGGCCCCTGGAATCGCGGGCAGGCGGTGCATGCGGATCTGATCCATCCAAAAGGGAACGATGCCAACCCAGGCCGAGCCGTCAAACGTATCCGCGGTGAGATTGGCAGGAAGAAGCGGGGTGATCTGCGCGGCGGGAACGGGCCAGTGGGCGAAGAGAAGATCGTTCCAGCGCTGGGTCATGGTCCAGTGTGTGTTGGGAAGCGGCCAGGGCCGATGGCTGGTAGCGGCAAGAATATCCTGCACGTCATCTGGCCCCGAAGTGGAGGGTTGCATGAACAAAGGACGGGGGTTAAGCGGCTGCAGATGCGAAGAATCGTCAAAGTTGCCCAAGTCGTTCATACTTTTTTCAGAGCCCATAGCAAAAGCCGGATTTCTGTAAGGTAAAGCCACGTTTCTAAAGTGGTCTTTTCGTTCAAGAAAGACCACTCTGCACGATATTAGTTGCGTCGTACTTATCCTGCTTTTGCCTGAATAACGTATCCTGTTGCCCATGCCTGAAACTGAAGCCGCCGTGTCTGTAGCATCCTCAACCGCGCCTGCCGAGCAGTCCAAGAATCGGACTGAGGTGTTTGCCGTACACGGCGCCGACCCCGAAGTATTGGCCTACGCCATGGCCAAATATTCGCGCTCCTCGTTGTCGATGAAAGACTCGCTGAGGGAGATCAGCAGCCAGCGTGCCGAGCAATTTCTCAACACATTCTATTTCCAGTACGGGCACCGCTCCATTGCCGACCTGGCGCATCTGGCGTTTGCGATTGAACGGCTTTCATTGCTTGCCGCGATTGTACTCGTAGATGAGCAGCGCTGGGATGGCCAGGAGCGCTCCACTCGCTACCAGAACTTCCGCAAAAGTGGTTGGTACATGCCGGATTTCGGCGTGGATCAGGCGTCGGCGGCCTTATTCCGCGAAAGCGTCGAGGCCTTGTTCGGCGCCTATCACGAGGTGGCCGAAGGGATGCTTGAATCGCTGATGGGTAGGGCCCCCCGTCCCGGCGAGATGAAGCCCGAGACCTACGAGCGCACGCTTCGGGCCCGAGCCTTCGACGTCGCCCGCTATCTGCTGCCACTTGCGACCAACACCTCGCTCGGACAGATCGTGAACGCCCGCACGCTCGAAAACCAGGTTTCGCGACTGCTTTCCAGCCCCTTCGCCGAGATACGGCAGCTCGGCGAGCAACTGCGTTCAGCGGCCACCGGTGCCGCGTGGAATGTCCACGGCAACGAGCTCACAAAATTGCAGCGGGAGATCGCGGCGCTCGATCCCGCGCTTGGCGAGCGCGCAGCTGCCTTGCTCACCCGCGAAGTCAGAACCGCTCCCACACTGGTGAAATACGCCGCGCCTAATGAATATGGGATCGCCACGCGTCGCGAGCTGGCTCAGGCAGCATTCGAGTTGTTGCGCCGGGAGCCTATCGAGGCCGCACCGTCCGTCGACCTCATAGACGGCGACGAACCTCTCGAAGTCGAACTGGCAACGACGCTTCTCTATGGAGCCTGTCACTACTCTTACCGGCAGATTCGCAAACATGTGACCGAACTCATCGAGGCGCGTCGCCACGAAATCATCGCGCTGGGCACGCGCCATCGCGGACCGCACGACGAGCTCTTGCGCGAGTTTGCTTCAGGCCAGGCGCTCAAGTTTGACATCCTGATGGACATCGGCGGCTTCCGCGACATGCACCGCCATCGCCGCTGCGTGCAGGCGCTCCAGGGCTTCACCAGCACGCACGGCTTCGATCTTCCCGAGGGGCTGAAAGAGGCTGGTCTGGAAACCCGTTATACGGAAGCGATGCAGTCGGCGCATGCGGCCTGCACCCGGCTTGTTCAGGGGAGCGCATCCGAGGCCGAAGCCTCCGCGCAATACCTCCTGCCGCTCGGGACACGGAACCGCGCGCTCTTCAAAATGGATTTCGCCGAGGCCTTGTATATATCCGAGCTCCGCTCCCAGCCGCAGGGACATTTCTCCTACCGCCGCATCGCCTGGGAGATGTATGAGGCAGTCCGCCAACGACATCCTTCACTGGCGAAGCACTTTCGTGTGACCGACGTGAAGGAGCCCGTGGATTTGCTGAAGAGATAAGAGAATTCCGTACCGCTTTCTGCACAGACAGCGCCGCTAAAATGCCACTAGCTGGACTTGTCCTAGCTGTCAACGTTACTATGGTCTTTGGTTTTTCTTCGCCCCGGTGATTTCGATGCTAAGATGCACCCAAACCTCCGAACCGTATCAAGACCGTGCCAATTTGAAACGCGCAATGCGCACCCGAAGACTGGAGAAGCACACGTGGCAGATGATCGTTCCCGCGCTATAGACTTGGCGCTTTCGCAGATAGAAAAGCAGTTTGGCAAAGGTTCCATCATGCGCCTCGGCAGCAAGGAGGTGGTCCCCATTGCCGCCATCTCCACCGGCTCGATCTCCTTCGACGCCGCCCTCGGCGTAGGTGGAGTGCCCCGCGGCCGCGTCATCGAGATCTTCGGACCGGAATCGTCGGGCAAAACCACCATCACCCTGCAGATCATCGCCGAAGCGCAAAAGGCTGGCGGCATGGCGGCCTTCGTGGACGCTGAGCATGCCCTCGATCCTGGCTATGCGCAAAAGCTGGGCGTAGACGTGGACAACCTACTGGTCTCGCAACCGGACTACGGCGAACAGGCGCTCGAAATCACCGAGGCGCTAGTCCGCTCCGGTGCAATCGACGTGCTCGTGGTCGACTCGGTCGCCGCGCTCGTCCCCAAGGCCGAACTCGATGGCGAAATGGGCGATTCACACATGGGTCTGCAGGCTCGCCTCATGTCGCAGGCGCTCCGCAAGCTCACCGGAACCGTCTCGAAGTCGCGCACCTGCCTCATCTTCATCAATCAAATCCGCGAAAAGATCGGCGTCATGTTCGGCAATCCCGAAACCACCACCGGCGGCCGCGCCCTCAAGTTCTATTCCTCCGTGCGCGTGGACATTCGCCGCATCGCCGCCGTGAAAGAGGGCGACGCCGTGGTCGGATCGCGCACCAAGGTGAAGATCGTCAAGAACAAGGTCGCCGCGCCCTTCCGCGAAGCCGAGTTCGACATCCTCTATGGCGAAGGTATCTCGCGCGAGGGCGATGTGCTCGATCTGGCCGTGAACAACAACATCGTCGAAAAAAGCGGTGCCTGGTACAGCTACTCAGGCGAGCGCATCGGACAAGGCCGCGAGAACGTGCGCACCTTCCTCAAGGAAAACAAGGACACATTCACCAGGATCGACTCGCAGCTTCGTCAAAAGCTAGGCATCGCGAGCGCCGGCGCCTTGCCTGAAATTCCTTCGGTTCCTGTCAATGGCTCAGCCGTCGCACAGGAAGCCGTACGGCCGGCCGCGAGACGTCAGTGACTCAATTCTGAACTCGCTAAATCAGGGGCCATGCAAAGGCCTCTGATTTTGAGCGGGTTCGCATCGCGCCTGCGGCCCGCAACTGATAGAATCCGGTGGCGTGAATACCGTTAAAGCCATCTATCCCGGCAGCTTCGATCCGGTGACCAACGGTCATCTCGATCTGATAGCGCGCGGCTCGAAGATCTTCGACCATCTGGTCGTGGCCATCCTGCGCAATTCGTCGAAGAATCCGCTTTTTACCGTCGAAGAGCGTGGCGAGATGCTGACCGAAGGTGTAGCATCGCTCAGCAATGTCTCGGTCGCGACCTTCGATGGACTGCTGGTTGAATTCGCGCGCGAACAGCAGGCACAGGCAGTTCTGCGGGGCATCCGCGCCATCAGCGACTATGAGTACGAATTGCAGATGGCCCTGATGAACCGGCGGCTTGCCCCGGAGCTGGAGACGATCTTCCTGATGCCCGATGGCAAATATTCCTTTGTCAGCTCGCGACTGGTGAAAGAAGTCTTCGAGCTGGGCGGATCGGTCGAAGGTCTCGTTCCAAAATTCGTTATCGACCGCCTGAAACAACATGCGCCAAAGGTCCGCCCTTAGGTTTTAAGACTGCGTGGCAGCCGTTTTTATACTTGCGCGCTATCATGAATTTCCTTCATTTCTCCCCCCCGCTTCGCAAAAATCTGAAAAAATAGAATCATCATGACAGCCACCACTGCCACCAAAGTATTCGCCGACCGTATCGGACGCATTGAAGTCTCGGCCACCATGGCCGTCACCGCGGAAGCCGCAAAGCTGCGCGCCCAGGGCGCGAAGCTGGTCGACTTCGGAGCGGGCGAGCCGCACTTCGCCACGCCGCGCCATATCAAGGATGCCGCCATCGAGGCCATCAACGCCAACTTCACGCGCTACACCGTTGTCTCCGGCATTCCCGAGCTGCGCAAGGCGATCGTCGAGCGGCACGCCTGCGACTTCGGCTCGGACTACGCGTCCGACGAAACCGTATTCACTACTGGCGGCAAACTGGCGCTCTTTAACGCCATCCAGGTGCTCGTGGATCACGGTGACGAGGTCATTCTGCCCGTGCCCTACTGGGTTTCCTTCAAGGACATCATCCAGTACGCGGGCGGTAAGGTAGTGTTTCTTGAAACCCAAGAGGCGGAGAACTTCCGCATCACCGCCGATGCCATTGAGAAGGCAATCACGCCGCGCACCAAGGCCATTATCCTGAACTCACCCTCGAATCCGGCTGGCTCTGTGGTGTCGCCTGCGGATCTCGAGCGCATCGTTCGCCTGGCGCACGAGCGCGGCATCTATCTACTGCTCGATGAGTGCTACGTCTACCTGCAGTACACGGGCGCGCTGGTCAGTGGTGGATCGTTCACCGATTGCAAAGAGCACATCATCGTGCTCGGTTCTTTATCAAAGACCTACGCCATGACCGGTTGGCGCGCCGGCTACGCTCTCGGGCCGAAGCCGATCATCGCTGCCATGAGCAAGTTGCAGAGCCAATCCACCTCATCCACGGCATCGTTTGTGCAGAAGGCTGCTGTCGCAGCACTGAATGGTTCGCAGGAGTGCGTCGCCGAGATGCGGGCCGACTACTTGACCTTGCGCGACCGTATTCTTGGCCGCCTCACGGAGATTCCCGGCGTTACCTGTACCAAACCCGAGGGCGCCTTCTACGTGTATCCCAACGTGAGTGCGTATCTCGGCAAGTCCGGCTCCCAGACAGCTATGGAACTCGCCTCTCGCCTGCTGAACGAGGCGCATGTGGTCACCGTTCCGGGCGAAGCCTTCGGGACAAAGGAACACATCCGGCTCTCCTATGCCGTTTGCCACGCCGATGTAGACGAAGGCGTGGACCGCATGAAGCAATTCTTCGCGAAGCTGTAGAGCGCAAAAGTCAATCGCAAAGACACCGTGGGTGCGCCATCCTTTCGCGAAAGGGTGGGAGGCGCTCAACCGTCTATAGCACCAGCCATCTGAATCATGTAGGCGCACTCCAACTGCTACTCTAAAACCATGATCCTTCGCGTACGCGGGATACTCTTCGACATGGACGGAGTCCTTGTCAGCTCCCTTGGATCGGTTGAGCGGAGCTGGACCACCTGGGCCGAGGCCCGTGGAATTGATCCCGCTCTGGCCATAAAAACCGCCCATGGCCGCCGCGCCATTGAGTCGGTGCGATTTCTGCGCCCCGACCTCGACGACGAGGAAGAACTGAACTGGATTGAGGACCTGGAAGTCGAGGACAAAGATGGTCTTGAAATTCTGAAAGGTGTGAAGCCAATCCTCGAAACTCTTCCCGAAAAATACTGGACGGTCGTCACCTCCGCCACCGAGCGTCTTGCCCGTGTCCGCATGGCATACGGAGGAATTCCCGTCCCCGCCCGCATCATCACCGCGGACATGGTCACAAAGGGCAAGCCCGACCCAGAGCCATACCGCCGCGGCGCGGACTTACTGGGATTCCGCCCTGAAGACTGTCTGGTTATAGAAGATTCGGCTTCTGGTGCCAACGCCGGTCGTGCAGCGGGATGCAAGGTGCTGGCCACGCTCTTCTCGCATTCGTTGGAGAGCCTGAGCGCCGCCGACTGGATCGTGAAGTCTCTCGAAGACGTGCATGTCCGTGCCGTGAACGACCTCGTCGAGGTCGACTTCGCACCGGTCGAGCGCGCAAGTTCCACAAGGGTACAAGCAGCGCATTGAAGTTAAGATGGTGCCGGAACGAATCATGGCCTACTCGGTAAAAGTGGAATACGCGCACGAACGCAAGATGCGCCAGCGCAACACGCCCGGCTATCGCGCCGCGCACTGGCCCATCTGGATATGGGTCTTCTTTCTTGCGCCCGGCCCCCTAACCTTCGATCTCTTTGCGCGGGGCGGCAGCGTCAACAACATGATCTGGCTGGGGACGGTTCTTGTCCTCACCGGCATTGCCGCGTTTTACGGAAAGCTCCCCGGCGCCGAGGCCGCGCCCTACATCCTGCGCTTCACCGAGGACCGTCCCAACCCGCTCTATCGCCGCATCTGCTACACCTTTGCCTGGAATGCGTTGCTCAATTTCGCATTGCTGAATCTTGCCGGGTTAGCGGTCGCGGCAGTCACCGGCACGTGGTACATGAAGCAGATTTATGCCCGCGGATACACCGCTCTACTGATTGCGATCCTCGCGCTGGGAGCCATTGGCATGTTGCCGCGCGTCCGCCGGTCCACTCAGGGCGAGGGGTGGGAACGCCGTTACTTCTACGGAACTGTATGGGCCGTCACCGCCGCGCAGATAGTTCTGCTGATCCTCTGGAAGACATTACCTCGCACACATACCGCCGACATCATGAAGCTTGCCATCTATTGCGCCATATTGGCGGTCATGGGTCTCGCCGCGGCGTATGGCCGCCTGCCACGAACCCGCCCCATCCTGCCCGGCGAGCTGATGGTCGCCGACTAGGTAGGCCTGGACCGGCAAAACGGTCGCCTCCTTACAATCCCCTTACGATTCCCTTGCGCCTCTATACCGCCTCTGGCTTTCCACTGAAAGTCAGGAGCTCCTATGTCGTCGTATGGGACAACGTTGCACCTTTTGTTCCTGGTGGGAGTAGCTGGAATCCTATTTCTGTGCTGGGTGCTTCTGCACCTGCTTATCGAAACCAGACAAAGCCGAAAAGGCAGACAGAGACGAGGTCCCACCCATCTGCAGAGCGCAGGATTCAATCTGACTGGAAAGCAAGCGGTCAGGTGCGACCGGTCCGCTAGGCAGGGCCAAGGCTAAGCAACCATTGAAGAGGCAGAGTAGCGTCCGTCTCTCTCCCGGTACACTCTTGGAAGAGGCTTTCCTTGAGCAATCGCGTCCAACTCTGCTTGTCAGTCCTGTTCGTTGGAATCATCTTCGCCGCAGCATGGCGACTCTTTGTGATCTACCGAAGGCGCCAACGCTGGAAGAATCTGATGACCTCGCACGTCAGCTTGCACATTGCGCGCCATAGGATCAGCTCGAGCGA
Source organism: uncultured Acidobacteriaceae bacterium (assembly GCA_964453815.1). Classification (GTDB taxonomy): domain Bacteria; phylum Acidobacteriota; class Terriglobia; order Terriglobales; family Acidobacteriaceae; genus Silvibacterium. The sequence goes on along the minus strand of CAYVSQ010000397.1, from coordinate 7,339 downwards.
GGACGTCCCTGGCGACGAGTGAGGAGAGATGGGGACCCCGTTTGGCCGCCCACTCCACTCAGGTTGTTCTACAAATTGCCGCGTTCGCCCTGTTCGCGTTCGATGGCCTCAAACAGTGCCTTGAAGTTGCCCTTACCGAAGCTGCGGCTCCCCTTGCGCTGGATGATCTCGTAGAACAGCGTGGGACGATCCTCTACCGGACGCGTGAAGATCTGCAGCATGTAGCCCTCATCATCGCGATCGACCAGGATGCCCAGCTTCTCCAGTTCAAGAATGGGCTCGTCAATCTTGCCCACGCGGTTTTCGAGTTCGTTGTAGTAGCTGTGCGGCACCTTCAGAAAGCCGATACCCTGCGCTTGCAATTTCGAGACGGTCGATAGAATGTCGTTGGTCGCGAGCGCAATATGCTGCACGCCCGGACCATGGTAAAACTCCAAGTACTCCTCGATCTGAGACTTCCTGCGGCCTTCCGCCGGCTCGTTAATGGGAAACTTCACCCGTCCGTTGCCGTTGGCCATTACCTTCGACATCAACGCCGAATATTCCGTTGAAATGTCTTTGTCATCGAAGTGCTGGTAGAGTCCAAAACCCATTACATGCGAGTAGAAATCCACCCAGCGATTCATCTCATTCCAGCCGACATTGCCGACCATGTGGTCGACATAAAGCAGGCCAGTGGGGCGCGCCAGCTTGTCTTCAGCCTCGGCCCGATAGCCGGGGAGAAACGGCCCGTTGTAATTCGAGCGCTCGACAAAGGTGTGGATGGTATCGCCATACGTGGCGATGGCCGCCAGCTTCACCCTGCCATAGTCATCCTTCAGTTCGTAGGGCTCGTGGACGCTGCGCGCGCCACGCTTTGTTGTCTCCTTCCATGCCTGCTTGGCATCATCCACCCACAGCGCCACATCGCGAACTCCATCCCCATGACGATGCACATGGTGAGCGATCTCGCGGTCGGGCGATAGCGGTGTAGTCAGCACAAAACGAATCTTGCCCTGTTGCAGTACATAAGAGGCTCGGTCGCGCAGACCCGTCTCCGGGCCGGCGTAGGCCACAAGGCTCATGCCAAAAGCCAGGCGATAGAAATACGACGCCTGACGGGCATTGCCCACGTAAAACTCGATGTAATCCGTGCCATTGAGGGGAAGGAAATCTTTCTCAGTTACGACTTCTGGATGAAGCAGTGTGGACATATATCAGCGACTCCAATGTCTTCGATGCGCATCATCGCCGCGAGGCCCAAACGAGGTTTCGGGCGCATGGCGACTCACTACCATATACCTGACGTACTACAGTTGCCTATAGCTCCAAGTGGTCAACGGTCAGAATGGGCTAACTCGAAAGTGGCATCATCTCGATTTGAATTCTCACCCTCCCATGTTCCGGCTATATTCGCCAGAAATTCATACGAGCGAAGACGCGCCGTGTGCTCATAGGTATTCGTAGTGACAATCAATTCATCCACTTGCGTCAGGTCCAGAAAGGCCTCCAGCTTTTGCCGCACGGTCTCTCGGCTGCCCACGATGGCTGCTCTTAGCTTGGCCTCGACGGCCTCTTTCTCGAAGATATTCCAGTTCAGTTCCTTCACCGGCGGCATCAGTGGCCCCGGGCGATTTCGGATCAGGTTCAGGAAGGCTTGCTCTGGAGTCGTCGCCAGCCAGATCGCCTCCTCATCCGTCTCCGCCACGATCACCGGAATCCCGGCCATCGTATAAGGACGGTCCAGCACCTCCGAAGGACGAAAGCTGCGCCGATAAAGATCGAGCGCCGGTAGCAAATTGTCTGGCTGAAAATGTGCCGCAAACGAGAAGGGAAGTCCTAGCTCCGCTGCCAGTGCCGCACTGAATCCGCTCGATCCCAGCAACCAGATAGGCACATTCGTTCCCGCGCCTGGGTAGGCCGTCACCGCCTGGCCTGGCCGTCCCGACGCCAGATACGCCCGTAGCTCTTCGAGCTGGGCGGGAAAATCATCGCCATTGCTGCGCAGGTCTTTGCGTAGCGCGCGTGTCACGGCGTAGTCTCCGCCCGGAGCGCGCCCCAGTCCCAGGTCGATCCGGCCGGGATACAGCGTCTCCAGCGTGCCAAACTGCTCGGCGATCACCAGCGGAGCATGATTCGACAGCATAATTCCGCCCGAACCTACCCGGATCGTCTTCGTACCTCCGGCTACATGCCCGCTCAGTATCGAAGTCGCTGCCGAAGCCACGCCGGAAATATTATGGTGCTCGGCCAGCCAGAAGCGCTTGTAACCCCACCGCTCTGCATGCTGCGCCAGGTCGAGCGTGTTGTGGAAAGCATCGGCGATCGTGCCGCCCTGCCGCACATGCGCCAGGTCAAGAATGGAGAGCGGGGTTTGGGAAAGTTGCGACCGGGAAGTCATACCTAAATAGATGAAGAGGGTGCGCGATAGATGCAACCGTCTCCTCTACGGTACAAACCCCACTCTCGGCCAGAGTGGAGCAGGGTCGTAGACAGCTCCTGCCGCGACGGGCGGCAATATCTGCGTTCGCCGCTCCGATTCGGGTTGCGCAGCTCACAATGGGAAACGTTCCACAGATTCTATCGCTTTCTGGGCCGCGCATCGGCCGGCAGTGCCGCGATTCTCAATTCGGCGGCCTTCGCTTCCGTTGCCAAAATCGCCTTGCTTAATGCCAAATCTCGGCGGTCGCCCCGTTTGACACGGCCATGCTCGGATGCAATGCTGAAGAGTTTGGCTGGAGCTGAAATCTGATGAATTCCCAGGCTGCAACCCTGACCGTCGCCGAACCCTATCTGATCCAGCAGGACTGGCGGGCTTACACCCCTGCGCAGCACGCCGTATGGGCCGAACTGGTGCGGCGTCGCATGCCCCAGCTCTCCGAGCACGCCTGCCTCGAATACCTCGACGGATTCGACCAGATTGGCCTGCGCGAAGACACCATCCCCAATCTTGCCGAAGTCAATAAGCGCCTCGGCCCTCGCACTCGCTGGAACGCGACCCCTGTGAGCGGCTTTCTGCCGCCCGACGCCTTCTTTGAGATGCTCGCCGCGCGCCAGTTTCCCACCACCACCTGGCTGCGCAGCCGCGATTCGCTCGAATACACCCCTGAGCCGGACATCTTCCACGACGTCTTCGGACACGTGCCCATGCACGCGCATCCTATTTTTGCCGATTTCCTACAGCAATACGGCAAAGTCTGCGCGTTGCTCAAGGACAGCGCCCGCGGCACAGCGAAGGACAAGCTCGAACGCATGGGCCGCCTTTTCTGGTTCACCGTCGAATTCGGTGTTATCCGCCAGAATGGCGAAATCAAGCTTTACGGCAGCGGACTGATCTCCTCACACGGCGAATCGAATTACGTCATACAGGGCGGCCCAGAGATTCGCGACTTCGACCTCGATCAGGTGCTTGCCCAGCAATTTCTCGTCTCGGAGATGCAGAAGGTGCTCTACGCCGTCGAATCGTTCGACCAGATCTATGAAGCAGCCCAGCAGGCGGAAGAACGCTTAGCGTAAAGCCGCGGCCCATTATGGAACGCGGGCATACAGTTCCACGCCGGTAACTTCCGCGCGAAAAATTAGCAATTCTTTTACGCGCCGTGATGCACAATGCAATTTGGGGGAAATTTTGCCGCGCATCCACTTTCATCTGCAACTGGCCGAACTCAAGGACAAGCTGCTGGCCATGGCCGCGCTCGCGCAGCAGGCCGTTGCATCCTCGGTCGATGCTTACCTGCAGCGCGACGAAGGCCTTTGCCAGTATGTACGCGAGAACGAAACCGCCATCAACGCCGCGCAGCGCGATGTGGACGACATGGCCTACGATCTGCTCGCCAAGGAGCAGCCCATGGCCATCGATCTGCGCTTCATCCTCGCCGTCATCAAGATCAACGGCGATCTGGAGCGCATCGGGGATCAGGCGATGAGCATCGCACTCCGCACCCTCGATCTGATCGACGAAGGTGAAGACGTCGTGGACTTGCCCGTAGATATCGGCGGCATGGGTGACTACGCCGGGAAGATGATTCGCAGCTCGCTCCAGGCGTTGCTCGAAGGGGATTGCCAGGTGGCCGAGTCCGTGCGTGACATGGACGATGAGATCGACCGCATGAATCGCGTGGCACAAATCGAGCTCACGAAGGTGATTCAGGATCGGCCCGGTGTAGCCCGGCAGGCCCTGCAGGCCATCATCGTCTCCCGCAATCTGGAGCGCGTGGCCGACCACGCCACCAACATCGCGACGGATGTAATCTTCTGGATCCGCGGCGCCGACGTGCGCCACCAGCTGACGCTTGCGGTCGATTAAGACGTTCATTTCGCCGTACACTAACGTTATATGGCTGGTTTGGTTCTGGACGGCAAGGCGTATGCGAAAGAGCTCGAAGTTGAGCTTTCTTCTAGGGTTAAAAAACTAAAAGAAAATAGGAGTCCGGACACCGACTTGGCCCCCCCCATACTCGCCACCATCCTGGTCGGAGCCGATCCCGCGTCCGCCACTTATGTTCGCATGAAGGGTAATGCCTGTCGCCGCGTTGGCATGGAGTCGCTCAGCATCGCTCTGCCCGAAGAGACGACCACACGGCAGCTCCTCACCGCTCTCGACGATCTGAACGCCAATCCGCGCGTGCGCGGCATCCTGCTTCAGCATCCGGTCCCCAAGCAGATCGAAGAGCGTGAGTGCTTTGACCGCATCGCGATTGAAAAGGACGTGGACGGCGTTACCAGTCACGGCTTCGGCCGCATGGCGATGGGCGAGCCGGCCTATGGTTCGGCCACACCCGCCGGCATCATGCGCCTACTTGCCCGATACGGCATCGCCATCGCCGGCAAAGAAGCCGTCGTCGTAGGCCGAAGCCCCATTCTTGGCAAGCCGATGGCCATGATGCTTCTCGGCGCGAATGCCACCGTCACTATCTGCCACTCGCGGACCAAGAACCTGCCCGAAATCGTCAGTCGTGCCGAAATCCTCGTCGGCGCCGTCGGCAAAGCGGAGTTCATTAAGGCCGCATGGATTCGCGATGGTGCCGTCGTCGTGGATGCAGGCTACCATCCCGGTGCCGTGGGCGATATCGAACTCGCGCCGGTGATCGACCGCTGTGCCGCATACACGCCCGTTCCCGGAGGAGTAGGCCCCATGACCATCGCCACTCTCATCGCGCAAACCGTCGAGGCTGCGGAAAAGGCCGTGGCTGGAACAACGGTCTAAGCGAGACGTCGCCCCGCCGCCGTGGCCGCCCACACCGCGGCATAGCCGGTCACAAGGCTCAGCAAAACGTAGAGCAGCGCGCTCGGAGTCCGCCGCAAGGAAATCGTGTCCCGGTGCGCTCGTAGATGCACAGTCCAACCACGTAACGCGCGATCGAGCCTAGGGCCCGCCGGAGGCTACCCATAAATATTTCATCATCCGCCGACTCCTTTTCACATGCGACAAGACCCATGGAAACGTTCAGGAGTCATTGGCTGCCTGTACGGCAACGGTTGACCGGCCGTGCAGGACGCGAGTCTGCGCAGCACAACCAGCAAGGCGAACTCCTGCTCCCGCTCTTTTAGCTTCGCGCCGGAGAGCCTGATTCGTCAAGCCTTCTTGCCTTCCGATGGTTTCGAGCGATGTCTATCTCCGTTCCGCGTGACAACATGAAAGCGATATGGGCGGACCGATGACAGGTTTAGAACTTCGTCGGCGAACCGGTTAGTGCTATGCTCGATCAGCGATTCCTGATTCGCCTGCTGTCCAATCTGCGATATGCCGGCGAGGACGCGTAAGTATTAATCAGCCTCTCAGAGGCAGAAGGCCGGGCGCAAATTAAAGTAAAAGACGATGGACCAGGATTCCCGCCCGATCTCCTTGACCATGCCCCCAGCGTTTCGCGAAAGGGAACAAATCGGAAGGCCACGGACTGGGACTCGTCTTCGTCAGGGCAGTGGCATTTGCGCATGGCGGACGCACTTCGGTCCGCAATCTCAGTTCTCCAGGCGGCGCCGAGATTATTGTGGAGCTTCCAAGTCTCGGGCGGTATCCCGATCCCCATTTCGCCCGTGTCGACACTGCTCACGAGCTGCTCTGGCGGCATGTTGATGCCAACAAATAGGATGACGCCAGCGTGACTTCTGTGCGACCCTCGATCAAACCGGATTTACTATTCTCTATCAAGAGCAAGAACAGACTATGCGCATAGCAGCTACAGCCACGGCGTTCCCCCCGTACTACTTCAAGCAGCAAGAGGTGGTGGACGAACTCAAAACCTATTGGGGCAAAGGCCCCGAGAGTGCAGCGGTGCTAGAACGCCTGCACGCCCGCACCGGTGTCGAGGGCCGCTACTTCTCGCGCCAGCTCGGCGACTATGAGGCTCTGGATACCTGGGGCAAAACCAATAATGTCTGGATTGAAGTCGCCATGCAGCTCGGCGAGCAGGCCATCGAGTGCCTGCTGAAGCAAAGTGGGCTCACGCGCGAGCGGATCGCAGCATTGTTCTTCGTGTCGGTAACGGGAGTCTGCAGCCCCTCCATCGATGCGCGCCTGGTCAACCGCATGGGGCTTTCCCCGCACATCAAGCGCAATCCCATCTTTGGCCTGGGTTGTGTCGCCGGAGCCGCCGGGCTCGCTCGTGCGGCGGACTATGTTCGCGCTTACCCGGAGCAGGTGGTCGTGTTGCTTTCTGTTGAGTTGTGCTCGCTCACCTGGCAGCGCAACGATATGTCGGTAGCGAACCTTATTTCCGCCGGACTCTTCGGCGATGGGGCGGCCGCCGTCCTCGTTGCCGGGGACAAAGTGGCGCTTAACGGCCCGCGCATTCTCGCCAGCCATCAGGTCTTTTATCCGGATACGGAGTACGTCATGGGTTGGGATATCTCCGAGAAGGGCTTTGGCATTGTCCTTTCGCCCGATGTGCCCAAGGTGGTCCGCGAAAATCTCGGCCGCGATGTCGATAGCTTTCTTGACATGCAGGGCTTGACCCGGAGCGACATCGGTTCATGGATCATGCACACCGGCGGTCCCAAGGTACTGGAGGCATCTGCCGAGGCTCTGGGAGTGGAAAAGGAGGCCCTCGCGGTTTCATGGGAGGCGCTTCGCCGCGTGGGAAATCTCTCCTCCGCCTCAGTGCTCGTCGTCCTCGACGAAATCATGAAGCACCAGCGTCCCAGACCCGGCACACGCAGCATTCTCGCGGCAATGGGTCCCGGCTTCTGCGCGGAAATGTTACTGCTGGAGTGGTAGAAGTCCCAACGGCGTTGGCGGGAAAAGGTCGATCGGTGCTGTCCCCGCTTGAATGCTTCCTCAATCAATAGGACGTGCAGTTGCGCCTCAGGTCGTTGAGCGAAATCGGAGAATGAAGACCTCCTGACAATCCACTGACAACCG
>CAYVSQ010000396.1:0-2882 GCA_964453815.1 uncultured Acidobacteriaceae bacterium | reverse complement strand
CGCGGAATTCTGGATTCACCGGAGGAGCGGAGAGGTTTTGCGGTTCCGGCGCCGTCACCGATTCGAGTTGGCGAAAGATTTCGTCCTCGATACGGAGTTCTGTTTCGTCGGGCAATTTGTAGCCATCGCCGCCAAAAATCTTGATGCCATTGTCATACCAGGGATTGTGTGATGCGGAGATGACGACTCCGGCAGAAAATTTGTGTTTGCGCGCCAGGTAGGCGATGGCTGGAGTAGTGACGACGCCTGCACTATTTGCGGTTGCGCCACCGTGGACTAAACCGGCGGTAAGGGCTGCCGCGATCCAGCCGCTCGATTCGCGGGTGTCCATTCCGAGAACAACCGTGGGTTCGTGGGCGTTGGCCTTGAGCTGGTGGGCGAGGGCAACGCCTACTGCATAGATTGTTTTGGGGTCGAGCGGGGCTTCACCCGCTACGGCGCGGATTCCATCTGTTCCGAAGAGTTTTCTCATTCTGTTCTTGTTCTCATTCCGAGGAGGTTTTGATGATCCGGCTCTGAATGCTTCCATGTGCGAGCCGTGTTGAAATTAGTTGCCTGGGCTTGGCGTCCGTAGCATTTCTGAGTAGGGCTCCGGATTCGTCGTAGACCAGGGCATAGCCACGATTGAGCACACCAAGGGGGGAAAGAGAAAGAAGCTGTTTTTCCAGGGATTCAAGGCGCGAACGGCCAGCGCTTACTGAAGTTATTTGTGCACGCTGCAGTCGAGTGGTGAAGGTGTCCAGACGCTCGCGGGCGAGAAGCAGGCGGTGGCTCACATCGTAGCGCAGAACGCTGGATGCCAGATGTTGCAGACGTTGCGCCGCACCCTGCCATTGTGCACGCCAGGCGGATTCCATGCGGAAGCCAAGCTCGTCGATGCGTTGTTGACGCAGGCTAAGGTTGTCGCGCATGCGTGCGAATGCGGCAGGAGCAGAGATGCCTGCGAAGCGCTCACGTGCCCGCATGAGGGCGTAGCGAGTCGCGCGGTAGAGCCGTTGACTGAGCTGTTCGAGTCGTTCTTCAACCTGGTGCTGGGCGGCGGTGATGAGTTCGGCCGCCGCGGACGGCGTGGGAGCGCGTAGATCGGCGACAAAGTCAGCGATGGTGAAGTCGGTCTCATGCCCGATGGCCGAGACGACCGGCAGATGTGAGGCGGCGATGGCTCGGGCCAGCAATTCGCTGTTGAATGGCGCCAGGTCTTCGAGCGATCCGCCCCCTCGGGCGAGGACGATGACATCAACTTCGCGCGCTTGATTGAACCAGGCGATGCCCGCAGCTACTTCGCCGGCGGCGTATTCGCCCTGCACCAGTGCGGCATATACCAGTAACTGCAGTGCGCCGTGGCGGCGGCTGACGATGTTGACGAAATCGCGGATAACAGCGCCTGATGGCGAGGTAACGATGCCAACGCAGCGCGGGAAGGAGGGCAGCGGCCGCTTGCGTTCTTGATCAAAAAGTCCTTCGCGCTGCAGCCGGCGTTTCACCTGCTCGAAGGCCAGTTGTAGCGACCCAGCGCCCATGGGCTCGAGGTGCTCGGCGACAATTTGCATCTGGCCGCGCTGCTCGTAAACCGACAATTTGCCGCGTAGCAGGACGTGCATTCCATCCTCGGGGCGGAAGCGGAGCAGCGTAGCCTGCCGGCGGAAGAGCACGACAGAGAGCTGTGCGGTCTCATCCTTAAGGGTAAAGTAGATATGCCCGGATGCCGCTGGGCGCAAGTCGGAAATTTCGCCCTCAATCCACAGATCGGAAAACACGCGCTCGACTTCGGACCGGAGCTCACTGGCTAGTTCACTTACTCTCCAGATGCGGCGGTGGGTTGTCTTCGGTTCTACGAAGGTGAAGCCGAGCTGGCCGGCAGGCCCGGATGGTTTGAAGGGGGCATCCACAATTCTTCAGTTTACATGCCGGCTATCGAAATGCAGCTATCTGCGGAACCGGGAAAACAGCCAGAAGAGGAGCGAGAGCAGAACGCTGAGCAGAATCGAGGTTCCGAGCGGAAAGAAAACAGAGAAGTTCTTGCGGCGCCAGGTCATGTCGCCAGGCATACCGCCCAAAGAAATGCCCAGTCTGCCAAGGAGATAGACGAGACCTCCCGCCACAATGAGGAGCAGACCAAGTTTGACGAGCAGGCGCGCAATAGAGGTCATCGAAGATAGATTAAGCGAGGATGGTGTTGACGGGCAGGGGTCTCTGCTGCTTTGCTGCGAAGAGTGGGGGAAATGGCCTTGCAAATTTTCTGGTTTTGCGCGGGTATTGCGTGTATCTTCTTCGCTCTGCTGGATGCCTTCCAGACGGTGATTTCGCCGCGTCGCGCCACGGGCCGGTTCCGCATCACTCACGTTTTCTATAGCGTGACGTGGTGGCCGTGGTCGCAGGTGGCGGAAAGGATTTCCAACCCGCGAAAGCGCGAGACGGCCCTCAGCTTTTACGGTCCATTGTCGCTGCTCCTGCTGATTGTAGTCTGGGCGACTGCCATAGTCATCGGCTTCGCATTGTTGTTCTTTGCCTTACACGCGCCGCTTCGCGATCCGATGTTTACAGGCGACAATTTTGATTCCGATCTGTATCTAAGCGGGACGACACTGTTTACGCTTGGAATCGGAGATTTAGTGCCGCACACGTCCGGGGCAAGGATTCTGGTCGTTCTGGAGTCGGGGATGGGGTTGGGATTTCTGGCCATGGCGATCAGTTATTTCCCGGTGCTCTATGGCGCATTCTCTCGGCGGGAGGTAAGCATTTCACTGCTTGACGCGCGGGCGGGGTCGCCGCCCACGGCCGCGGAGTTGATGCGGCGTCACTCATTCAAGGGCGGCGGCGAAGCGCTCAACACACTCTTGGTGGAATGGGAGCGATGGTCGGCGGAATTGCTGGAGAGTCAC
>CAYVSQ010000395.1:0-11525 GCA_964453815.1 uncultured Acidobacteriaceae bacterium | reverse complement strand
GCGGCGGCGAGCGCGGCGAGTCCGAGATAGCGCATGTTCATACCGGCCAGATAGAGCATGAGCGCGGTAACTCCGGCGCAAACAAGAGCGGTGCCGAGATCGGGTTCTTTGAGAATAAGCACGATGAAGATGAGGCTGGGCAGCGCGGCAGGCAGGATGGTGCCGCGGAAATCCTCAATCGAGTGCATGCGGTTTTGCAGGAACCATGCAAGAAAGAGCACGAGCGCGGGTTTGGCGATCTCGGACGGCTGGAATGAGAGCGCGCCAAAACGAATCCAGCGGTGCGTGGCGTGCGAATCGTGCATGAGGAAAGCCACAAGCAGCAGTAGAATGGTTACAGCCACGGCGGGAAAGACGATATTCGGCTTGTTAAAGCGCCGGTAGTCGACCTGCATGAGGATGGTCATAGCGGTGAGGCCGAATACGGCCCACAGCGACTGGCGAATGACGAAAGCGTAGGGCGACCCGAAGCGCTCCTTGGCCATGACCGCCGAGGCACTGAAAACCATAAGTAAGCCGATGACTACGAGCACCAGAGTGGCGCCGAAGAGCCACTTGTCCACTCCTACGCGTTTTGCCATTCAGCTCCTATGCGCTTTGCCATTCGTGAAGTCCTCGGCGAGCGAAGACCAGGTCTTTGAAAACCTGCCCACGCTGTTCGTAGTTTTGGAACTGATCGAAGCTGGAGCACGCAGGCGCGAGCAGAACGATATCGCCCGGCTGTGCTGCATCGGCCGCTTTGCCTACAGCAATATCCAGCGTCCCGGAGTTGACGATGGGGGCGGAGCCTTCGATGTGCGTAATGATTTTTTCAGCCGCAGCGCCAATGGTGTAGATGGCCTTCACGCGTTCCTGAATGAGCGGGCGCATGAGGCGATAATCGGAGTTCTTGTCCTTGCCGCCGAGAATGAGATGAATTCCTGAAGGGAAAGCGGCGATGGCCTTCATGGCGGCGTCGACGTTGGTGGCTTTGGAATCGTTGTAGTAGTCGACTCCGTTAACGCTGGCAACGAATTCGAGGCGGTGCTCGACGGCGTGAAAGCGCTCGACCGCATCGCGGATGACTTCCGGCGCAACTCCCGCGAGACGGGCGGCACAGACGGCGGCGAGTACGTTCTCAACGTTATGCTGGCCTTTCAGGGAGATGGAGCCAACCTTCAGAATGAACTCGGGCGCGGATTGCTCGGAAGCGCGGAAGTAGATCGCGCCGTCGTGAACGAAGGCTCCCTGGCGAACGATGCGCGTATGGCTGAACCAGAAGACGCGCGACTTAGCACGGGCCGCAGCACGCGCGGCGGCATCGTCGTCGGCATTCAGGACGAGTGCATCGCTGGGACCCTGATTCGCGAAGATGCGCTCCTTGGCAGCGACATAATTTTCCAGGTTGCCGTGACGATCGAGGTGGTCAGGCGAAATGTTGAGGATCGCAGCGATATTCGGGCGGAACTGATACGCAGTCTCCAGCTGGAAGCTGGAAACCTCGAGTACCGACCAGCCATCTTCGCGGGATTCATCAACCAGGGAGATAACGGGGACGCCAATGTTGCCTCCAACCTGGACCTGGAGATGGGCGGCGGCGAGGATTTCTCCACAGAGGCTGGTGGTGGTGGTCTTGCCGTTCGAGCCGGTAATCGCGATGGTCTTGCCGACGAGGAAGCGCGCAGCCAATTCCAGTTCTCCGATCACGGGCAGGCCGAAATTGTGCACCTGGACGAGCTCGGGGGTATCGAGAGGAACGCCGGGGCTGACGACGATCAGGTCCTGGCGCCGGAAGGTGAGCAGGCCGTGACCTCCCGCCTCCACCATGATGCCCTGGTCCAGTAGCGCGGGGAGATCGTGAGCGAGCGCGGCGGCGCTGCGCACGTCGGAGACAGTAACCAGCGCACCCTTGCGCCGGAGGAAGAGCGCAGCGGCGAGACCGGATTTGCCGAGTCCGACGACCAGTACCTTTTTGCTTTTGAGTTCCATGCTCACAAGTTTAGAAGGCGACCGAGGCCGACGGGAAATGCGGCACAGTCCCACCTACCCCAGCTTTCCGCCGGACAGGCCATTGTTGCACGTTTGAAGCTGTGGTTATCGCAGTTTGAGGGTGGTGAGTGCTAAGAGTGCAAACACCAGCGCGCCGATCCAGAACCGGGTGATGACCTTGGACTCGGACCAGCCCATCAGTTCGAAGTGGTGGTGGAGGGGCGCCATTTTGAAGATGCGCTTCTTGCGGAGCTTATAGCTGCCCACCTGCAGGATGACGGAGACGGCTTCGAGGACAAAGATGCCTCCAATAAATGGCAGAAGCAGTTCCTGCCGGATGGCAAAGGCGACGGTACCGATCGCGCCGCCGAGGGCGAGCGATCCAACGTCGCCCATGAAGACTTCTGCCGGGTGAGCGTTGTACCAGAGGAAGCCGATACTGGCGCCGACCATGGTGCCGCAGAAGATGGTGACTTCGCCGACAAGCGGCATGCGCTGGAGTTCGAGATAGTCGGCAAAAACAGCGTGGCCGCTCACGTAAGTGAGCACGGTGAGCGCTCCCGCGGCGACGATTGTGCAGCCGATAGCCAGGCCGTCGAGACCATCCGTCAGGTTGACTGCGTTGCTTGAACCGACGAGGACGAGCACGACGAACATGACAAACGGCAGGAACGCGATGAGGCTGAAATGAGGGATCCGCGAAAGAAACCCTATCGACAGATGCGGATGGAAAGCCTTGATAAACGGCACGGTAAGCTGCGTGGAGTAGATGCCGCGCGTCTGCATGGCGATGAGCGCCACGGCGATGGCGACGGAGGCGAGAATCTGGTAGCCGAACTTGGCCCTGGAAGTTAGTCCGAGATTGCGGCGGTGGACGACTTTGATGTAGTCGTCGGCCAGGCCGATGGCTCCAAAGGTAATAGTAGAACCCATGACGAGCCAGACAAAGGGATTGGATAAATCAGACCACAGGAGAGTGGGCAGAAGAATGGCGATGCAGATGAGAACGCCGCCCATGGTGGGCGTGCCCGCCTTCTTCTGGTGCTCCTTGGGGCCCTCTTCGCGAATGTACTGGCCGATCTGGAACTCGCGCAGCTTTTGAATGACGTAGGGACCCACGAATAAGGCAATAAGCAACGCCGTGAGCGTGGCGAACGCGGTGCGAAACGTCAGATACCGGAAGATGCGGAAGGGTCTGAAGTAGGGGAACAGTTTTTGATAAAGGAGCCAGTAAAGCAAACTTCCTCCGGCGGAGCTGGTCTGTTGACCCATGATAAGGCCACGGGCGCTGCGCGCGGCGATGTATTCATGCTGTTGTAATATTGGAAGGCGTCAGGGGTGCTTAAACTTCATTCTTATGCAACAAGAGACTCTCACCGTTGAAGTCGTCGCCGGCAAGTCAGAGGGAACTCGGATCGTACGCGTGGTCGGGCCCCTTCTTCTGCAGAATTTTTTCTCGCTCAAGGCGGAGTTGGAAAAAGAACATCCACTGGTCACGATAATTGACCTCTCGGACGTTCCTTACATGGACTCGGCGGGCATGGGTGCGATTATTAATTACTACGTCTCGACCCAGAGGCGAGGAACCAAGCTGATCGCAGCAGGGCCGAACTTCCGTGTTGTGGAGTTGTTCAAGCTGACGCATGTGGACGCGCTGATTCCGATGGCGGCAACAGCGGAAGAGGCGGAGAAGCTTTAGAGGCAGCCGCCGCACGGCGAGCCTCGCCCCCTCTGCGGCGCGCGACAGAATTCAGATCAGCTCCGTTTCCCAGAGGTCGTGCAGGTGGACGACGCCTTGGATCATGCCTGCGGCATCGACTGCCACTAGGGACGTAATCTTCTTTTCTTCCATCAGGCTGAGGGCACGCACGGCGAGTTCTTCGGCTGAGATCGTCCGGGGATGAGGATTCATCGCGTCGCCTGCGGTCTTTTTGAGGCCATCCGGGCCATCGCGCTCGAGTAGACGGCGCAGATCCCCGTCGCTGATGATGCCGACGAGCCTGCCGTTGTCTTCGACGGTGGTCATGCCCAGCTTCTTTCGCGACATCTCATAGATCACGTCCGTCATGGGGGTGTCTGGCGTGACGCGTGGGATAGCGTTCCCCGCGTGCATGAGATTGCGGACACGCGCCAGGCGCTTGCCCAGCTTGCCACCGGGATGCAGATCGGCGAAGTCTTCGGCGCGGAAGCCTTTCCTGATGGATACGGCAATCGCCAGTGCGTCGCCAAGAGCGAGCATCGCCGTGGTGGAGGCAGTCGGGGCGAGGCCCATGCCGCAGGCCTCTTCAGGAACGCTGACATCGAGGGCAACATCGCTCGCCAGGGCCAGGGTTGACTGCATGTTGCAACAGAAGCTTATGAGCGCGTCGCCGATGCGCTTGATGTTGGCGAGCAGGCGCAGAATTTCCTCGGTTTCGCCGCTGGCGGAGAGCGCGATGACAACGTCTCCACGGGCAAGCATGCCGAGGTCGCCGTGCACGGCTTCCGCAGGATGCAGAAAGAGCGCCGGACTGCCGGTGGAGCTCAGGGTGGCTGCGATCTTCTGCGCGATAATGCCGCTCTTGCCCATTCCGGTGACGACCACACGGCCTCGGGCCTGTCCACACTGAAGGATGCTGTCGACGGCTCGGTCGAAGGCTGCGGACATGGGGCCCTCGAGACGCTCGGCGAGGGCCAGCAACGCCTGAGCCTCAATGCGCACCAGCCGCGATGGAGTGTGTGCGGTCAAACAATCGATGCTATCAGAACCGTATTCAGTGGAACCGCATCAACTAGAATGAAGAGGTGAGAGGTGGAACGGAGTGAAGCGGAATCACGTGGTGATCCTGGTGGTATTGGTCGCTCTGGGGCTTATGGCCTGGGCTGGCGTAACGAATTACCGGAAGCGCAAACAGGAACAGGCAAAGCTCAAGGAGATGCAGTCCATGCTGGTACAGGTGACGCCCGGAGCATCGCCGTCCGGTCAGGAAGATGCGCTGTTCAAGAATCCGCTGGCGGACAAGCAGGCGCCCGCCTTCACGCTAAGAGACACGACAGGCAAGAAGGTTTCTCTTTCGGATTACAAAGGGAAGGCGGTCGTTGTCGATTTCTGGGCGACATGGTGCGCGCCATGCAAAATAGAGATTCCGTGGCTTAAAAAACTCCACGATCAGTATGCAAGCCAGGGGTTGGAGATCCTCGGCGTCTCAGAGGACGACCTGGATCTGGACGACAAAGCGGCGCTGCTCAAGGAGAAGCAGGAGATCGCTGATTCGGCGAAGAAGTTAGGCATCAACTATCCGGTGCTGATCGATGATCAGAAGGTGGCAGAACCTTACGGCGGGGTCGACGCGCTGCCCACGACGTTCTATGTGGATCGGAGCGGCAAGGTGGTGGCAGCGACCATCGGACTGGCGGACCGCGACGAAATCGAGGCAAATATCAAGAAGGCTCTCGGTAACGGGGAGCAGGCGCAAAAGGGCCAGTCCTAGAGCATGACGCGGAGAATCGGGTGGGCTGTTCTGGCATTCGCGGTTAGCCTCGGGACCGCGCAGAAACTGCCCTGGGAGTCGAACGACGCTCAGGACGCGAAGCAGTTCGTGAAGTTTCTCTATCCGGAGCAGGTTTCCGTAGACGCAAATCACGACAGCATCGTGGATTTGCATTTTCGCGTGAATCCGGGGCTGCACATCAATTCGCACGCTCCGCACGAGAAGAGTTTTATTCCCACGCAACTGCTGGTTGTAGAACCGCCGGGAGTGACGGTTGGACCGGTTGATTTTCCTGCGGGAACGGATTTCTCGCTGGCTATAAGCCCGAATGAAAAGCTGAGCGTCTACACGGGAGAGTTTGTTGTGCGCGCACATGTGAAGGCGAAAGCTGGCGATCACCTGATCGAAGGACAGCTTCGCTACCAGGCCTGCGATGCGACCTCCTGCTTTCCACCGCGGAAGATTCCGGTGGCGGTGAATGTGGTGGCGCACTGACACCGCAACCATTCAAGTTTGCGAAGGATACAACCGCAAGAAAAATCAGGACATACTGCTCGATTTCGTTTCTCGACCGCGGAGCGGTCAAGTTTCGGCCTTGAGGCAGGGCTGTCGATCCCCTCGCTTTTTAGATAGCAATATGATATCACTTTGCTAGCATCTATGTCCGGTGCGGGAGGAAAGTGTTATGTCAGCGAATCAAGCTGTCAATCAGGAACGGGTGGTAAAGGTTTTGAACGGCGCGGCGATGCTCGTGATTTGGATTGTGTTGCTGCTGGCCGATGGTGCTCTGCTGGTTTTCTCAGCACAAAATCAGGTGATAGGGGGAGGGATTTGCAGCGCTCTGGTAATGGTTGCGCTCATTATCGCTGTGAAGGGATTTTTTACGCTGCAGCCCAACGAAGCGCGCGTACTGGTTCTCTTCGGCTCCTACAAGGGGACCGTGCGAGCCAGCGGTTTTCATTGGGGAAATCCGTTCTACACGAATGGACCTTCGCAGTTTGGGCTGGCGGCCGCGCAAAGCCAGTTACGCTTGCGTAAGACAGGCGCGGGGGGAAGGCCGGGAAGAAACAAGATTTCTCTGCGGGCGCGCACCCTCAACGGTGACACGCTCAAGGTGAACGACAAGCGCGGCAATCCGATCGAAATTGCAGCGGTGGTGGTGTGGCGTGTGCAGGACACGGCTCAGGCGATGTTCGACGTCGACGATTACGAGAACTATGTACCCACGCAGAGCGAATCGGCCCTGCGCCACCTGGCGAGCCTCTACGCATACGACGGCGACGCTAGCGAGATAACGCTGCGTGCAAATGTGGACGACGTTTCCGGAGCGCTGCGCGGGGAGCTACAGGAGCGGCTGGCTAAAGCGGGCGTGGTTGTCGACGAGGCTCGGCTTACCCACCTGGCCTATGCGCCCGAAATCGCCCAGGTCATGCTTCGCAGCCAGCAGGCGGAAATGGTGATCGCCGCCCGGCAGAAGATCGTACACGGCGCGGTCAGCATGGTGGAGATGGCCCTGAAGGATCTGGCCGAGAAAGATGTGGTGCAGCTGGACGACGAAAGACGCGCCGCAATGGTCAGCAATCTGATGGTGGTGCTGTGCAGCGAATCTGAGGTTCATCCTGTCGTCAACACAGGCACGCTGTACCACTAGGGCGAAGGATGGCAGAGCGCAAACCATTTCTTCTGAGGATCGATCCCGTGCTCTGGGCTGAACTGGAAGCCTGGGCACAGGACGAGTTGCGCAGCGTGAATGGGCAGATCGAGTATCTGCTTCGCCAGGCGGTGGAGAAACGGAAACGCGGCAGGAATCCAAAAGACGCCGAGAACTGAGCGTGTTCAGACAGTGGCCTTGATGCTTTCCGCGGCGCCGAGGCGTTGGACTACACGGTCCTTTCCCAACAAGGCCATAACGGCAAAAAGGCTGGGGGCAACGGCCTGGCCAGTGAGGGCGACGCGGGATCCGTTGATGAGCGGGCCGGCCTTGATGCGGTTCTCGTCCGCCATGGCGCGGAGGACGGCCTCCGTCGAGGCTTCGGTGAACTGAGACTCGGCGGCGTAGTGCTGCGACAGCTGAACAAGGAAAGCGCGGACTGCTCCGTCACTTAGAAACTTGGCAACGGCGGCGGGATCGTAGTCGAAGGTATCGCTGAAGTACGCGCGGAAGCCGGTTGCGAAGTCCTTGGGATTACGTGCGCGCGGCTTGAGAAGATCGATGGCAGCGAGGATCTCTTCGCGCGATCGGTTCGGCGTGAATCCTGCCTTTGCCCATTCTTCTTCGATCAGCGGCAGCAGCTTTTCCGAGTCATAGGCGCGGATGTACTCGGTGTTGAACCAGGCGAGCTTGTCGTTGTCGAAGACGGCATTTGACTTCGAGATACCGTCGAGCGAAAAGAGCTGAATGAGGTCATCAGAGCTGAAGATCTCGCGATCTTTGTGCGCGGAGCCGGGCGTCCATCCCAAGAGCGCGAGAAAGTTGCGGAAGGCTTCAGGGACGATGCCCATTTCCTTGTAGGCGATGACGGAGGTCGCTCCGTGACGCTTGGAGAGGCGAGTCTTATCGGGGCCGAGGATGAGGGGGACGTGCGCGAAGGTGGGCAGGGCCACTCGGAGGGCTTGGTATTGCAGCACCTGCTTGGGCGTGTTCGAGATGTGGTCGGCTCCGCGGATGATATGCGTGAGGCGCATGTCGATGTCGTCGGCCACAACGCTGAGGTGGTAGGTGGGGATGCCGTCGGAGCGCAGGATCACGAAGTCTTCGATCTCGGCGTTGGCGAATTCGACGCGGCCGAAGACGGCGTCGTCGAAGCCTGTCGATCCTCCGTCGGGTACGGCGAAGCGCATGGCGGATGCTTCTCCGGCGACTTTGCGCTGTGCAGCAATAACCGGGTCGATGGCCCGGCAGCGGCGGTCATACATCGGGAAGCGTCCAGCAGCGGTTGCTGCGGCGCGGCGCTGCTCGAGTTCAGACTTGGTGCAGAAGCAAGGATAGGTGTGTCCGCTGGCGAGAAGCTTTTCGGCGGTCTCCCGATAGAGCTCGAGCCGCTGGGACTGGAAGAACGGGCCTTCGTCCCAATTGAGGCCGAGCCAGCGCATCCCTTCGAGGATGCCCTCGACCATCTCTTCGGAAGAGCGCTCGAAATCGGTGTCTTCGATGCGAAGGATGAAGGTTCCCCTGAAGTGACGAGCAAAGAGCCAGTTGAAGAGGGCGGTGCGGGCTCCTCCGACGTGGAGATAGCCGGTGGGAGAAGGCGCGAAGCGGACGCGTGGGGTGCTTTCCGGTGACATTTCGTTGGATGGGATCAACTTTCGATGCTAGGTAGGGATGGGTTGGGGAGTCAAGCAGCATTGGACAACAATGGCAACGATTCCATAAGAGCTACTCCGATGTAACGATCTTTTGGAAGTCCTTGCCACTCCAGTAATACTGAACGGTGCCCTTCTCGGGTGCCGTTAAGACCACAGAATCGTATTTCGTGATCACTCGCTTGATGCCCTCCGCATCCGTGTATTTTCCGGGAGGCATCTTTTCGATCACGCTGATCGAAGCTACTTGCATTTGTGCCAGTAAAACTATCTTGTTGTCGTGATCCCCCTACTTCCCCAACGGCAATCCGTCGAGCTTCGTTAACCGGCCCACAGGATACTCTCCAATCCGGTTTGCTGCGTACCAGGGAGAGTGATCGTAGAAGAACGACAATCGCGCGTAGGGATTGGCGGCGAATTTGGGATCGTTACCGATCTTGCGTTCGAATTCTTCCCTGAGCTTCGGATCTTTTGCCATCATATCGCGGGCAAGCTTTTCGACGACATACGCCTCGCCATATTCCTTCTGTTCGAAGATGGTATCGAAGAAGCCCCAAGCCATCGCCGAGTCCGGCCCTTCAGGCTCAAGCCACTGCAAGGCGACCTTCGATAGCCGCTGGTTGAGCTGGACGACCGCAGACCCGGCCGGATATGTATCCGTATTGGTGACAAGCTCGCAGTGGCCGAAACTGCCGGGCTCGTTGGCTCCCTCGCCGGGAAAGATCGGATGGCGGCCTTCGAAGGGCGCGCGGTTCCACTGCATGCCATTGCAACGGTAGGTCTCGACCTCGCCGGTCCACGGCGCGGAGGTATGCCGCATCTCAACTTGATGTGCGGCGAGCACATCGATGACGTGGATCCATTGTCGCGGGATGATGTAAGCCGCCGGGGGAACGGTCGATGCTGTCACTTTGAAGCCCGTCTCGAGCGGTAGGGAAACGTCCCACGGCTCGTGGGAGTACTTGATCCACATGGCGCCGGAGACTTCGCTCAGCTGGCGCGTGAAGTGATACCCGCGAAAGAGAAATGGCGTCGTCTCTCCACCCCACCCAACCCGAAGTGGAAACTGCTGGTTGCCTAAAGGATGCGCTCCGAGGCGCGCTGCTTCGGCATCGGCGTCGGCGTTCAGTTTGATCAGTTTTGCGCCATCGCGATTTACGATCTCCAGCAGCGCACGGAGAAGCTCGTAGTTGCCGGTGACGCGCGTTTTGTAGTCCTTGAGCATGTGCAGCTCGACGAGCATCCCCGGGCGGTTCTCAAGAATCATGTAGCCGGTAGAGAAGCGCGGGGGATCGTCGTTGAAGCCCAGGCCCTTCGCGGGGTCGGTGTCGTCGTTGAGCGTGATGTAGGTGGGTGAAGCCAGATGGCCGGGTACGGCGTTGACTTGTTTGACCAGAGTGGGAGTGACGACATCGTCGACCCAATGGGCGGTAGGACCGTAGACGTTGGGGCCGTCATCGATCGTGAATGTGACGTCGTACTGGAAATCGGCGCCATCGGTCACGTGGTTATCGACGAAGAAGTCGGGCAGCCACTGGTGAAACATCTTCATGAAGGCGCGCGTTTCGGGAGTGTCGGCCTTGAGGTAGTCGCGATTCAGATTGAGGTTGGTTCCGTTGGCGCGCCAGCCCATCACTTCAGGGCCATTTTGATTGATACGGTTGTACGGCGACCGGCGCTCGTGTCCATCGGCGTTATACATGGGGATGAAAACGAGGACAGTGTTGTCGAGCAGCGCTGCCTGCGTTTTTGAAATGACCATGTCGCGCAGCAGGGCGAGACAGGAGTCCTTGCCATCCATCTCGCCGGCGTGGATGGAATTCTGGACAAGCACGATGGGGCGATGCGAGGCGTGAATCGCCGCCGGGTCGAAGACACCATCCTTGGAGAGGATGACGATGTCGAGTTCCCTGCCCTCGCCGGTTGCCCCGAAGGGCTCGACCTTCACCTGGCCAGGAGCGGCGGAGGCTACCTGGTTGATGAAAGCCATTGTCTCGGCATAATCCGGCGTGGTGCGGTATCCGGATTTTTCGGTGGGCGTCTGCCAGTCAGCGGCGGATTGGGCAAGAGAACAGCCGGAAAGGCACGCTCCGGCAAACAAGAGAGACACTACGATCTTAGGTGTCATGATGCTCCTGAAATGTGTTCAAAACCCACGTCCGAAAATCCGGACGTGGGGCACCCGGTGCCCTGCTGAGCCCTGAATCAGGTGATGTCTTCCGTATCGAAGACAGGTTTACGAATGCGCCGTGGCCCTACACCATGAACCTGGCTGACGAGATCCTTTACTACGTCTTCGAGCTGCTTCTGGCTCTCCACGACGGCGCTCATGCTGCGCAGTTCTTCCGGATCCTCGACCTTTTCGAGCAGGACAACGGCGTGTGCCTGGGCGACGTGATCAGCGTTCAGGCCTTCGGGAGTCTTGGCCTTGATTCCTACATCCGATGGGCTGACGTTCAATAGATCGGCGACACGCTCGCGAAGGTCGGCGGAAATGGGGCCGATCTTGGGCGCGGACAAAACGAGGGTGGTGTCGATGTTCAGGATGCGATAACCGGCGTTCTGAATTTCCTCCAGTGCCAGGTTGAGAAAGATGGAGGAGTCGGCATCCTTCCAGCGTGGATCACCGGGCGGGAAGAAGCTGCCGATGTCTCCCGCCGAGACGGCGCCCAGCAGCGCGTCGGTGATAGCGTGCAGCAACACGTCGCCATCGGAGTGGCCAGCTAACCCCTCGGGATGGTCAATGTACAGGCCGCCGATCTTGAGCGGCACGCCCGGCTTGAA
>CAYVSQ010000394.1:0-14440 GCA_964453815.1 uncultured Acidobacteriaceae bacterium | reverse complement strand
CGTCCATTTCGAGCGACCGCGCCAGGTCGAGGATCGTCCATACGATCCCGCGCTGTCCTTCTCCTCCGCGATTCCCTGGATGAACGAGCGGTCGATCTTCAGCGTATCGAATGGATAGCTGTGGAGATGATGCAACGAACTGTAGCCGGCGCCAAAGTCATCCATGTGCAGGCCTACGCCCAGCGCGTCTGCAGATCCTGCATGCTCTCGAGCGCTGCGTCGGCGTTGCTCATCAGGCTGCTCTCGGTCACTTCTAGCCGCAAGTCGTCTGGGCGACACCGCTGCCTTCGACAAGACTTCCGCCACATGACGGGCCAGTCCCGGACACCCAATGCTTGGCGGAAAGATTCACGCTTACCCTCAGGGCGTGCGGTTGCCCCAGCGGCAAGCCGGAATCGCTGCTCGCATTCTCCCTGATCCCGTTCTGCCGCCATAGGTTTCCCCCTTCCTCTTACCTGTAAGCGCCGCTCCGCGCACTCGCCCGGAGGGAACACGCCTGCTCATACAGGTATGCGTTTTTATCGGGGAGTCAGGGACCAACGTTAGTCGATCCTAGGTAATGGCTCATTTTGAGATGGTCGATGCCCCACCACCATCGGGCGAGATTTTACTTCCCACCTGTCTCAGCCCACAGAAAAGCCAGCTCATCTGCCTCATCTTCTACAAATTGCGATACGGAGACGCCTGCGCTATGTCCCCCCTTCAGGGAATAGTGCAGCAAAATCGGACGGTCGCTCCCGCTCGCCGCCTGCATCAGCGCCGTCATCTTGCGCGCGTGCAGCGGATCGACGCGCGTGTCGCTGTCGCCCGTAAAGAACATGATGGCTGGATACTTTGTCCCCGGCTTCACGTTCTGGTAAGGCGAGTACCTCACGAGATACGCAAAGTCCTTAGTATTTTCCGCACTGCCATATTCCGTTGTCCACGCCCGGCCAAATTCGAAATTCTCGTAGCGCAGCATATCGAGCAACGGATAGCCGCACCAAATCGCGCTAAACAGGTCGGGCTTCTGCGTCATAGCCGCGCCCATAAGCAGGCCACCGTTCGAGCGCCCGCGGATCGCGAAGTGCTGCGGCGTTGTGTAACCGTTCTTGATCAGATATTCAGCCGCCGCAAAGAAATCGTCGAAGACATTCTGTTTATTCTCGAACATCGCCGCCTTGTGCCAGGTCTCGCCATATTCGTTTCCTCCGCGCAGATCGGGCAGAGCGAAAAATCCTCCCTGCTCCATCCACCACGCATATTCGGATTTCCACACCGGCAACATGGGCACATCAAATCCGCCGTAGCCGGTCATCAGCAGAGGTGCTTTGCCGTCGCGCACCAGACCCTTTTTGCCCGCAATGAACATCGGCACGCGCGTGCCGTCCTTTGACGTGTAGAAGACCTGCGTCACTTCATACTGTGACGAATCGAAGGGCACCTTTGCCTCACCAAAGACCTCCGAGTGCCCGCTCTTCGTGTCGTAGCGATAGATCGCCGGCGGCGAGATGAACGACAAGAAGGTATAGAAGCCTTCCGTCTCGCCAGGCCGCCCATACACCACTGACCCCGAGCCAATGCCGGGGTAACTCAACGTTCCCGTTTCGCGGCCTTCGAGCGTGTAGACCGTGGTCTCGCTCTTTACATCCTTGAGGCGTGAAAC
Organism: uncultured Acidobacteriaceae bacterium; assembly: GCA_964453815.1. GTDB lineage: Bacteria > Acidobacteriota > Terriglobia > Terriglobales > Acidobacteriaceae > Silvibacterium. Next base: position 12,795 of record CAYVSQ010000394.1, on the reverse strand, counting down.
AAACAGCTTTCCACCCACCAAGCTGAAGCCATCGATCTCGTCTTTGCCTTCGCCAATCACGGGTTTCCATTGCGCCGGCTGGACGCCTGGAACTACCTCCACGATCCGTCCGTTCGCTGCTTGATAGTCGGTTTTCAGGAAGAATCGATCGTCGATGTTTGCGGCCTCCATATGAGCCTCGACGCCATAAACCAACGGGACGAAATCGCTCTCCGGCTTACGCAGGTCTTTCACCAGGATGTCGTCCCTTGTCGCCGGCACGCCATGGCCGATCTGAACAATCAGGTAGCGCTGGTTATCGGTGACCCTTGCATCAATCAGATCCAGCTCTCCCAACTCTGTCCCGTGATATTCACCGCCGAAGACCTTCACATCCTTATCCTGCGGAGTGCCGAAGGCGTGCAGCCACACCGTCGAGCCCTCATGGGGCGTGAAGCGCGAATAGTACAGGCCCTTGTTCGCAGGGCTCAGACTCACTCCGAAATAACGCGCTGCCGGCAGAACGTCCGCGAGATCCTTGTGATCGTTCACGTTCATCGCATGAATCGAGAGTTCGTCCGCCCCGCCCTGGCGCACTCCGTAAACCAGCAGATCACCCTCTCGCGAGACGTCCAGAATGTTGACCGAAGTATTTTGGTCGACGCTGAGTTTGGTCGCGTCAATCAGCCGTTCATCCCTGCCTTGCCACCCGACGCGCATATAAATCGACGGCTGGTTCTCCTCCGCCAGCCGCTTCTCGAAGAAGTATTTCCCTCCATAAAGCGAGGGAATCGCGAACACGTCGACCCGTTCCAGCGCCGTCAGGGTCTTCACAATCTCCGGGCGAATCTTCACCTGCGACAGATAGCTCTGTGTGTACTGGTTTTCGGCGTCAATCCATGCTCGCGTCTCAGGACTCTTTGCATCCTCCAGCCAGCGGTAAGGGTCTTCGATTTTAGTGCCGTGGTAATCGTCAGTAATCGCATGCACTGCGGTGACCGGCGGAGCAGCCAACACAATGCCGTCGCCACCCTGAATCGTCCGCGTCTGCCCTTGCAGGGCGAGAACAAAACAGAAAATAAGCGGGACGAGAACCATCCCGCGCCTTCCGGAAAACAAATTGCGTTCCTGCATGTGGTGTTCCTATCGAAGAGAGGATGGGGCCGATGTGCTTCAAGACAGAACTCCATCCTAACGCGTGCAGAACACGTTGTGGCTTACAGGTGAATCCAACCTTCCACAATCGCCCATAGCGAGACACTCCCCACCACAATCCACAACAGCACACCCTGAATGAGCGGCCTTGCGCCCACGTCTCTGATCGTTTCCCGTGAAATCCCCGTTCCAATCAGGAACAGCGTCACCCCCAGCCCCACGCGCCCCAGCCGCGCTAGCTCGGGATACAGCGAGCGCAGCCACGGGACATAACTGTTCATCACCGCCGCCAGCACAAAGAGCAGAATGAACCACGGCCACTGCACCCGGGTCCGGCTTTTCTTTACTGCGGCCACGCCCAGCGTTAAAGGGACGATCCACATTGCGCGCGCCAGCTTTACCGTCGTACCGATGGCTAGCGCGACCGCGCCATATTTGGCCGTTGCACCCACAACGGAGCTCGTATCATGAATCGCCAGCGCCGCCCACAGCCCGAACTGCGTCTGCGACAGATGCATGACGCCCCCTATCACGGGAAAAATAAACAGCGCAACGGAGTTCAGCACGAACACCGTGCCCATCGCGACGGCCATCTCCTCTTCGCTCGCTTCGGTCACTGGCCCCAGGGCTGCAATCGCGCTGCCCCCGCAAATCGCCGTTCCCGCTGAGATTAGAAAGGACTGAGTCTTTCCCACCTTGAACAGCCGCCCCAGCAGCAATCCCAGGCACATGGCGAACGTAATCCCCACAGCCGTATACAAAAATCCCGACCGCCCTACACGAAGCACCTGCGCCAGATTCATCCCGAATCCCAAACAAACCACCGAAGCCTGCAATAGAAACTTCGACAGCCTACGCGCGTCGATGTGATAGTGGTGGACGGCGAATAGTCCATACGCCAGTCCTGCGGCGAGCGCGAGAGGCGGGGAGAGTATCCCGGCCGCGGCCAGGATGATCCCGACGAAGAACAAATTCTTTGTCATAGCTGCCATGTTCTTAGCCTAAAATTTTCCATCCTCCCCCCTCTTATCCTTGTCCACAGCCCGCCACTTAGCCGGTCTGTAAAATCAACCCATCCCGCATGGTTTCCATCCCAAACCCTCCGCGCTGGCAACGAGCACTCTCAGTCCTACGCCCCTCGCACCGCCACACAGCCTTCACCGCCACACTGCTTCTCATGGCCTCGGCCGTGCTCTCGCGCGTTATTGGATTGGTCCGTATCAAATACATCGCTTACATCTTCGGGCGCAGCGCCGACGCTGACGCGTTGCTAGCCGCCTTCCAACTCCCTGACATGATCTCCTATTTCCTGGTCGGAGGAGCGGCATCTATCACATTTGTCACCATGCTCAGCCGCTATCGCGAACAGGGTCGCGACGCCGAGGGCGAACGCGCCATGTCCGTCATCCTCACTACCATGACTCTGGTGCTGGTGATCGCGATTCTACTCGCCGAGTTCGCCGCACCCTGGTACGTTGGCTGGTGGTTCAGCGGATTCTCGCCCGCCAAGGCTGACCTCACCACGCACCTCACCCGCATTCTCCTCCCAGCGCAACTCTGCTTTCTCGCCGGAGGCGTCCTGGGGGCAGTCCTTCTCGTCCGAAAGCAGTTCGCCGTGCAGGCCGTCACGCCGCTCATCTATAACCTCGGAACGATCCTTGGCGGCGTCTTTCTCGCCCGTGTGTTGGGCATTCGGTCGCTCGCCATCGGCACCCTCGCCGGAGCTTTCTTCGGTCCTTTCCTGCTGAACGCCATCGGAGCCCACCGCGCCGGCGCGCGCTACCGCCCCATCCTTGACTGGTCGAACCCCGGCCTGCATGAGTGGGTTCGCATGTCCATCCCGCTCATGCTGGGCGTCTCGCTCGTGACCGCCGACAGCTGGATCATCAATCACTACGCTTCGAACACCGGCGGAGCCATTTCTCTTCTTACCTACGCCAAGCAGATCTTTACCGCGCCCGTCGCCCTCGGCCAGGCCGCGGGAGCCGCCTCGCTGCCCTTTCTCGCCTCGCTGTATGGAAGACTCGGCGACGATGGAAAACCCAGCACCGCGCCCTTTGCCCGCGCCGTCAACGCCTCCGTCTCCCGCATTCTCGCGTTTTCCATTCTCCTCACCGCCTTCATGATCGCCATGGCCTTCCCCGCAGTCGATCTGCTCCTGCGCGGCGGAGCCTTCCACCGCACCGACTCCGCCATCATGGCCCTATTTTTTGCCACCTTCTCGGTATCGCTCTGCCTGTGGTCCGCACAGGCCATTTATGCTCGCGCCTTCTATGCCGCCGGCAACACTGTTACCCCCATGGTCGCAGGAACCATCGTCACCCTCGTTTCGTGGCCTATCTACTGGTCGTTCCATCGCTCCATGGGACCACTAGGGCTGGCCATCGCCTCCGACATCGGCATCCTCATGCAGACTCTCACCCTAGCCATCCTTCTCAACCGCCGCCGCATGGTCCCGCTTAGCAACGTTGAATATCCGGAACTGCTCCGCTCGCTCCTGGCAGCTGTCGTCAGCTACGCCGCGCTTGTCGGACTGCGCCACCTCTTTCCTACCACCAGCCGCCTGCATGAGCTGGCGCTTCTCCTCGTCGCTACAATCGTCTGGCTCGCAATCTCGGCTGCAGTTCTCCGGCTGACTGGGTCAAAGCTGCCCGACCAACTCGTGGGCCGCTTCTCGAAATCGAGCGCCGCATGACCGGCAACCATCCATAAAAAATGGGGCCCATCACGGGCCCCATTTAGATCATCAATCCTTGTAAGGATCCCACTCATTCCCTCCGGCCATCGCCACGCCCACCGGAGTCAGCGTGTGCAGAATCATCACGCTGTTCTCATGCGCCTCCAGCACCTCATTAAGGCGCTTGTAGCAGTGCGGAGACTCATCGACACCCGCGCCGCGCAGCTCCACGTTTGCTTCTACGATCTTCCCGTGCATCATCTCGCGCGTGACCCTTCCCGGACGCTTCACGTCGCCGGTCTTACGATCGACAGCGCCCGTCGCCTCGCGGCGCCCCATCGCACGTCCGGCACCGTGAATGGTGCTGTAAAGAGCCAGTTTCGACTCTTCACTCTCCCCGCCTTCGAGAATGACAGCCGGCTCCGCCATCGTCCCGCCGACAAATCCCTTCTGCCCGGGAAACGACGGAGTCGCGCCCTTACGGACCACCCAATACGTTTCGCCGTCGTGTTCTTCGCGCCATGCAAAGCTGTGGTGATTGTGGACGCTCTCCACAATCGCCCCTCCCAGCAGGTTCGCCACGCGATCGCACACCCAGTTGCGTCCGGCGTAGGCATATTTCCCAGCAAGTGTCATCGCGCGGATGCATCGCTCGCCCAGGTCACCCGACGCCGAAAGTACGCACGGCTCAACCTCCATGCCATCCTTCGCGCCTGCCGCATTTAGGAACCAGGTCGCAACACCGTGCCCGAATCCGCGAGACCCAAATGCACGCCGATCCACACCCGCTCATGCTCATCCGTGAACAGGTCGACGTAATAATTCCAGGAACCAATCGTCCCAGCTGCCCCTGAGCCTTCTGCTTGAGCGGACGCGTGGATTCAAGATCTCAACCGGCGTGATCCCGGTCGAAGATCGGGTGTTCCACCTTCTCAGAATTCTTCCGCCCCACGCCGAGGCTCAGCGTCGACCAAACATCGTCCATGATCGTGCTGATCTTTGCACGCAGCTCCTCCCCGGCATATTCACTCGGACGGCCTTGTTACCGCAGGCAATATCAAAGCACACGCCTGAGGGGCTGATCGTGTCCTTGTACGCCACCACCCAGCCGATCGGCACCGCATAGCCCAGGTGCCCATCGGCCATCAGGGCTGCGCGATCCGCCGTAGCCGCGCAGGTCCTCATCTGCACCAGCGTCTTTTCTTCGTGTTTCTCCCCAGACAGGAATGTTTCCTACCATCCTTCATGACTTTCTCCTCACCTATCCGGATCAATCACCCGAATTCGTCTTACATTGCTGCGACTGCCAGCATTCTTTCGCTCGACAAAGCAAAAGCCCCCAGCCTGCTGGCCGGGGCTCCTCACAAACACTCTCAATAGATGAGGGTTATCTCGCGAGTGGACCCCGGTCCCGGCCGTGCTTATTCGACGGCGTCGCTGCCAGTGCACTTTCGACAGCGGGTCGATGACTTCGTAGTTGGGATAGGAGTCGCATCGCTTCTGGTGCTCTGTCGAACTGTTACACTACACCACGGTCACTCGGAATTTGCAGGTCTTCTTTTTTCGATCCCAAAGCACAAAAGGCCCCAGGCATGGACCCGGAGCCCTTTCAAGCAATAAGTATTCGTGACCGCTACACTTGCGCTGGAACCGGTTTCCCGGCCTCAGAGTTTACGCTCGCGTTTGCGCTCGAATTTACCGGTTTCGTCTCGCTGCCCGGTTTGCGGATGTCGATGCCGCCTTTGAAGAAGGCGCCATCTTCGATCGAAATTCGCTGCGCCGTCACATCGCCGGTCAGAGAACCCTCGCTGCGGATGTCCACGCGATCGCTCGCGCTCATGTTGCCCCGCACTTTGCCCAGGACGACAATTTCACGCGCCGTGATGTTCGCCGAAACCTGTCCGTTTCGGCCCACTGTCACGCGATTGCCCGGCAGATTGATCGCGCCTTCCACCTTGCCGTCGATGTAGAGCGATTCCGAGCCGCTCACTTCGCCCTTCACTACCAGGCTTTTGCCAATTGTCGCCTGGTCGGCAGTCGAAGTAGGCTGTGCGCTGGCTGTTGAAGTGCGGACTGCCGGTTCATAACTGGGGGTGGCAGGCGCCGCCGGACGAACCGGTTCGTTCGTGGGCGTCTGCGAAGAGCTGCTTGCCTGATTCGGTTTCCACATCGTGTTACTTGTCCTCTCTTCTTCTACTTGCCCCGCATGACTGCGGCGTCGTGGGGAAACTATCGCCCATCGCATCGCCGATCAAGCCTGCGGAGCTTGAATTACGTCGATCCCTCTATTGGTCAGACTTTATCAAGCCTATTTGCCAACCGCAATCCGCGCAACCGGCGCTGTGTTTCGATCTTATACACGCGCGCTGAAAAAATGCACCTACCCGTGTGAATCTTTTTGTCTTCCCCTTATCTCTTCAGTTACTTGCGGAAATCGGAACAAACTGGGAACAGCTTGTTTGCGGGGCAACCTGCCCGTGCGAGGAATCTTCCCCCCTTGCCGCCTCTTCGCATTGCTGCCGTACCATGAGGTTAATGACCGACCGCGAACTTCTTCGCCAGATCGAGCGATCTCCCGGCCAGCGCGCCGGATACAAACAACTCGTCCGCGAGTTCTCGCTCGGCGGAGGGCGCGAGCGCCGTCTGCTCCTCGAACATCTCGCCCGGCTCACTGCTGCCGGGCATCTGCTGAAAACGGATCGCGAGCAGTGGGCCCTCCCCAAAGCCCCCGCAAAGGCCGGATATCAAGCCAACAACCTGGTGACCGGACGCCTCGACCTGCACCGTGACGGCTTCGGCTTCGTCCGTCCCCCGCAGGGCGATCGCGACGACGATATCTTCATCCCGCCCAACGAAATCCACGACGCCATGCAGGGTGACCAGGTTCTCGTCGAGCTCATGCCCTCACGTAACGACGGACGCAAGTTGGGACGTATCGTTAAGGTCCTTACACGTCGCAACGCGACCGTCATCGGAACCTTCCACTATGCCCGCGAAGGTCGTGGGAACGAGAACTTCAGCGGCAATTACGTCACACCCTTCGACGACCGGATAAACCAGTCCGTCCTTATCTCCTTCGACGCAGAGATGCCCAAACCGCCAGCGGCTAGCGCGAACCCGCATCGCGTCCTCGGCGAAGAAGCCACCCGCTCAATTCGTAACTATGACGACAACAATCTCGAAGCCTTGGTCGTCGATGTGGAAATCACCAGTTGGCCCACGCCCACGCGCTTCGCCCGCGGCCGCGTCATCGAAGTCCTCGGCCATGAAGACGACTTCGGCATCGACGTCGAGATGGTCATTCGCAAGCACCATCTCCCGCGCATCTTTCCCGACAAGGTCCTCGTTGAAGCCCGCGCAGTCGCCCATATCGATCCCGAAGTCATCGCGTCCCGCCGCGACTTCCGTGATCTGCCCATCGTCACCATCGACGGCGAAACCGCCCGTGACTTCGACGACGCCGTCCTCGTCGAACACGATAAAGCAACCGGCCACTGGCATCTTCAGGTTCACATCGCCGACGTCGCTCACTACGTCACACCCGGCACTGCGCTCGACCTCGAAGCGCGCCTGCGCGGCAACTCCGTGTACTTTCCCGACCGTGCCATCCCCATGCTTCCGCAGGAGCTCTCGACCGACATCTGCAGCCTGCGCCCTGGCGAAGACCGTCTCGTCTTGTCCTGTCTCGTGAACATCGACGCCGGCGGCAACGTCCTCGACTACGAAGTCACCGAAGGCGTCGTCAGATCCGCGCGCCGTATGACCTACACCCAGGTTCACAACATTCTCGAGGGCGACCAACGCACCCGCGCCGAATTCGCAGACTTCATCCCGGCCTTCGAGCGGATGAAGCAGCTCGCCGAAATTCTCAACCACAAGCGCGATCGCCGCGGGTCGATCGACTTCGACCTCCCTGAGCCCATCATCGAGTTCGACGAATTCGGAGCCATGAAGTCCGTCACCCGCTCCACGCGCAACTGGGCCCACCGCCTGATCGAAGAGTTCATGCTCTCGGCCAACGAGTGCGTGGCCTCATGGATTGAAACTCTCGGCGTGCCTTCGCTCTACCGCATCCACGAAAAGCCCGAGCCCCGCCGCATCGTCGAATTCGAAGACATCGCCGCGTCCTTCGGATATTCCCTCGGTCTCGGCAACCTCCCCGTCCGCAAATTCCAGACAAAAGGCGAGCGCCGTGAGCATCAACGCCGCGATGGCGGCCGTGGCCGCTCCAATCCTCGCCAGCACGAAGTCCCGGAAGACATCCCCGTCACGCCGCGCATGTACCAGAAACTGACCGCCAAAATCGCTGGCAAGCCCGAGGAGCGCATCCTCTCCTACCTCATGCTGCGCTCGCTCAAGCAGGCCCGCTACAGCGAGAAAAATGAGGGCCACTTCGCCCTCGCCGCGCCCTGCTACACGCACTTCACCTCGCCAATCCGCCGCTACCCCGACCTCATCGTGCACCGCATCGCGAAGGCCCTGCTCGCTGCCGGAATCAGCGGCTATGGCCACCCCGGCGAACCCCACCCGAAACAGGGTTCAGAGCACAGGGCTGAGCGCTCAAAAAAGCATCTGGGCGCCACATCCTTGGCGCCGGCCGCTGGTGCAAACGGCGAGATGGAGACCATCACCGAAACAGATCTCAACCTCATTGCTCAGGAATGCAGCGAATCCGAGCGCCGTGCCGCCGACGCTGAACGCGAGCTCGTTGAATGGAAGAAGATCAAGTTCATGCGCGATCGCGTCGGCGAAGACTTCGGCGCCATGATTCTCAGTGCCACCAAGTACGGACTCTTCGTCGAGCTCGGCGACCTCTTCGTCGAAGGCCTCGTGCCTATCCAAACCCTCGGCGAGCTCGACAACGACTACTACACTTTCCGCGAAAACACCCGCGAGATCATCGGAGAGCGCTGGGGACGCCGCTTCCGTATCGGCCAGCGCGTGCGCGTTCTTCTCGATCGCATCGACGCCGCCCAGAAGCGCCTGCAATTCTTGATCATCGAGGATGAAGCGCAGGGAACAGATGCTGGTGCCCCACCCTTGCGCCAAAAGCAGGCAGATGGGTGGGATAAGAAGAAGCCCAGCTCACCGAAATCCAAGCCCAATAACAAATCAAAGAGCGGAGGCGCGAAACCCAGCATGCAGCGGCAGGCTCCAAAGCCGCATCCATTCCCCAAAAAGAAAAAGACCAAACACCGCAAGTGAGATTCCCGGAAACGGGGCCGCGCGCCTGCCGAAGGAATAAAGTAGTCCTCCAATGACAGAAATCACGCCGCGTGCAGGAGAGCAGCTTTCCCGTACTTATCTCGCTCTCGCCATGGCCGGGGCGGCGGCACTTCTGTATCTGCGAACGTTTCTCCTCTCCGCCACTCCCGTCATCGCGCACGATGACCAGACCATCTTCTTCGCCCGCGCTGTAAACTTCCTTCACGGGCAGATTCTCTACCGGGACTTCTTCGAGTTCGTGCCGCCGGGGGCACTGACCTGCTCTACGCTGCAGGCTTCCGCCTCTTCGGTGTTCATGCCTAAGCTTCTTCAATCCTGGAGCATCGCCCTCGGCCTGGCGTCTTTCTGTCTCGTCACCCAACTCGCCAGCCGATTCTTCGTGGCCCGGTCATCCTGCTTCCAGGGCTTCGCTTTCTCGTCTTCGATTTCGCTCCCGCAATGGTCCCGACCCACGACTGGTATAGCACCCTCGCCGCACTTGCCGCGGTCAGCGCACTTTCCGGCGGATTAACCTCATGGAGGATTGTCGTAGCCGGCCTGCTCTGCGGCATCGCTACGTTATTCACACAAACCCAGGGCGCCTTGGTTTTCACGGCACTGCTCCTCTACCTTATGTGGCTCAACTGGTCACAAAGCGCGAGTCGCGGCGAATCAGAGAAAGCGAGAATCCTCCCCGACCTTGCCGCCTTCATTTCTGCCGTATCTCCTGGTCCTCTCCTCTGTCCTCGGCTACTACGTTCACAAGGCTGGCTTCCACACATTGTTCTTCGATCTCATCGTCTTCCCTCTGCGCTATCTCTCTTCGGGTGATTTCAACTCACCTCGGGCCTACCTGCGCCAGTTTCCGCCTCTCCATTCCTTCGCAAGCATCGCCAGCCTGATCCCGTATCTGTTCATCTACGCGTTTGTCCCCTACATCTATTTCATCGGCGCGTACCGGTTGTGGCGCAGTCGAAGCGATCTACACCTCTCTCAGCTGCGCCAGATGATTCTCCTCCATCTCGTCGGCCTCGCCCTATTCCTGGCTGTCGCCACCGGACCTCGCTTCTGCCGCCTTTGCACAGTCGCCGCCCCCGCCGTCCTCATCTGTGTCTGGCTTCTCGACGGAGAGGGCCCGATACAGATCCAGCAGCACTACTCCCTTGTCCGGACCTTCGCTCTCGACCATAACTCTCGCCCGGAAGAAATCTGGGAGCTGAAACCCTGGTCTCCAACCACGCGTATACTCAAGTGTCCACTATGCAACGCCCCCCAACCCTCATCGTCCACGGCGGAGCTTGGGCCATCCCCGACGATATGCTCGAGGCCCACGAGCAGGGCGTCTTCGACGCGCTTCAGACCGGTTATGCGCTCCTGGAACTTGGAGCTTCAGCCGTCGATGCCGTCGAAGCCGCTGTTACCAAGCTCGAAGACGATGCCACCTTCGACGCCGGACGTGGCAGCTTTCTCACCCGCGATGGGCGCGTTCAGCTCGATGCCCTGCTCATGGACGGCGCCACGATGCGCGCCGGCGGAGTCGCCTGCGTCGAGCGCCTGCGCAATCCCATCCAGGCCGCGCGCCTGGTGCTCGACAAAAGTCCTCACGTCTACTTCGTCGCTCAGGGTGCGGAACAGTTTGCTGCCGCGCACGGCATGCCACTCATCGACAACTCCGATCTGGTCCTCGACCGCGAACGCAAACGCCTCGCTCAGGCTCAATCGAACGAGCGCGCCGGACTTCCGGATCTCACTTTCGCCGGTAGCGAATTCCGAGACGACAAATCGCCTGAGACCGCCACACCACCGCTCGATTCCCACGATACGGTGGGAGCCGTTGCTCTCGACCAGCACGGCAACATAGCCGCCGCCACCTCCACAGGAGGCACCCTCAATAAAGATCCCGGGCGTGTCGGTGACTCGTCACTCATCGGCTGCGGCTGCTACGCAGATAATCAGAGCGCGGCCGTCTCGCTCACCGGCTGGGGCGAACCTATTATGAAGCTGGTGCTCGGCAAGTGGGCCACGGACCGCGTCCAGTTAGGCCGGTCTCCAGAGCAAGTTGCCCCCGAAGCTATCTCATACTTGCACAAGCGTCTCGGTGGACACGGCGGCATCATCCTGCTGGCCGCCGACGGACGATATGGCCTCGCTCACAACACGCCGCGCATGGCTTGGGGCATCTGCACCAGCGAAGGGCCGAGGACCGGCACGCGCATCGACTGAAACTCAATCACGACTGCGATAATTGAACTATGCTGGTACTCGCCTCCGCATCGCCACGCCGCAAGGAATTGCTGGCCCAGGCCGGCTTCACCTTCACTGTCGCGCCAGCCTCGATTCCGGAAGAACCCAAGCCGGGCGAATCGCCCATCGCCTATGTCGTCCGACTGGCTCGGGAGAAGGCTCAGGCTGTCTACGCTCAGCAAGCGACACAGCAAAATGAAGACAACCCGCTCCTGGTCCTCGGCGCCGATACAACCGTCGTCGCACCTAACGGAGAAATCTTCGGCAAGCCGACCGATGCTGCCGACGCTGCCCGCATGCTGCGCCTGCTCGCCGGAGCCACCCATCAGGTCATCACCGGAGTCGCCGTCGTCGCTCAGGGCAGCATCGAAACCGCGGCCGAGGTCACCCACGTCACCATGCTCACGATGTCCGAGGAGGAAATCGCCGCTTACATCGCCACCGGTGAGCCCGCCGATAAGGCCGGAGCTTACGCGATTCAGGGCCGCGCCGCCCGCTGGATACCGCGCATCCACGGGTGCTATTTCAATGTGGTTGGATTGCCGCTGACGCTGGTTGCCAGCATGATCGAGGGCACGCACGCGCGTATGGAAAAGACCGCCGGTTCTATCCCCGAAACCGTGGCAGCTTCATCCATCTGAGTTTCTTTCCCAACTTCTCAAACGACGGATCCGCCGACACAACCGTAGCGTCGTATTCCATCGCCAGTGCAGCCGCGAAGCTGACGGCATAACCCAACTTGTATCGATATTTCAGGATGGCAGCCTGTGTTGTTCGCTCCATGTCCGCATCGGCAATTGAAATCACCTGCCGCAGCTCGCGAATCGCATGGAGCGCTCTCGCCTCGTCGACTGATTTCATGAGAATGTAGAATACTTCTCCGAGATTGATGACAGACATCGATAAGCGAGTCGAGCCTCGCTCTCCGTCGTGAACCAGAGACCGTATTCTTTCACTTCCGTCATTCTCAGCCCCCATCAGATAGCGAAGCGCAGCATTGGCATCGAGCACATAGTGCTTCACCGCCGATCCTCTCGCTCCCGTTCTTTGCGGCGTTCCTCGTTCAGAATCTTTTCCAGGTTATGACCTTTGAATGCCCCATATAGCGCATAGACGGCAGCATATGGATCCGGGTCCAGCACCAGATGGCCCCCTTCTTCCCGGAAGGCCACGACGCTCCCTTCCTTTAATCGATATTTCTTTCGCAACGCGGCAGGAATTACGATTTGCCCCTTTGAGCTGATCACCGCAGTTAAAACCATGATGTCTTACCTCCATGTGAGACACATCTTACTAGGAGGTAAGACATTCGACCACTCAGATTGTAGAGCTTTGTTCCAGGATGAAATTGCGAATCAGAGTGACGCGAAGCGACGAGCTGCCCTACCCGTTCCCAATCCGCCGCGTCTCCGGTTCCACATTCTCGGCCGGTTTCGGGGGTGCAACGCGGGGAGTAGCCAGGATCAGACCGATCACCGTCAGCAACGATACCGCCAGCAGCCCGTACTCCACCAATCTCAGCATGGCCTCACCTT
>CAYVSQ010000393.1:0-3741 GCA_964453815.1 uncultured Acidobacteriaceae bacterium | reverse complement strand
TCGCTGAGGTATGGGGCACGCCGACAAACGAAGGCGTAGCGGAGGTTCGTGCGCTGCGATATCAGCACGACATTAAGCCGGTTTTCAAGCTGGTCGATACCTGCGCAGCTGAGTTCGAGAGCATGACGCCGTATCTCTACTCGACCTACGACGAAGAAGACGAGGCCGCTCCGACAGCGAAGCGCAAGGTCATCATTCTGGGCAGCGGTCCCAATCGGATCGGGCAGGGAATTGAGTTCGATTACTGCTGCTGCCACGCCGCGTTCGCGCTCAAGGAAGACGACTACGAGACGATCATGGTCAATTGCAATCCGGAGACCGTCTCGACCGACTACGACACGAGCGACCGACTGTATTTCGAGCCGTTGACGCTGGAGGACGTGCTGGCGGTTTACGAGCATGAGGCTTCGAGTGGTGCCGAGATCGGAATGATTGTGCAGTTCGGCGGACAGACGCCACTGAACCTGGCGCTGCGGCTGAAGGCAGCCGGCGTGCCGATCCTGGGAACATCTCCTGAATCGATTGATCTTGCCGAGGATCGCAAACGATTTGGCAAATTACTTGAAGGCCTGAATATTCCGCAGCCGCCGGGCATAATGGCGGCCAGCGTCGAAGAGGCTCTGGCCGGTGCCGAACAAATCGGCTACCCGGTCCTGGTGCGACCTTCGTACGTGTTGGGCGGGCGCGCTATGGTGATCGCTTACGACAGCGAGGCGGTCTCGCACTACATGAAGGAAGCCGTAGAGTACTCCCACGACCGGCCGATCCTCATCGATCATTTTCTTGAAGATGCCATTGAAGTCGATGTGGATGCGCTTTGCGACAAGAGCGACGTGCTGATCGCCGGCATCATGCAGCATATCGAAGAGGCGGGAATTCATTCGGGCGACTCATCGTGCGTGCTGCCCGCGGTCGATATCGCTCCCGCGACCCTCGACACGATTCGGGAGTACACGCGCAAGCTGGCGCTGGCATTGGATGTTGTGGGCCTGGTCAATCTGCAATTCGCCATCCAGCGCAGGCCGGGCCACGAAGACAAGGTCTTTGTGATCGAGGTAAATCCACGCGCCTCGCGGACGGTGCCATACGTCTCGAAGGCCACGGGAGTTCCGCTGGCAAAGATCGCTTCACGTCTGATGACGGGCCGCACACTGAGCGAGCTTCTTCCGGAGCAGGTAGCCTCGGGGCGCGATCTTGAGACCGGCACTTACTATTACGTAAAGTCGCCCGTCTTTCCCTGGAATAAATTCCAGGGGGTGGATACAGTGCTTGGTCCCGAGATGAAATCGACAGGAGAGGTGATGGGCGTAGCCGATAACTTCGGCGAGGCCTTCGCCAAGGCGCAGCTTTCTGCCGGACAGAGCCTGCCGCTGAAGGGCACTGTTTTCTTCAGCGTGAACGACCGTGACAAGGTGCAGATTGTCGAACTTGCGCGGCAGTATGTCGAGCTCGGATTTCATATTGTGGCAACGGAAGGAACGGCCAATGTGCTGGAGCGCGCGGGACTGGTGATCGAGCGCGTGTACAAGGTGAAGGAAGGTCGTCCGAATGTCGTGGATCTGATCAAGGGAGAGCGAATTCAGCTCATTGTAAACACGCCGCATGGGCAGGACACCTTCTTTGACGAGAAAGCAATCCGTCGCGCCGCTGTGACGCAGCGCATCCCGACAATCACGACGATTGCCGCCGCTCGCGCCGCCGCTGATGGCATCGAAGCACTCCAGCAGCACGAAACTACCGTTTATCCACTGCAGCACCTGCATGCGGCGCGTGTAGCGGTTAAGTAACGGTCACTGCTACAGAATATAGGGGATCAGAGCTCGCACTTCCTGGCGGTACCGCACATATTGCTCTCCAAACTGTTGCACCATAAACTGTTCCTCGATCTGCACCTTCAGCCAGAATCCCAATCCCACGATCGGAACGCCGAGGAAGCATCGTGCGATGCCATAGATGAACGCCGTGCCCAGCATTGCAAGCAGCATCCCGGTATAAATAGGATGCCGCACAATCCGGTAGGGGCCGCGCTGGATGAGCTCGTGATGCTGCTTGATGGTTACCGTGCCGCTCCAGTTTCTTCCCAGAGTCAGCCGCGCCCAGACACTGAAGAGCATTCCCGCGACCGTCAGCACGGCGCCGCCGAGGACGACCGGCGCGCTTTCGGGGGTCAGCCGCTCCGTAAGCCACCCGCTCATCAACCAGGGGCTCAAATTGAAGAGCAGTGTCACGCCAATTAGCACCACGCCTGCCTGAAGGAGTCGCGAGCCGCCGCTCTGGACCTGCACTGTACGCTTGGAGGTGAAAGCCGCGGCAACCCAGAGAAGAGTGAACGCCAGCCAGGAAGTGCTAACCCAATGTTCGATGAAGGGAATCATCAAGCCTCCTCCGCGTCATCTGTTCTTACGCATGAGGGGTGACTCGGGTTCAGATTTTTGCAAAGGGAAAAGTCGGTTATTTTGAGGAAAGCAGGATACGCAGGTCGCGCAGGTTGTTGCCTGTGGGTCCGGTCACCACGGTGTCGCCGAGCGCGGTGAAGAGCGGGCAGGTGTCGAATTCCTTCAGAGTAACCTCGGGATCGAAATGGAATGCCTGCGCGCGCGCGATGGTGGTGGGGTCGGCGATCGCGCCGGCCGCCGGACTATTTCCGTCGATGCCGTCCGATCCCGCGCTCAGCAACACCATCGGGGTATCCCCATGCTCCGCCAGGTCGAAAGCCGAGAACAGGGCGAGCTGCTGATTTCGTCCGCCGCATCCCGCCGGGCCATCGATCTTCACCGTCACCTCGCCGCTCGACAGCAGGCACAGCCGCGGAAACTCTCCGCGCAGTTCGTGGAACCGCTTTAGGAGATACCGCGACGCCTCACGGTAATCCCAGTCGTCGCAGGAGTTGTCGATCACAACTTTATAGCCGAGCGATTGCGCATGATCGCGCGCCGCATTGACGAAGTCGTGATTCGAGAGCAGAGTGTCGAATTGTGCATGCTCAAAGGCCTGTTCTTTTGCGGCGCGAGGCGGTGATGATTCTAACTTCAGCCCCTCAAAATATTCGCGAACGCTCTGCGGGAATTTCTCAAGTAGGTGGAAGCGCTGCAGGATTTTGACGCATTCCTGCGGCGTGGAGTGGTCGGGCAGCGTGGGAGAGGAAGCGACCGCGGCTAAATCCTTGAGGGGCACGTCAGCCAATAACAGCGAGAGCTTCTCCGCATCGGGTGCGGCCAGCGCGAGGCGTCCGCCTTTTACGGCGGAGAAATATTTGCGCACGGTATTGATCTCGGTGATAGTGGCACCTGACGCAATGAGCGTTTCGTGAAAGGCGATGGTGTCGTCGAGGGAGATTTTCGGATCGAGGGGCAGTTCGAGCATGGCAGATCCGCCTCCGCTGATGAGGAAGAAGACGAAGGTATGCTTGCGCGCACGCTTCAGCTGTTTCAGCGCCTCCCGCGCGGCATCGAGGGAATCTTCATTTGGCAGCGGATGGCCTCCGGCGAAATAGCGAATGCGCCAGGTGCGCTTCTTTGGGATCTCGGGCGCAGAGCAGACGCCGCGAAAATGCATTTTTGGCGGAAGGCGTTCCAGAAGCGCGTTCAGCATGGTCAACCCGGCCTTACCGAAGGAGATCACCAAAATTCGCCTGTAGGGATCGAGAGGAACGGTAATGGGCTTGACCAGGGGCGACGACTGCCGGATGAGCATCTTGCCGTCGAAGCGCAGATGACGATCGAAGGCCTGCGGAATATCGCA
>CAYVSQ010000392.1:0-11295 GCA_964453815.1 uncultured Acidobacteriaceae bacterium | reverse complement strand
TGGTTTCGCGGCGGCGAATGAGTCGGGCGCGCTTTCCGTGCACAAGAACTTCGGCGGGGCGGGGACGGGAGGTGTAGTTGGAGGCGAGCGCATGCCCGTAGGCTCCTGCGTCGAGGATAGCGAGCAGGTCGCACGGCTGTACGGCAGGGAGTTCGCGATCGCGGGCGAAGAAGTCTCCGGTCTCGCATACCGGACCGACGATATCGGCGGTAATTTTGCGGACGCCTTTCGACTGGATGACGGGAACAATCTCGTGGTGTGCCTGGTAAAGGGCCGGGCGGATAAGGTCGTTCATACCGGCATCAGTGATGACGAAGGTTTTCTCGCCATTCTTCTTGATGTAGAGCACGCGGGTCAGGAGAGCTCCGGCCTGGGCGACGAGAAAGCGGCCTGGTTCTAGGAGCAATGTGATGCCTTCGAGGTGGCTGACGGCGTCGATGAGAGCGTCGGCGTACTGGCGGACCTTTTCTTCGGGATTGAAGGGCTGCGCGGCGTGGTATTCGATGCCGAGGCCTCCGCCAGCGTCGATAAACTGAATCGGCAGACCGTCCTTGCGTAGTTCGACAACTAGCGCGGCAATGCGGCTGGCGGCCGCGCCAAAGGGCTCGGCGCTACGAATCTGGGAGCCGATGTGGACGCTGACTGCGGATGGCTTGATCCATTTGTAACTTGCACTATTACGATATACGGTGCGCGCGCGGCGGATGTCGATGCCGAACTTGTGCTCGCGTAGGCCGGTAGAGATGTAGGGGTGGGTCTCGGCGAAGACGTCAGGATTGACTCGCAGGGCGATAGAAGCGGGTTTCCTGAGCTTTGCGGTGCGCTCGGCGAGGAGTTCCAGTTCGCCTTCACTCTCTACGTTGAAAAGCAGAATGCTGGAACGCAATGCAAGGTCGATCTCCGGCGCCGTCTTGCCAACTCCAGAGAAGACGACGCGTGCCGCGGCGGACTTGTCTACGGTGAGGATTCGTTCAAGCTCGCCTCCGGAGACGATGTCAAAACCCGCGCCCTGTTTGTGGAGGAGCTTGAGGATAGCGAGCGCGGGATTGGCCTTGACGGCGTAGCAGACCAGATGCGACTGCTTCCTAAAGGCCTGGGTAAAGAGATGGAGCCGGTAAAGGAGATGGTCTGCGAAGTATACGTAGAGCGGGGTTCCGTACTTTTTGGCGAGCGCGTCGAGAGGAACGTCGCCGCATGCGAGAGCAGCTTGCTTGCCGGGATAAACAAAGGGACGAACGGGATGGAGAACGGGAGTTGTCGCGGGAACCAAGCGGCCTCGGAGGAACAGGGATTTCCTTTGAGACTATCGGGGAGCGGGAGTTCGCGTCCAGCGGCCTTCAGGCCGTTCAAAATCAGGGTTGATAGCCGTCGCTTTTCCACTTGCTGTAGAGGGCCAACTGTTTCTCGTCCCAGTATGGGCCGCCGGGAGGCATGGATTTGTTTTTCAATGTTTCTTCAACACTGTTGGCATGGCCATGATCGTTTGCAGGATCCGACATGTAGGCGTAATCGTCCAGGGGCACTTTGTATCGCTTCATGTGTTCAATGTCGATCGGCCTGAACATCGGCTTGATGTCCTTCGCAAAGGAAACTGGCATTTCTTTTTTCTCCGTCTTAGAAGCGTTCGTCGGACCCATCGTACGCCGGTGTGACTGGAATTGTGCAATCGCTTTCTGTTGGCATTTGACGGTATGACCCTTGCGGCTCACATTGCGTCGGCCGAGGTAATGTCGAGAAGCGTTAGCTTTTCGATGTTTGTGCCGCTTCGAAGGCCGGACAGTCTTTAGCGCGTCTGCGAGGCCGACGCGGTTGCTGCAGTCAGCCAATTCCGGTTCATTTGATCAGACCCGCAACGCGCCTGACCTCTCCCAGGTTCGAGCGGCTTTTAAGGTACATGAGTGTATATCGAGAATCTTCAGCAATACATTCAATATGAACGAACGATCTGTTTGGCGAAGCCGACTGGGAAACGCATTTCCACCATGGGCTGAGATCGTATCTTGTCGTCGGTACTTCCAAACTCCTCACTGCGCCCGCGACTGCTAACTGACGTTTCGAATTCGGTCCATGGGCCTCTGGCCTTGTCCGTGTATACAGAGCCACCACTTTCGGATGTGGCCGGGCCGGCCCATTCGTGCGAAAACCATTCTCTTACGTCGATTGTGCTATCGGCAGGCGAGAAGATGCTTGACCCTTGACGGCGAAGGCTGAGCTGAACTTCGCTGTCTGCAAACCAGAGAAACGAAGGCGGAATCAGATTGCCCGCAAAGGCTGCAACTCGCCCCGGTCGCCACCGACCGACAGCGTTTATGGTTGGAACCAGATGAAATATAGAACTGCACAAGATAGCAGAGCGAAGAGCGGCGGGAGTGGAATTCGCCGATTTAGAAGACGACGCAGACCGGTCGCAGTTTCGTTCCATGGATACCTTTCATAAGGACAATTTTGAGGGCGCTCACTTCGCCCAGGCGAGGCCGTCGGCGTATTTTCCGGCGTCGATCAACGACTGTACTTTCCACTGCGAAAGATCGATGACGGCGACCTGATTGCCGCTGGGCATAGAAGCGTAGGCTACCTTGCCATTCGGGCTGGGGAGAATCTCGGTCGGGGCGGCGGGAAGATCGATGGTGCGGACAACTTTCAGGGTCTTGAGGTCGACGACGGCGACCTGCTTTGTCGGCTCCATGGCGACGAGAAGCCAGCGGCCGTCGAGGGTAGACGCGGTGCCGTAGCCAATTGCCGGCAGCGGGACCCAGGCGCGTAGCTTGTTGGTAGCGGTGTCGATAACGGCGAGTTGCGGCTTCGTCTGATCGGCTGTGAATACCATTCTGTCGTCACGGGAAATCGAAATGCGCTGCGTCTTGGCCGAGATGGGTATGACCATGATGGTCTTGCGAGCCTTCATGTCGAGGACGGAGACGGTGCCAGGTCCGACATTGGCGGTGTAGCCGCGCTGCCCATCGCGGGAGAGGGCGAGCATGTGCGATTGCTCCTGCGAGGTGGGGATAGCGCCGATGATCTTGAGCGTATGCGGGTCGATGATGGATACGGTCTTGTCGAGCTCCGTGGTCACGTAGAGCAAACCGCTGTTGGTGTCATAGATAGCGAAGTGAGGGCGCACGCCGTGGCCGAAGTCGACGTTCCCGATAACCTTGCGCGATGGGATATCAATGACCACCATGTTACTTCCGTCGGTTCCCGGATTGCCTACGCCTGAATCGCCATAGATGGGCACATAAGCGGTTCGGCCATCGGGAGAGGCGGCGACTTCATGGCCGGTGACTCCGCCTTCAGGCACGACCGCGATTTGGCGGGCTGCAGCGGGATCGATGATGCTGAGGTCACGGGATCCTTGATTGGCGACGAGCAACGTTCCGTTTACAGGGGGTTGAGACTGCGCGCGGGCGTGCATGGTTGGAAGAGTGATGCAAACGACAAGCGGCAAAAGGCAGAGCAAAGAGGGCTTCATCATGTCGAGCAAAGTATATGCGGCTGACAGGTTGGTGTGAACCCTGGAGCGAGAGGAGCTGATTTTCCGGATTGCCCGACAACCGAATGGATCGAAACGGCAGGACTCACTTCTTCCGAAGAGCGCTCCACTGCCCATCTGCTCGACCTTCCACTTTCATTCTGCCCTTGGCGGCATCCCTATCGATCCAGCCGGCAAGCGTCGCCGTGACAGATCCAGGTTGGTCGGGCCATGCTCCACTGAATGCGAGTTCAACATAACCGTCGCGCCACGTGCCGCTGACGGGTTGATTTGCCCCAAGCGCGCCTGACCATATCCCAATGAGAGTATTGTCTTGTCGAACGAGCTTCATGGTGCCCCCAAAGCCGCCAGCATCGGTGGCACAGGTTACATCCCATGTGCCGGCGGCTTCTCCGTCGTTTTCCAGCGGTTCCGGTTTTGCGTTGTTGATTCGGAGGTTCGAAAAATATGCTTCCTCTCCTGTATATCCCCACAGGGCGATGGCACCCTGCAAATCTTCGCCTTTCAGGCCATCCACGACGAGGCTCGGATTGGGTGACCCATTGAGGTACACGCTAGCTTGGCGGCCGTGCACTTCGATCTTCACTTTCGTCCACTCATCCAATTGCAAATCCGTATAGGATTCGTAGATAAAAGGCCACTGTCTTCTCAGTTTTTCCCAACCGAAACCAGGCTCGGAAACATATTGTACTGAATGGTTGCGCTTCGCCTGATCTTCCGACCGGCAGTTACCCGGCCGAAGGTAAAACAGCTCATAGTGTGATGCATCAGGGCGGGCACGGAAGGCAATTCCCGTGAAGCCTGGCCTCTTTGCGCCCGGCGGCGTGGTGACCTTCGTCGCAATGTCTACTTCGATCGTTCCATCGTGAAACTGCATCCCGTTCACCAACGCAATTCCAGGCTCATCCACCGCCTCTTTGGTCAAACGGACGGCTTTCCGGCCTCGATACTCAACTGCCTCTGCTTTCACACCCGGTTCCGCCACCAGATCCCTGGTGTCGGTCAGCGCAAAGGTCTGCGATGTCGGGACGGATGCATCGGCGCTGTGACCCTCCTGCGCGCGGACGATGTGTATAGCAGACAATAGAAACAGCACCACTCCAGAGGAAAGCGAGATCTTGATTGATCGTGACATGCGCCAAACAGTAGAAGGCGTGGTCCATGGGCAGCAAGCATCTTGTGACGAACTGGCGAAAATTGGTGTGAAATAGATTTCGAATACGTACGAATCCCCGGCGAGAATTACTGGAGCCTCTTTATATCTTTTCTGGCGCCATCGAGAGAGGGATCAAGGTTGACAGCGGTCTGCACCTCGGAAAGAGCGGTGGTTCGGCGGCCTTCTTTTTCGAGTACCTGTCCGAGACGCCAGTGTGCTACCGCCATCGTCGGCTCAAGGCCCTCGGCTGGCTGGCTTAGATAATTACGGAAATAGGCTTCGGCTCGCGCGAACTGCGATTATATATTGCAATCGATGATGGTCTGCGCGGCGGTGAAGTCTGGCGAGAGATCGTCGGGAACGGCAATTTGAGCACGTTTCAGAAAGGCGTCAAGTTTCTCCCATCGTCCGGTCAGGACGTAAATCTCGGCCAGTAATCTGTATGGGGCGATACGCGATGGATTGATAGCGAGGGCTCTCTTTGCTTCATCCTCAGCCCACTTCAGCTTGTCATTGTCTAGATTCACGAGGAATGCGCTCAGCCCCACATGAGCGGTGTAGCTTCCGAGCGCGGCAGCGGCGGCCTGTTTCCAATCGTCGAGAACAGCCGCTAGATCTTTTGTCTTGTCGGAGTTCGTTGCATCCAGCTCGGCCTTCAACGCGAAGCCCCGGGTGGAGTCCAGGATGATGAATTCATCGATCATGTGGCGGGCGTTGGTCTTGTCTCCTCCCACGATAGACGGGCCGTACCAATAAAATCTGGCCAGAGCTTCGTGCGCGTCTAGATTGTTGGGATCGAGCGCCAGTGTGCGATCTGCTTCCTTGCGAAAGAGCCGTGCGAGGCTAAGTTTTTCGAGGGTTCCGGTTTTGCTGCTTGCGAGCCGTGCTCCCAGGATAAGTGGTGAACATACTGTCAATTACCGCATGGGCGGCGGCGGTGGGGGCGGCGGCATGGGGTAAGGGATGCGGGCGCGCCATACAAGTGAGCGAATTACGTAGATGAGGAAAAACAAGATGACGACCGGGATGAAGATCAGTACAAGAGGAATCTGAACGAGGTCTTTGCCGATCTGGTTGCTGCTGTAATGTCGCACGCTGCCGAGCACGGTGACGCAGCTGCCACCGATGTGGGCGTCGGGTCCGAGACTGACATTGCCGAGGAAGCTGACCACGTCGCCGTGAATGACGCCGTTTGAGCGGACGCTGCCAAGGAAGGCGACCGCGCTACCGTGAACCTCTCCGTCTACGTGAATAGAACACAGAAAGCAGACTGTATCCTGCGCGTCTTCTCCCTCAGCGATATTGATGCTGTGAAAGAACGAGACTCGGTCGTCATCGGCGCGTGCGCGCGGCGCGGCTGCGGCGAGGAGGAACAACGCGAAGACAGCTACGAGGATGCGACGCATCTGGATTTACTCCCGAAGGGCAGACCAACCCTTGGTGGCCCGGCTGGTCCTTACAGGATACGCAAGCGCAGCGCGGGAGGTTCCGCCGCGGAATCTGATTGGTTACCGCCTGGCAGGGACGGGCTCTCCGGGTATCGGCACCTGCTCGACGATCTCGACGTTGAAGCCTTGAAGGGCAGGAACGTGTGTCGGTGTGTTCGAGAGCAGGCGGATCTGGTGGATTCCGAGGTCAGCGAGGATCTGACCACCGAGTCCGACCTGGCGAAGGATGCGCTGGTGCTTGTCGTCGTCGTGAGGGCGGGCCTCGCGATGGAAGAGTATCCGGTGCGGCTCAACTGAGCGGTCAATGTCGAAGCCGCGGCTGGTGTTGTGCAGGTAGACGAGTGCGCCGCGTCCGGCTTCGGCGATGAGCCGGAGGGACTGCTGGACGAGATGGTGGCAATCGCATGTGGAGGCGGCGAAAATGTCTCCCGCGAGGCAGTGGGAGTGGACGCGGACGAGGACGGGCTCGCCGCCTCGTTTTTTATGGTCGGCGTCGACATCGCCTCTTACCAGCGCGAGATGGCTTTCACCGCCATTGACTTCGCTCTCGTAGGCGATGGCGCGGAACTCACCGTAGGGGGTGGGCAGAATGCTTTCGGCTACACGGAAGATGTAGCGCTCGTTCTGCAGCCGATAGCGAATGAGTTCGGCGACGGTGAGCATCTTGAGGCCGTGCTCGGCGCAGAACTTCTGCAGGTCAGGGACGCGGGCCATGGTGCCGTCATCGTTCATGATTTCACAGATGACTCCTGCAGGGATGAGGCCGGCAAGGCGGGCAAGATCGACGGAGGCCTCGGTCTGGCCAGCACGCACCAGGACGCCGCCGCGGCGGGCGCGCAAAGGAAACACGTGTCCGGGGCGGGCGAGGTCGTGCGCAGTAGAGCGGGCGTCAATGGCAACCTTGATGGTGTGAGCGCGATCGGCTGCCGAGATGCCGGTGGTCACGCCTTCGCGGGCTTCGATGGTCTCCGTAAAGGCCGTTCCGAAGCGTGAGGAGTTCTGCTGCGTCATAGGACCGAGGCGGAGATAGTCGGCGCGCTCTTCGGTGAGAGTGAGACAGACGAGACCGCGTCCATAACGGGCCATGAAGTTGATGGCCTCGGCGGTGACGAATTCGGCGGCCAACGTTAGGTCGCCTTCGTTCTCGCGGTCTTCATCGTCGACGACGACGATCATGCGGCCGGCGCGGAACTCTTCGAGCGCTCCGGGGACGTCAGTGAAGCCGGATGGAGCTTGCATCCCTCTATTGTCCGCCAGTTTGGGATTGGTGGCGAGAGGAAGGCTGGGTTGATTTTTACTGATCTTCCGACTAGACTGATGACCAGTCAGGAAAGAGATGAACTGGCAGCTACAGGATGCAAAGGCGCGATTCAGCGAGTTTCTGGACACGGCCCTGCGCGAAGGCCCGCAAGTGGTGACGCGCCGCGGAGTGGAGGCGGCTGTGCTGGTTCCAGTGGACGAATGGCGCCGGCTGCAGGGAGCGGTTCGGCCCGGATTGAAGGAATTGCTGTTGGATAGGGGACCGCGGTTTGATGATATCGTGCCGAAGCGCGGCCGCTTGCGCCGTCGAACACCAGAGAACTTGTAGGTCAGGATGTATCTGCTCGATACGAATGTCATCTCTGAATTGCGCAAGCCAAGGCCGCACGGCGGAGTCCTGGCTTGGTTTCGGAGTGTGCCGGAACGCCAGATGTTCCTTTCCGCCCTGTCAATCGGCAAACTACAGGCAGGAGTGGCGCGGACGCGCCGTCAGGACGTAGAGAAAGCGGCGGCAATCGAAGCGTGGATCGACGAGCTCGCGGTGAACTATCAGATTCTTCCTTTGGATGCACCCGTCTTCCGTGAGTGGGCGAGACTCATGGATGGTCGTCCGAGGCAACTTATGGAGGACGCCATGATCGCCGCTACAGCACGAGTGCATGGATTGACGGTGGTTACTCGGAACGAGCGGGATTTCGCACCGTTCACTGTTGAGGTTCTCAACCCATTTTCATCGCCGAAATAATCCTTCCCGGCCGTTTCCTGTTGGGCGTAGAATCGCGCCCGACACTCCCTTACTTCCAGCCTGGAGGCTGCCGTGCTCAAGTGTGTTGTGATTTTCCCCGCACTTCTTTTGTTGGGGGCCGTTCCGTTCCTGATGCAGAGTGCTCCTCCGCCGGCAGGCGCCGACTTCAAGGTTCCTCCGGACATCGCCAGCAAGACCAATCCGGTAAAGCCGACTCCTGAGGGCCTGGCAAAGGCGAAGAAATTTTGGGGCTATGATTGCGCAATGTGCCACGGAGCAACCGGCGACGGCAAGGGAGAAATGGCGGTGGAGTCAAAGTTTGTAATGAGGGACTATCGCGATCCGGCGGCGCTGAAGGACCTGA
Organism: uncultured Acidobacteriaceae bacterium; assembly: GCA_964453815.1. Taxonomy (GTDB): domain Bacteria; phylum Acidobacteriota; class Terriglobia; order Terriglobales; family Acidobacteriaceae; genus Silvibacterium. The sequence continues at coordinate 2,832 of CAYVSQ010000392.1, read as the reverse complement.
CAGACGGCGAGCTGTTCTACATCATTCAGAAGGGCAAGGGCGACAATATGCCTTCTGAAGGAGATCGCCAGAAGCCGGATGATATATGGAACATGGTGACGCTGGTGCGGTCGTTCGCGAAAAAGTGAGGGTATTGATAAAGCGGGCAGCTATCTGGACCATAGCTGCCTGCCTTCGCTAATTCTGAATTGAATGTGTGGATGCTAAGGTGTTGCTGTCGCTGACCGAAGGGTTGGCGGGCAGCGAAGGGGCAGTACTATTTCCAAACTGTGTTCCTGCGGCCGTGTGGGTCGGTCCGAGGCCGAGCTTGATGATGGCGCGGGAATCAGGGGTGAGCTTGGTCTGCCAGCCGTGGTCAGACTGGTACTTCAACATGGCGGCTTCGGTCTGGGAATCCCACTGGCCGCTGGGCGTACCGGTCATGTAGTTTTCGCGGATCAGCGCAGTCTGAATCTCTTTAGCACGATCAGAATCGATGGTGCGTTGACCCTGCGCCACGTGCGAGGTTTTCTTGGCTTTATGTGTTGAGGATTTGGGGTGGCCAGCGGTAGGGGTGCGATGAGTACGGTGGGCTAGAGCTGGGGTGACCGACAGGGTGGCAACCATCAACAACGATTGCCAGGCTCGAGCTGAAAGCATGCTACAGACCTCATAGTTAAGATATCGGCGAGAGCCATAGAAACATGATACCGGAGAGCAATGGGAGCAGCCTAAATGGGGGGCTGAGCAAAAATCAATAGAAAAATCGCGGCCCCGAAGCGTTTCAGCAATGGGTTACACTTGTTGATTCCCCCTTAGATCGCTTCCCCGTTCGTCTTCGATGCGGTGAACCGGACGGCTTTCGTAAGGAAAGGGCCGCCCGGTCGGCATCGACTTTTACCGAAGAGTTCCGCCTACGTAACTGCTGCCGCCCTTGGGGCGCTGCGGGTCGACAAGTTCGAAGACCACATCATCTCCTGGCTTGAGTGCGGCGATGATGGGGCGGAACTCGGCTACGTTGCGGATCGGGTGCTTGTTGACCGAAACGATGACGAACCCCTGTGCACTGGTGAGATTGATCTCGTCAGCGAAGGAGCCGGGTTTGACAGACTGGATAAGGACCCCGTGCAATCCGGCTGGAGCGCCCTGGGGTAAGTCGGTGACGCCGAGACCCAGCTTGGACTGCGCGGCATCCGGCGCGGCAGGACTGGATTTATCTTCCTGATCCTGATCATTACCAACTGCCGCGATCATCTTCGCGCGGTCGCCGATGGTGACGGTGGTCTCCAGGTGCTGGCCGTTGCGCATGTATCCAACTTTGGCCGTCGAGCCGGGTTTGCGAGCAGAGATATCGTTCACCAGATCGTCGCCGTCCTTTATCGGACGGCCATCGATGGTGGTAATGATGTCTCCGGGCTTGAGGCCGGCCTTATCCGCGCCGAAGCCGGGTGTCACGCTGCTGATGAGCACTCCGGACTTGAAGCCATAGACGCGGCTGACAGCACTGGGCAGATTGCCCTGGAAGTTGATTCCAATGCTGCCGCGGGTGACTTTGTGTTCAGGCCCGATAAGCTCGTTGTAATCATTGATGACGGTGTTGGAGGGCATGGCGAAGCCCACACCGGCATAGGTTCCGGACTGGGTATAAATGGCGGTATTGATGCCGATGACTTCACCAGCCATGTTAAGCAGCGGTCCGCCGGAGTTGCCCGGATTGATGGCGGCATCGGTCTGGATAAAATGCTGGAACTGACCGCGCGGGCCCTGATCGATGGTGCGGTTCTTGCTCGAGACGATGCCGGCGGTGACCGTATGCGCCAGGTTGAACGGGCTGCCGATGGCGATGACCCAGTCTCCCACCTGAGCGCCATCGGAGTTGCCTAGCTTGACGGCGGGCAGAGGCTGATTGGTCTCGATCTTGATAACGGCAATGTCGGTATCCTTATCGACGCCTATGACTTTTGCCGGGCGGCCCTGAATGTTGCCGCCATCGGGGTCGGTGGAGAGGCGGACGAAGATCCTGTCGGCCTTGTCGACGACGTGATTGTTGGTGAGGATGTAGCCACGAGGGTCGACGATAAAGCCGGAACCGAGCGATTCGCGCTCCTGGCCGCCCTCATCCGGGATTCCGCCCTGACCGCCAAAGAAGCGGTTGAAGAAGTCCTGGAAATTGCCCTGGCCCTGATCGTCCTGATCATCATCATCGCCGTTATCATCGGGCGGCTGCTGCGGCTGGAATTGGCGCGAGTGCGGGTTACGTCCGCGCGACTGATCCCTCTGCTTAGGCAGAGTAATGGTGTTGATATTCACGACCGCGGGGCTAACCTGGTTGGCGATGCGCGTGAAATCCGTGGACAGATCGCGGGGGCTGGGAATCTTGAGCGGAGTGGCGTCGGAGGTGTCGACCTTCGATTCCTGGCCACGCACTCCGTGAGTGACGAACGAGCCGATGAGGATACCGGCTGAAAGAGTGGCGAGAATGATGAAGGTAGAAGCGAGACGGCTGGAGCGGAGCCGTCCTAGAAGCGATTTCATTTCTGGTCTAACCTCGTAATCTTCGGTGAGCGCTGTTGGATACCGCCGGCTGCCCGATGCAGTTCAAGCGTAAACTTTCTCTCGTCTTCCAGTATAAATCGGCTTCGATGATGGCGCGGCCTTCGCCCGCGACCCTAAGTGAATTAGACGCATAGTGCAGGCAAAAGGGTCACATGCTCTTGCCACGGCTACAAGCCTTCGCAACGGCTACAAGCTCTCATTGATGGGCGCCGTTTCGTGCGCTGTGGATTGGATGCGCGAGGGGAGCAGTTCGGTGACGCCGAGAATGGCGGTGAGGGGATTGTTGAGCTCGTGAGC
>CAYVSQ010000391.1:0-3368 GCA_964453815.1 uncultured Acidobacteriaceae bacterium | reverse complement strand
TCATCGGTCTCGGCCTGATGTGCGCCGGTGCGCTTCTGTTCGTTCCGGCGGCCTCAGCCGCTACCTATTCTTTCTTCCTCGCAGCAGAAGTGGTCCTCGCTGCAGGCGTCACCCTGTTGCAGGTCGCGGCCAATCCTTACGTCACCATTCTCGGTCCTCCCGAGACAGCGTCGAGTCGCCTCAACCTCACCCAAGCCTTCAATACGCTTGGAGACACGGTTGCACCCTATATCGGCGGCGCTTTCATCCTCGGGAAGATTGCAACGCTACCCCACGCTGGACAACTTCAGGGAGCAGCACTGCAGGCCTACCGCACCCAGCAGGCATCCAGCATCAAACTTCCCTTCCTCGCGATTGCGAGCGCCACGTTGATTCTCGCCTTGGCCATCGCGCTCTACAAGTTTCCCCGTCTCGAAGTGACGCAGGATTTCCGGCCCGGCGGCTTAGACCTCGAGAAGGACAGTATCTGGAATCACCCTCACCTTTATCTTGGCGCGATTGCGATCTTCATCTACGTCGGCGCCGAAGTCTCCATCGGCAGCTTCCTCGTAAAGTACTTCGCGGATCCAAATATCCTGGGCATTTCGCTGGAAAACGGTGCAAAGCTCGTTACCCTCTACTGGGGCGGGATGATGGTTGGCCGATTCATCGGTTCGGCAGCCATGCGCAGAATCGCTGCGAACAAAATCCTGATGTGGGCCGGCTTCGGTGCAGCCATCCTGGTTGGCGGATCATTGCTCGGCCATGGTCATTTTGCAGCTGTCACCATCCTGGCCGTCGGACTTTTCAACTCCATCATGTTCCCCACCATCTTTACGCTGGCTGTCGCAGAACTCGGTCCGCTCACCGGACGTGGCTCAGGGTTACTCGTGCAGGCGATCGTTGGTGGCGCAGTGTTTCCCATGTTGATGGGCTACCTCGCCGACCATTACGGAATCCACCATTCGCTTCTGATGCCGCTCCTGTGCTACTTCTTCATCGCCTATTACGGATGGCAGGGCTACAAAATCCATCCCGGCGAAATCCAATCCCACATCGAAGTAGCGAAAGCCTAGCCTTCGCTTCCACCGTTCTATAACACCCGTTACCGGCCACGTCCGGATGACATCAACAAAACCATCAGCCATAAAACACGAGCAAGCTTAGTAACAAAGAGGAGAACGAAATGGGTCGTCAAATGACAATGGGCGTCGTCGTAGGCAATCGTGGATTCTTTCCCAGCCACCTTGCCACCAGCGGACGTTTGGAAATGATTGCAGCGCTTGAAGCAGTGGGGATCAAACCTATCGTGCTCACCCCCGAGGAAACCGCGCACGGGGCTGTCGAAACTTACGAAGATGCCAAGAAGTGCGCCGAACTCTTCAAGCGGCACGCAAAGGAAATCGACGGCATCATCATCACCCTCCCCAACTTCGGCGAAGAGCGCGGCCTCGCCGATGCACTCCGTCTCGCCAACCTCAATATCCCCGTGCTCATCCAGGCCACCCCGGACACACCCGGCAAGATGGGCATCGCTTTCCGCCGCGACTCCTTCTGCGGCAAGATGTCCATCTGCAACAACCTCAAGCAATATGGAATCCCCTACTCCCTCACCACCCTGCACACAGAGGCCCCCGACTCCAACGAGTTCAAAGCCGATCTCCAGTGGTTTGCCTCTGTTTGCCGCATCGTACGGGGCCTCCGCAATGTTCGCTTCGGCGCCATCGGCGCGCGTCCTACGGCCTTCAACACCGTCCGCTACTCTGAGAAACTCCTCGAACGTTCCGGCATAACCGTCGAAACCCTCGACCTCAGCGAAGTCATGGGCCGCATCGAAAAGTCCAAAGACAACGACGACGCGGTGCAGGCCAAGCTTGCCGCCATCAAGAAATACATCCCCATCGGCGACACGCCAGAAGCCGCACTCATGAAGATGGCCAAGCTCGGCGCGGTCATCGATCACTGGATGAAGGCCTCCGAGCTCACCGTCTCCGCCGTCCAGTGCTGGACCTCGATCGAGGAGTTCCTCGGCATCGTTCCCTGCACCGTCATGTCGATGATGAGTGAGCAGCTCATCCCTTCCGCCTGCGAAGTCGACGTCCTCGGCACCCTCTCCATGTACGCCCTCACCCTGGCCAGCGAAACGCCCTCCGCCCTCCTCGACTGGAATAACAACTACGGCGACAACCCTGACAAGGCTGTCTGCTTCCACTGCTCCAACCTGCCCAAGCACTTCTTCCGCGAAGGCGTAAAGATGGACTACCAGCTCATCATCGCCGGCACGGTAGGCAAGGAGAACACGCACGGCACGCTCGACGGCACAGTCAAAGCCGGCGACATGAGCTTTGCTCGCTTCTCCACCGACGACTTCACCGGCAAGATCACCGGCTATGTCGGCCAAGGCGCCTTCACCGACGATCCCCTCAACACCTTTGGCGGCGCCGGCGTCGTCGAAATCCCCAACATGCAAAAGCTCCTTCGCTACATCTGCGAGAACGGCTTCGAGCATCACGTGGCAGCCAACTTCGCCACCGTCGCAAGCCCGGTATACGAGGCCGCCTCCAACTACCTCGGCTGGAAGATGCATCAGCACGCTTGAGCCAAGCCGTAACCAGCTCATAATCAGGGTTGTGCCGGAAATTTACATTCTTCCTGCACAACCCTGATTTAGTCTCGTAAGACGCATGGCTGCCCGGAAACAAACCGCACCGACGAAGCCGCCTTCCCTTACCGCGCCACGCCGCTCCGCCAAAGCTGCCGCAGCACCACCAGGTGGCCGACTCATCGATCGCGACGAGAGCTGGCTCCAGTTCAACCGCCGCGTCCTCGAAGAAGCCGACGACCCCTCCAACCCCCTGCTCGAGCGCGTCAAATTTCTTGCCATCACGGCCAGCAACCTCGATGAGTTCGTCGAGATTCGCGTCGCCGGTGTCATGCAGCGCCTCGAAGAAGGCCTCAATCTTCCCCATCATGTTGACGCTGGCGGACTCACCCAGCATGAGCGACTCGAGCGCCTCCGTGCCCAACTGCACAGCTACAACAATGATCAAACCTCCTGCTGGAACGACCGCCTTGTCGCTGAACTCAAGCGCGCCGGCATCTCGCTCCTCAACTGGAAGCAGCTCCGCAAGGAGGATCGCGAGTTCGCAATCAAATTCTTCCAGGACCAGGTCGACCCCCTCCTCACCCCCGTAACCCTCGACCCCTCTCACCCCTTTCCGCGGGTCCTGAACAAAGCTCTCTGCCTCGCCGTCCTGCTGCGCCACAAGCGCAAACTCAAGTCCGGCACCAGCCCAAAGATTCTTGGCGTCATCACCATCCCGCGTTCCCTTCCTTCCCTCATCGCGCTCCCCGAGCGCAAAGGCCAGCGCAACTTTCTGCTGCTCGAA
>CAYVSQ010000390.1:0-3412 GCA_964453815.1 uncultured Acidobacteriaceae bacterium | reverse complement strand
GTCGTCAGCCAGGTGACTTCGGCAACCGAAAAGGAACCAATACTCGGTTTGCTGCTCCGGCTTGAAATGCCTGCGGTGCGCGAGATTCTCAGCCAACAGGAGTTTCATCTCCGCGAGGAATCGGCTGACGCACGTGGCATGGCCGTCGGTGTAACTTCAATCGAGCTCCTGGACGCATGCTCCCGGCTCGTGGACCTTCTGGATACGCCGCAGGACATTCCATTTCTCAGCACGTTGATCCAACGTGAAATCATCTACCGATTGCTTCGTAGTCCGCAGGGAAAGCATCTCCGCGCAATCGCTACGCTGGGAGAGCAGAGCCACCGGACGGCCAAGGTGGTCGAGTGGCTGAGGGTGAACTACGCCAGGCCGTTACGCGTTGAGGAACTCGCGACCATGGCGCGGATGGGCGTATCGACGTTGCACCACCAATTCCGCTCTCTCACCGCGATGAGCCCACTCCAATATCAGAAGCAGCTTCGATTGCATGTAGCCAGAGAGCGGATGCTGAATAACGGTCTGGATGCCGCGAGTGCCGCCTTCGAGGTCGGCTATGAAAGTGCAAGCCAGTTCAATCGGGAGTACAGCCGATTCTTCGGCCAACCTCCGATGCGTGATATCAAAGCGCGCCAACTCGACAGCAGCGCGACAACCCCTGATTAACGACAAAGCAAAGCGGGAACCATCACCCCTTCCACCGCGTAAGAACTTACGAGCACAAACGAGGGGAGACGTCTCAATGGCATCCCGGCTGGGCAATCTTACCTACGCTTTCCGCAGAATTTCGAAGTCACCCGGCGTCGCCGTTGCCGCCATCCTCTCTATCGGACTCGGCATCGCCGCCAACGCGACTATCTTCTCCGCCGTCAGCACCTTCGTTCTACGCCCGGCGCCCGTCGGCGATCCTTCGACCCTGCTGTCGCTGAACATGCAGGCACGCGGCGAGCGCTGCTGCAACCATTTCACCTGGCCACTCTACAACGATGTCCGCGAGCAGACCAAATCCTTCTCCGGAGTCGCTGCCTACTACGAGCTTCTGCCCACCTCGATGACGGGAGGCGGAAACAGCGAACCCGAGCGCATCTGGGGACAGGCCGCCACCAGCAACTACTTCGACGTCGCCCAACTTCGTATGCCGCTCGGCCGCGGCTTTCTCCCATCCGAGGAGAAGCAGCAGGTGATCGTTCTCGGATACAGCCTATGGCAGCATCGTTTTGCCTCCGACCCGGCGATCGCAGGCAAAACCATCAGGCTCTCCGGGAGGCCCTTCACTGTAGTCGGCGTGGCCCCGCCGGGATTTCGCGGCGTCGATCTGGTGCTCGCGCCGCAGTTCTGGGTGCCGCTTGGCAACGTGGAGCAACTGGCCCTCAACATCCCAGACCGCAGCTCCCGCAACTTTCACTGGATCAGAGTTATCGGGCGCGTGAAGCCCGGCGTAGCCCGCACTCAGGTCTCGGCCGAACTCGACGCGCTTGCAGCGAATCTCGCCAAGTCCTACCCCGCGACCGACAAGGACAACAGTCTGCCCTTCGATCAGGCCGGATCGCTGCCGCAATCCGAGAAGTCAACAGTGTTTCTCTTCCTCGGGGCGCTAGGCGTCGTCGTGTTGATGGTCCTGTGCATCGCAGGAGCCAATGTCGCCAACCTGCTCCTCGCCCAGGCCGCTGGCCGCCAGCGCGAGATGGCCGTTCGCCTCGCCCTCGGAGCCACACGCGCCCAGCTCATGCGCCAGGTGCTCACTGAAACCGTGCTGCTGGCTGTCGCCGGCGGCGTGCTCGGAGTCATCCTCGCGCTCTGGGCTACCTCCGCGCTCTCCGCATTCCATCTGCCCGTCCCGATTCCGCTCGACATCGCCGTCAGCCTCGACTGGCGCGTTCTGCTCTATGCCTTCGGCTTGAGCATCGGCGCAGGTGTTGTCTTCGGACTCGCACCCGCCTGGGCAGCCGCGCGCCCGATGATTGCCAATGCCCTCAAAGGCGAGGACGCACTCGTCCGCCCGGGACGCTGCTGGAGCCTGCGCAATATCCTTGTCGTCGCGCAGATTTCGCTCTCGCTGGTCCTCCTCTGTGTCACAGGGCTCTTCCTGCGCAGTCTGGAGCGCGCCGTCGGCATGGACATCGGCTTCCGCTCGCAGGGCATTCTCATGATGTCCATCGATCCGCGCGTCAACGGATACACTTCCGAGCGCACCGTACAGTTTCTCGGCGAGCTGCGCGATCGCGCCGCCGCGCTGCCCGGAGTCACCTCCGCCGTCTGCACCGACGTTGCGCAACTTTCCATGGGCAACCGCAGTGATTCCTTTCACGCAACGGAGATTACGTCCTCAGGACCCGAGCCGAACGTCGATCTCTACATGGTTACGCCCGGCTACTTCGAAACCATGGGCATACCCCGCCTGGCCGGCCGCGATATTGGCAACGAAAGCGCCTCCGCGCCCAAAGTCGCCGTCGTGAATCAGGCTTTTGTCCATGATGTTTTCCATGACGAAAACCCCATCGGCCGGGGCGTCGAAGGCGGCGGAGCCAGCTACCAGGTCATCGGCGTTGTCGGAAACACCAAATCCCGCACCCTCGGCGAAGATCTCAGGCCAGTTCTCTATCGCTCACTCGCGCAGAGCGTCGCCTCCGACCCATCTTTCCTCGGGTACTCCCTCGTCCTCCGCACCAGCGACGAAGCCGGCACCGCATCCGCCGTACGCAACGTCATTCACTCGCTCGACCCATCCATGGCCATCTTCAATGCTGAGACCATGCGCGAACACCTCCGTGATGCGCTCATTCTGCCGCGCCTCGCCGGCACCCTCTTCGGAGTCTTCGGAATCGTCGGTCTGGTCCTTGCGTCTGTCGGCCTCTATGGAGTCATGAGCTACTCCGTCAGCCGACGCACCCGCGAAATCGGCATCCGCATTGCGCTGGGCGCGCAGCTTGGAGCCGTCCAGCGTCTCGTCGTCCGCCAGGGAATGCTGCTCACCGTCATTGCCTTCGTGCTCGGCATGCCTGCCGCATGGATGGCGGCGAAGTTCTCATCAAGTTTTCTGTACGGAATCCACCCGCACGATATGGCCACCTTCACCCTTGTACCGGCCCTGCTCGCGTTGGTTGCCCTGCTGGCTTGCTGGATCCCCGCCCGCCGCGCGGCCCGCGTTGATCCGCAAACGGCTCTGCGGCGTGAGTAAGCATGGCGCTCACGTCGTCTTACTGCACCCGCCGCGCCGCCGTGGTCTTCTCCACGAACAGCACGGCGTTCAAAGGCATTCCGTTGCCGCGTGTCTGGAGAACATTTCCCTCAACCTGCCGCCATCTCCAGCCTCCACTTCATCCGCGTGTACGCAATGCGAAAGCCCGTTCGCTCGGCGTTGCGCTGCGACTGGCTGCCCGCTTCCGTCACCATCATCAGCAGGTCGCAGCCGTGT
>CAYVSQ010000389.1:0-9910 GCA_964453815.1 uncultured Acidobacteriaceae bacterium | reverse complement strand
AGCTATGTTTCGCTGGAGCAGCGAGTGCCGGGGGATCATCCGTTGCGAGAAGTTCGGAAGCTGACCGATGGGGTGCTGGGGTCACTAAGCCGCGAACTGGATGCGCTGTACGCGGAAGGTGGGCGGCCGTCGATAGCGCCGGAGTACATTCTGCGAGCCCTTCTGCTGCAGGTGTTCTTTTCTATTCGTTCCGAGCGACTGCTGGTGGAGCAGATCGATTACAACCTGCTGTTTCGCTGGTTCGTGGGACTGGGCATCCCCCCGGGAGATGACACGGGCCCGACAAATTTCTTGCGGCAATGAGCGAATGCAACAGCCCAATTAGAGCAAGCGCGAGAAATGTATCACGAATATGCCACAAGAGGACACAATTACTTTGGCAGACGCGACGATGAAAGGGCGATTTAAGGGAAAAGAGAAGGCAATTCGAAAGCCATCCCCGTTGCGCTACAGTCGCCGGACGGGAAAAAACATAGCCGACGCGCGGGTCGATCGAAGCCAGGCATCCGCAGAGCGTGTGAACGATCCAAAGTGGTGGTTGTCCACTGTTGGAGTTATCGGTCTTGGGGCCGAAATAGTCTAGTTGACAGCGCGACTTCCCAGAGTGGCCAAACGTAATTGGACATGCCCACCCGCGGCTATTTCTCGATCTCGACGCCTCTCCAGAAGGCGATATGGCCCTTAATGTGGCGCGCAGCCGGTTTGGGATCGGGGTAGTACCAGGCGGCGTCCTGATTCTCCTGCCCATCGATCAGCAGGCTGTAATACCGCGCCTGCCCCTTCCAGGGACACGTGGAAGTCGTAGAACTGGCGCGGAGATATTCCCGCTTTACGGAACTGTCAGGAAAGTAGATATTTCCCTCAACTGTCTCAATCTTATCGCTTTCCGCTACAACTTTGCCGTTCCAGGTTGCCTTTGCCATCAGTAAAATCCTTCGTTCCTGACCTTCATGGTCAGACACTACACATTACCAGATGCACGGTGGGCGCGTCCCCATGCCAGGATGTCAAGTTTGATGGGGCAGCTAGTTCGTGGCCGCAACGACGGCTGACCGCGTTGCCGCTATGTTCCGAGTCATCTGCTCCACCTTTGCCTGGGCCGTGGGGGATTGCTCGACCACCTGCCCGACCTTGGAGAGAAATCCCGGCGTCTTCTTCCTGATCTCCGGCAACAGCGGCAGGAACTTGGCATAGAGGAAGAACGGCTCGGCATTGCAGTCGACGAACAGATCGGCGTTGAGCGCACCGTGCAGGACAAAGGCCGCTGCCATATCCCAGTACGTCAAGACCTGCCGAAACCAGGCGCTCTCCTGCGTGCCGAAGGCACTCGTTACTGCGAAGAACTCCTCCGCGGTTTCAGGAATGAACTCACCGATCACCCAGCTGCGCGCTTTGCGCATGGTAGCTTCGGTACGGAGTTCGTAGAGCTTGAGGATCAGGGTGGCGTCATCGGTAGTTGCAAGGGTAGATTCGAACATGCAGTTCTCCGCGCATGAGTGTATCGCGACAATGCCAGCTGAGGCGAGAGCGGGGTTCAAGCTACCGGTTGCTCGACTACCGGCCCGTGCGTCTTGGTGGTGGGAATCGGAACCACCGCCGCCGCCGGGGCATCCCCCAGCCTCTTCGTGTAACTGCACGCGACTGCGCTCTCGGGCTCATCCTTCTTTTTACGCTTTTTGGAGGTCGCTTCTTCGTCCGCAGAGGGCCTCTTGTTATTGGGGCACACGAGGTAGACGCCCGACTTAAGGGTTTTCTCAAGCAGATAGGGGCTGCCGCACTCCGGGCACTTCTTGTCGACCGGCTTGTAATTCGCCGTAAAGCTGCACTTCGGATATTCCGAGCAGCCATAGAAAAAGTTGCCCCGGCGCGCCTTCTTCTCGACGATATCGCCCTCGTGACAGAGGGGACACTTTACTCCGATGGTGTTCTGCTTGATGTACTTGCATTTGGGATAGCCGGAGCAGGAGACGAATTCTCCATACTGGCCATTGCGCAGAACGAGCTGCTCGCCGCATTTGGGACACTTTTCGTCGAGCGGCTGCGGGGGTTTTTGCTGTTGCTTCTGATTCAGCCTGCGTACCGTTTTGCACGGGGGATCCTCGTTGTAACCCGGGCAGGCCATGTACGGTCCCCACGGACCGTTTCGTAACACCATCACGCGGCCACAATTTTCGCAGTATTCCTCCTGCTGCTCGGCTTCTTCTCCTCCGGACAAGGCGAGGTTGGGCTTGCCTTCAAAATTTTCCTTGGTGAAGGTGCAGCTGCCAGGCTTCTTCTTGTCGTAAGCGCTACATGCATAGAAGGATCCGAACTTGCCCCACTTGAGCACGAGGGGCGATCCGCAAACATCGCAGATCTGGTCGGTTGGCTTCTCCATCCGTTTGATGTCTTCCATGTTCTCGCCGGCTTCAGCAAGTTCCTCCACGAAGTATCCGTAGAAGCCGTTGAGCAGGTCGGTCCACTTCTCTTTGCCGTCTTCGATATCGTCAAGCTCTTCTTCGAGCTTGGCAGTGTACTTCGTGTCGAAAATGTAAGGGAAGTTCTTCACCAGCAGATCAGTGACAACCGTGCCGATTTCAGTGGGAACGAAGCGACCATTGCGGCCACCCATTTTCTGGACATACTCGCGGTCCTGGATGGTGTTGATGATAGATGCGTAGGTGGATGGACGTCCGATGCCCTGCTCTTCGAGCTCCTTCACCAGCGAAGCTTCATTGTAGCGCGGAGGCGGCTCGGTAAAGTGCTGTTCCGGTTTCAACTCCTTCAGGGACAGCCTGTCGCCGGCATTCAGCTCCGGGAGCTTGTTCGAAAGCGACTCGTCGTCTTCGTCCTTCTTTTCCTTCGATTCCTCGTAGACCTTAAGGAAGCCATCGAATTTGAGCACGGAGCCGGTAACGCGGAAATCGTAACTCCGGTCGACCTTGGCGACGATATCTACGGTGGTCTGGTCGTAGACGGCGGGCATCATTTGCGAAGCAACGAAGCGTTGCCAGATGAGTTTGTAGAGCTTGTACTGCTCGTCGGAGAGATAGCGACGGATCTCGTCCGGAAGGAGCTCGGGATTGGCTGGGCGAATGGCCTCGTGTGCGTCCTGTGCGTCCTTCTTGGATTTGAAAGCATTCGGAGAGGTAGGCAGATAAGCGTCGCCGAGCTTCTGCTTGATCCAGTCGCGAACGGCCCCGATCGCATCGGGCGAGACACGCGTCGAATCAGTACGCATGTAGGTAATGAGACCAACGGCACCCTCGCTGCCGATCTCGACGCCTTCATACAGTCGTTGGGCAACACCCATCGTGCGCTTGACGTTGAAGCCGAGTTGACGTGAGGCATCCTGCTGAAGCTTGCTGGTAGTGAAGGGAGCAGCAGGGTTACGCTTGCGCTCCTTACGATCGACATTGCGAACTGACCATGCTGCCCTGTTCAACTGCGCAACGGTCTCGTCGGTGAGTTTTTGATTGGGAAATGAAGGCGCGTCTACGGTTTCAACTCGGGCACGCTCGCCATCGACTCCGATAAAACGAGCCGTGAATTCCTGGCCTTTCGGCGCAGGATGCAGATTCGCCTCAATGGTCCAGTATTCAACCGGATTGAAGGCTTTGATCTCGCGTTCGCGCTCGACGATGAGGCGCAGAGCGACAGTCTGCACACGTCCGGCGGAAAGACCGCGGCGGACCTTGTCCCAGAGCAGGGGTGAGATCTGATAGCCTACGATGCGGTCGAGGACGCGGCGCGTCTGTTGCGCGTCGACGAGATGCTGATCGACGTCACGGGCTTCGGCGAAGGCAGCTTTCACGGCCTTCGATGTGATTTCATTGAAGGTCACGCGATGAATCGCATTCTTCTTCACCGAGCCTTTCAGCACTTCGGCCAGATGCGCAGCGATGGCTTCTCCTTCGCGGTCAGGATCAGGCGCAAGATAAACACTGTCAGCACCCTTCGCCAGCTTGCGAAGCTTTTCGACAACCTTTTCTTTTCCGGGAATGACGATCAATTCCGGTTCGAAGGTGCCGTCGGTAAGATCAACGCCGATCTTGTTCTTCGGCAGATCCATGATGTGACCGAGGGAGGCTTCGACCATGAAGTCTTTCCCGAGATACTTATTGATCGTTTTGGCCTTTGCAGGCGACTCGACGATCACGAGAGATTTACTCATTATTTTCCTTTGCAGCCGGAACGGATACTAACAGACGGCGAATCCGGCTAGCGGCAACAACGATTTTGTCTGGAAGCTACCATGCCTTGCCACTTCGAATCTACCTGCTCCTCCGCGCGGCGTGCATTTCATTTTTCCGGCGGACTACAAAGCAGGCATATTCATGATGATCGCCGACATGTGCATGTTCAGAAAGTCTTGACGTAATTTTTGCCAGGAAGTTGCCGGATGCGACCTGATAGCTCCAACTCGAAGAGTGCCGTGAAGACTTCGGCGGAGCTGAATTCAGGCTCAAGCTTTTCCATGATCTCGTCAAGCTGAAGCGCCTCATCGTGGCGGAAAGCCGACATGACGCTGGCTTCATTTGCAGGAAGGGCTCTTCCGCAAATAGAGATGCAGCAGGGTGCTCTTTCGATGCAGGAGGATGTTCGCTCTCGAGTTGAAAGGCGAACAGGCGTCGGCAGCCCTTCCCACACCTCTTCCCATGTAGCAGTGAGCTTTGCACCTTGCTTTATCAACACATTAGGTCCCCAAGCATTCTTCGTGGTCACGTTGCCGGGAACGGCGTAGACATCGCGGTTCTGCTCGATTGCGCAGCGCGCAGTGACACGGGTTCCACTGTACTCTGCCGCTTCGATCACGAGAACTCCGATGCTCATTCCGCTCAGTATGCGATTGCGTTTAGAAAAATTTTGCGGCGCAGGAAAGACTCATAACGGAAACTCGGACCCGATAGCGCCTCCGCCGCGATGATTTGCTCTGAGAGCGATCTATTTTCCTTCGAGTAGATAACGTCTATCCCCGTTCCCCAAACAGCGATGGTGGGACGCTCGGCGGCAAGGGAGCCTTTGTGCGCTGAGGTGTCGACGCCACGGGCCATGCCGCTGAGGATGATGAGGTCGCGATGAGCGAGATCACGTGAAAGCATTTGCGCCATGCCTGTACCATGTGGAGTGGGATGACGAGTGCCGACGACCGCGATGGAGGGGAGTGCGAGTACCTGTGGATTGCCGCGCAGCCAAAGCAGGGCAGGCGGATCGAAGATCTCGCGGAGACGTTCGGGATAGGCCTCATCGGTATAGGTGAGACACTGGGCGCCGGTTTTGGTGAGTGCATCGAGTTGCTGATCGGCAGCCGTGCGTGGCCATCGGCGATAAACTGCACATTTTCGACAGGGAACTCCAAAGCCTCAAGATCAGTGAGACCTCGCTCGAGGACTTTTGCGGCTGACCCACAGCGCTCGACGGCGCGCAAGATACGGCGTGGACCTAATTACGGAGTAAGAGTCAAGGCCAACCAGGCAATGCGTTCTTCCGTTGTAGCCGGAATGGAAAGCTCATTCGGGATTTCGGCAGTAGTCATGAGAGGCCTATAGAGATAGGTCTGGACCCGCTGTCGAATATTGATTGGACTTGAAGTAGAGTGACTTGGAGGTTAGCGGCGCTGTGTCGGGAAGTCAAGACAAAGCGGCCACGTCCACATTACGTAAAGCAGACTTAACTTATATAGCCGGTTGCTACACTGGCAGGTGAGCCCTGTTTCGAAAAAGCTTTTGATTGCTGCGATTGACTTTGTGAACCCTGCGCCTCTGATGTGGGATTTTGAGCACGCGCCACGCAAGGACGCACTGCTGGAGAGATATGCAATTCTCTCCTCTACTCCCGCAGAATGCGCCAGACGGCTGAGGGCAGGCACGGCGGACATTGGTTTGCTACCAGTGGCGGCGTATGCGGAAATGCCTGGTGCGGTGATCGTGCCGCGATGCGCGATTGCTTCGCTCGATCGGGTGCGCTCGATTCTGCTGGTGGTGCGGCATGCCGACGGCGTACGCGGAGTGCAGCGTGTTGCGCTCGATACCGCGTCGGTAACCTCGGCCACTTATACACGGATATTATTCGCCAAGCTTTGGAAAACAGAGCCAGAGTTTTTTGAGCATGCCTCGGATCTGGATGCGATGCTGCGTGTGGCCGACGCTGCGCTGCTGATCGGCGATCCAGCATTACTGGCGCTTGAGGATTGTGAGCTGCGCGCAGAACGGACCGGAGAGCGACTCGAATATATGGACCTGGCACACGAGTGGCACGCGTGGACTGGGACTCCATGGGTTTCGGCATTTTGGGCCGTGCGCGAAGGGGCGTTAGGTGCCAATACGGTAACGGCAATGCAACTGGTGGAGGATTTTGAGCGGTCGCGCGATAACGGACTTAGCCGTATCGACGATCTTGTTCGTGAGTGGTCGGCACGTGTGCCCGTGCAAGTAACCACATTGCGGACATATCTTACCGACAATATCCACTATTTTTTAGATGACAAGTGTCTCGTGGGGCTGGATCTCTTTTACCGTTATGCAGCCGAGTGCGGAATACTGCCTCCCGCCCCAAAGCTGCGCTTCCTGTGAAATAGCAACGTGGGGGCGACTTAGCATTGGCTTCACGCGTCCAAGTGTGCGTGAGGTTCGCAGCACAACACGTCGCGCACAAGCACCTGATGCCCCACTGGCTGATTCACCTTGGCGCGCTGGGCGTCTTTGCAGTCGCAGTGATTGATGCCTCGATCATTCCCTTGCCGCTGCCGGGGAGCACTGACCTGCTTGTGCTGTTGCTGGCGGCAAATCGGGGAAATCCCTGGCTGCTGGCGGCGGCCGCGATTTCCGGCAGCATCATCGGCGGATACTCGACATGGAGTGCCGGCAAGAAGGGCGGAGACAGCATGCTGCAGCGGTATGTGCCGCAGCGGTTTCTGAAGCCCATTACACGGTGGGTTGAACGGCATGGGGTTTTGACTGTGAGCGTGGCCTCGATTCTGCCACCCCCCGTTCCACTTACGCCGTTTTTGTTGTCAGCGGGAGCGCTGTGTGTTCCCCGCAATCACTTCCTTGCTTCATTTGCCGTTGCCCGAACGATGCGTTACAGCTTCATTGTGTGGCTGGGTGCAACCTATGGACGACGCATGATTCGGGCGTGGTCGCATTACCTCTCCGGGTGGTCGGATGCGATTCTCTGGACGTTCGTAGGGCTGATGGTGGCGGCGGTACTTTTCGGACTGTGGAAATACAAGCACGACCAGCGCAGGCTTGCTGCGAATGCACCTGCGCGGACGGCCAGCTAAATCAAATCTCCCAGCGCAGCAGGCAGGCACCGACGGTGAAACCGGCACCGACGCAGGTAATAAGCACGAGATCCCCTTTGTGCAGGCGATTCTCTTCGCGCGCGGTGCCCATGGCGAGGGGAACCGTGCCGGCTGTGGTGTTGCCATAGCGATCGATGTTAATAATGACGCGTTCGAGCGGCATGCCCATTCTTTCAGCACTGGATAAGATGATGCGCTTATTCGCCTGGTGCGGAATGAAACAGGCGAGCTCGTCGACGGCCACTCCGTTGCGAGCGAGGACTTTTTCCGACGCTTCAACCATTTTGCGGACGGCGAATTTGTAGACGGCCTGCCCATCCTGGTGAACGTAGTGCATCTTGTCGTGCACGGTTTCGACGGTGGAGGGGTGAAGGCTTCCACCGCCCGGCATATTCAGGGCGTGGCCGCCGGAGCCGTCCACTTCGTGGACGAAGTCGATCATGCCGAGTTCGTCTTCTTCGGCTGGCTCGATCAGCACGGCACCCGCGCCGTCTCCGAAGAGCACGCAGGTGGCGCGATCGGTGTAGTCGATGATTGACGACATGGTGTCCGCGCCGATGACTAGCACTTTGGAATGCGCGCCGCTTTCGATGAGCTTCGCGCCCATCTGAAGGGCATAAACGAAGCCGGAGCAGGCGGCGGAGAGATCGAATCCCCATGCCCCCATCGCGCCAAGCTTGTCCTGGACGAGGCAGGCGGTCGCGGGGAAGAACATATCCGGCGTGACGGTGGCAACGATGATTGCCTCGACTTCGGACGCTTCGATACCCCTTTCGGCGAGACAGCGTTTGGCGGCTTCGACAGCCATGTCGCTGGTCGCCATCCCCTTTTCTACCAGGTGACGCTCACGGATGCCGACGCGGCTGTAGATCCATTCGTCGGAGGTCTCGACCATCTTTTCGAGGTCCTTGTTGGTGAGCAGACGGGGTGGAACGTAGGTTCCGAGAGCGCTGATTTTTGCGCGTCGTGAGACACGCGGACGCACGACGAGGTTCAATGGGGGCTTCTCCGGGGAAGTTGAATTCAAAAGAGCTATTGTCGCTGAGGCGGAAAGGGCTGTCTATCGATGCACAGGCAATTGCGGAATTATGGGGTTGAGCCGGGAGAGGTTATGTACCGGGTGACCTACTGCGCACGCACTAGCCCGTTACCGTTGCTTCCTTCCGGACCTGGCGGGTTTGGCGGGATTGCGCCGCGTAGGGCCCGGCACATAGGCAATGATAGCATCCGCCATGATGGGTGTGGCTTTCCGGTGCCTTGCTAAGAGGGCGCCGGGACGAAGTGCAACCGTTAACCGAGTGCCAGAACGGGTTCCTCGGCGGACGC
Organism: uncultured Acidobacteriaceae bacterium; assembly: GCA_964453815.1. Taxonomy (GTDB): domain Bacteria; phylum Acidobacteriota; class Terriglobia; order Terriglobales; family Acidobacteriaceae; genus Silvibacterium. The sequence goes on along the minus strand of CAYVSQ010000389.1, from coordinate 1,302 downwards.
GGATTCCCCGTTAAGGTCACTCTAACAGGGCAGACATGGGTGCTGGCTTGAGCAATCCGCAGCCTATGCAATTCTTACTGAATTCTTTTGCGATTTTCACGATGACGGGCGCGAGGCGAATTGGACATGGCGGAAAACGCGCGGTCAAAGAGGCTGTTGCTGCTTCTCCGGTAAAATGGATGAGTGACTGTATCTCTTATCGACGAAGCGGTTGCGGCCGTCGTCGACTCTTCAAAAACCGCTGATTCTCTCACGCACCCTCAGACACGTCCGAAGATCGGGTTCATCAGCCTGGGCTGTCCCAAAAACCTCGTTGATAGCGAGGTGATGATGGGCCTGCTTGATCGCGCGGGCGCCGAGATGACCTCGGACGTCGAGGCAGCTGAGATCCTGGTGGTGAACACCTGCTCGTTTATCGACGCGGCCAAGCAGGAATCGGTGGACACGATCCTGGAGATGGCGCAGCACAAGACTACGAACAGAACGGGTGGCCGGGCGCGCAAGCTGATCGTGGCCGGATGCCTGGTGGAGCGCTATCGGGACGAGATCCGGAAGAACATTCCTGAAGTAGACGCGGTTGTCGGGACGGGTGAGCTGGAGCAGATTCTGGCCGCGGTAGGGTTGGATGCACCGGCAGAGCCGGTTGATTCTCCATTCAGGATTTTGAATTCGCAGTACAGAGCACAGGACTCGGAGCAGGGGATTCACCGCAAAGACGAAGAGAACGCCAACACCACTCAAGCCAACACCGGGCTTGAATGGGCCACCGTACCCAGAGCGAGGCCCGAGGGTGATCTGCGTGAAGCTCAGGGGCGATTTGCTCGGAACGCGTGGGATGGCGCAGACACGCATCTGCCGCAGTATCTTTATGACCACACGACTCCCCGGCTGCTGGCGACGAAGAAAGCTTCGGTATACATCAAGATCGCCGAAGGATGCGATCATCCGTGCAGTTTTTGTGTGATTCCGAATCTGCGCGGGAAGTTCCGCTCGCGGCGGTTCGAGTCGGTGATTGCAGAAGCGGAGAGCCTGGTGGCGCAGGGTGTGCGCGAGATTACGCTGATCGGCCAGGACACGACCTGCTATGGCGAAGACCTGGGACTTAAAGACGGACTGGCGCAATTGCTGGACCGGCTGGCGGCGATTCCGGGGCTGGTTTGGCTGCGATTCCTGTATGCGTATCCCAACAAAATTACTGGCAGGCTGCTGGAAACCATCGCGAAGCACGAGAATATCTGCAAGTATCTCGATGTGCCGCTGCAACATGCATCGGGACCGGTGCTGAAGAGCATGAAGCGCGGG
>CAYVSQ010000388.1:0-2886 GCA_964453815.1 uncultured Acidobacteriaceae bacterium | reverse complement strand
CAGTTGTTGCTTGCCGGCTGCTTCGGCCTTGATTCCGATGGCCCAGATGAAGCCCAGCAACTCGCGTGCGACTGCCGTTCTAACAGAATTGTCTGAACAGGGACAACAGTGCCCGGAATAATCATTGCCAACTCGTGGGGCACACTGCCTGGATCAGTAAGGTCAGCGATGATGAATGGCGCCAAGTCTTGGACACACCCTCGCACCCTTCGCGCATTAACCACCCTCCACGAGTGGCTGCCGGTCACATACATGCTCCTGTCGCAATGCTTTGAGGTCTGCGTCTGAGTCTGATCCGGGCAATGTGGTCCCAATGGTCAGCCAGCATCGGAAACAAATCAAATCGAACATTCCGTTCCGATTCCATCGCAAAAGGAAGTCGCCATCTGGGTTAGTGGAAGCAGGAGTCACTTTGATTACCGTATATGAAACCGGGACGGATACAAATAACACACTGAGGTGACTTGCTTTACGAGATCGTAATGTGTCCGCAAGCTTCGCATGGTTGGGGTCCGCGCCGTGGTCGTCCACAAATGGGAAACCGAAAGTTAGCCCGACCCCGGTCTTCACGTAGCTGCTCGGTTAGTTGCGACCCTCGCTGAAATCTCAAGCGCCGGAATCCTTGATCGAACCCACCACCCTCCACCCGAGCGCATTCGATACGGATTTAATCGAGCCGGACGCCCTCGCTCGGCTCGCGTCAATAGGAAGATGCGCTCCTCGAACGTCCTCTGCCGCATTCTGAAAACAGCGTCCGCGCCGTCGCCCGGTTATAGAACTCGCATTCAAGATTGACGTTGTTGAGACAATCCAACGATGCTTCCCCAAGTGTTTGCCGTCCAGTTAAATGAGGACAACACTCACCGCCGTTGCGTTCGCATCATTCCGCAGACTGACGACTCATTCCAAATCTTCCTGTTCAAACGTTGGGTTCAGGTGGATGTCAATCTGACGTAACGGAGTGATCGCGACGAATTTGTGTTTCTCACCAGCGCGAACGACCAGAATGTCTCCGGGACCAGCATCGAGTTCCCGTCCGTCTACGATCCAGCGCGAGTGCCCCTCAATCACATAAACAACCTCATCGTAGCGATGACGGTGGAGCACCGGACCACGGCCTATCTCCGCAATCACCACGAACATCGAAATGCCGAGGCCGCCGGTTCTCGCGCCGACAAATTCATAAGACGAGCCTACAAACGGGAGGTCAGTCTGATGGATCACTTCCATACCGATTGGAGAGATCGGATGGATGCACGGATGCAAGAATCTGGCAGGGACGTGTCCTGTCGGCGCTGATGGCCAAGCGGGATGGCACGGATCGGCCTTTGTCGGCATGGCCGGAAGAATATCACCAGGGACCTACAATCGATTTATGTGCGGTCGCTTTCAGCGCCGATCCGACAAGCAGCGCATCGCGGAAGCCTTTGCTATCGGCAACCTTGACGGACTCGTTCTTGAACTCGCGCCGGATTACAACGTCGCGCCGCAAACGATACAGCCCGTCATCGTATGGGATGAGCGGTTCGGAACACGAACGCTACACATGATGTTCTGGCGATTCCTTCCGCGATACGTCACCGACCCGAAACAGTTCAAACTCTCAACGATCAACGCGAAAAGCGAAACCCTGCTCAGCAACAAGATGTGGCAGGATTCGTTTCTCAAGAGACGTTGTCTGGTCCCGGTGGACACGTTCCTTGAGTGGCGAAAAGAGGGAAAGCGCAGGCTGCCATACGTGTTCGCAATGAAGGACGATCAGCCGTTCGCTCTGGGCGGAGTCTGGCGTCACTGGCGCTCCCCAGATCGCAAGAACGACATGGACACGTTCGCAATCATCACAGTGGAACCCAATGAACTGGTAGCGGAGACGACGGGGCACGACCGGATGCCGCTCATCGTTGTACGGAAAGATTGGCAGCGATGGTTAGAACTCGGAAACCCGGAGCGACCGCCGGTCGATCTTCTACGCTCCTTCGACGCCGACCAGATGAAAGCATCGCGCGTGGGCGAGCGAATCAACAATGTGAAGAACAACGATCCGGCGTTGTCGGAGCCAGTAAGGGATGAGGAAGATGGGCAGTTGGGGATCTTCGGAGACTGAAGACTTGGATATCGACCTGATTATGCTCCTTGTCTCCGCAGGTGCTCACTCCTTGGCCATAAGCCGCTTCCGCTGCGCCCGCGCTCAGCCTGAAAACAGGTTTACGGAAAGCAGCGCGGACGGTGCGCAGGGCAGCGACGGCAGTTTCTCCCGATAAGTGAATGCTCCCAGAGTGGCGCGGATTGGACTGTCGTCGGAGCGGCGAAACTTCCGAGTTGCCGGTAACACAGTATCCATCGAATGAGTCTAATATGCCGCCGGGAATACAAGCACTGAGTCAGAGCGAAGGTGTAGTCAGGGCTTTATTTACTCGCAGCAGCGTCCGCTTTCTTTTTCTGCATTTGCGCGGTCCAGGGGGGGATGATGCCATTCTGCCGCGCATAGGCAATAAGCTGGCCGAGGTGTTCGTGCGCGTCGGCAACGAGGATGTAAACAACGTCGCCCTCGTTAGCCTGCGGGCCGAGCTTTGGCAGCAGCTTTGCGAAATCCGCGTTGCTCATGCCATTGATCGTTTTGCTCGCGAAATCCCAGGACTGATTCAGGTCCTCGACGATGCGATCCTTCTCGGTTGTGGATTTTTCGAGTTCGCGCGCTCTAAACCCTGCCGGAGGGTTCGCACCCATTATGCTGAGGATTGCGTAGCGCTCTCCAGCGACATGCAGAAACACTTCAGCAAAGGACCGGGTGTCGGGTGAAGGGCGCCATGTGAGTTTGTCGCTCGGAAGAGCCTCGACGAGATCGACGCACTTCTTATTCACGCCCTGCAGGTCGAGGAGGGCCTG
>CAYVSQ010000387.1:0-12105 GCA_964453815.1 uncultured Acidobacteriaceae bacterium | reverse complement strand
ATTGAGCCAATGCAGGCGCTGCGAGAGGAATAAGCAAGTGGCCGCCTTATCGTGCCGCGGCGCGCGTGATCGGCAGCTGGTCTGATTCAAGCCACAAAACCTGATGCTCGAAGACGCGTCCGAATTGGCGAGCCACGGCGTTGATGGTGTTTTCCATTGTGGGCACCATGGCGTCGGCGGTCGCTTCGAGTTCGAGGCTGGTAACGGCACGGTCCGAGATGCCGCAGGGCACAATCAGTTCGAAGTCGCGCAGCTCAGTCGTGACGTTGAGCGCGAATCCATGCGAGGTGATGCCGCGCGAGATGTGAACGCCGATGGCGGCGACCTTCTTTTCCTGTACAGAACCGCCGGCGATAGTCCAGACGCCCGTACGTCCGGAGATCCGCTGCGCGGGAACGGCGAAGTCGCCAAGAGAGCGGATCAGGACCTCTTCGAGCAGGCGCACGTAGTCAACGGCGCCGATACGTCGGCCGCCGAGGGTAAAGCCCCGGAGGTCGAGGACGGGATAGCCGACCAGCTGGCCAGGTCCGTGATAGGTGACGTCTCCACCGCGGTTGATCTCGTGGACTTCGACGCCGCGATGGGCGAGGAATTCGTCAGTGGCAAGGATGTTGGAGCGGTTGGAGTTGCGGCCCAGAGTGAGGACGGGTGGGTGTTCGAGCAGCAGGAGCGTGTTGCCGATGCGGTTCTCGAGGCGCGCTTCGACGAGCTGCTTCTGGAGGTCGAGCCCGGTGGTGTAGTCGACGCGGCCGAGATGGAGCAGGTTGAGGATCATTTGGATAGTGAAAAACCCACGTCCGAGAATCCGGACGTGGGTAAAACCCTGTTCCGAATTGATTGCTATACGTTAATCGCCAGCCCTTCCACACTGCTGAAGCCGTCGAGCATCGCTTCGGCGAGGGTCGGGTGGGCATGGATGGTCCACATCAGGTCCTCTACGGTAGCTTCGAGTTCGAGGGCGGTGACGGCTTCGGCGATGAGCTCGGTGGCCTGCGGGCCGATAATGTGGACACCGAGTATCTCTCCGTACTTGGCGTCGGCGACGACCTTTACGAAGCCGTCGTGCGAGTCGACGATGGTGGCCTTGGAGTTGCCAACGAAGGGGAACTTACCGACCTTGACGGTGTGTCCCAGCTCCTTGGCCTTAGCTTCGGTAAGGCCGACGCTGCCGATCTGTGGCTCCGTGTAGGTGCATCCCGGGATGCGGTCGCGCGTGATGGGCCGGGCATACTTGCCGGCGATCTTGGCAGCGGCGACCAGTCCGGCCATGGAGCCGGAATGGGCGAGTTGCGGCATGCCGGCGACGATGTCTCCGATGGCATAGATGCCAGGCTCATCGGTCTGCATATATTCGTTGACCTTGACAAAGCCGCGGTCGGATGTGATCTTCGTCTTTTCAAGGCCGATGCCTTCGGTGCGGGGTCCGCGCCCCACGGCGATCAGCACCTTCTCAGCTTCCTTGGTGGCCTGCTTGCCGTCGGAGCCGGTGAAGGTGACCTTGACACCGTCCTTGGTGTTCTCGACCTTCTCGACCTTTGCGCCGACGCTCGTGTCGATACCCCGCTTACGGAAGGAGCGGGCTAGCTCCTTGCTGATCTCCTCGTCTTCGACCGGCACGAGCCGCGGCAGGTATTCGAGAATGGAAATCTCCGAACCGAAGCTGCGGAAAATGGAGCCAAACTCGACGCCGACCGCGCCCGCTCCGATGATGAGGAGCGACTTGGGGATGCGGTCGAGCGAGAGGATCTCGACGTTTGTCAGGACCTTATCGCTTATTTGGACACCGGGCAGCAGGCGGGCATTGGAGCCAGTCGCGAGGATGATGTTCTTTGTTTTGACTATGGAGGGCTTGCCCTTGTCTTGAGGCGTGACTTCGATGGAGTGGATATCGTCTTTCGCCGCTCCGGTGAGGCGGCCGAAGCCGGGGATCACGGTCACCTTGTTCTTGCGCATCAGGAATTCGAGTCCTTTAACATGCTTGGCGACGATCCCGTTCTTGCGGTCGAGAATGGTTCTCCAGTTGACGGTCGCCTCGCCCAGACCGTCGAGGCCGTACTCTTTGGCGTGCTTGAAGTGGTCGTAGATTTCGGCATTGAAGAGCAGCGCCTTGGTGGGGATGCAGCCCACCAGCAGGCAGGTGCCACCGAGGCGGCTCTCCTTTTCAATCAGTGCGACCTTGAGGCCGTACTGGCCGGCACGGATAGCGGCGGTATATCCAGCGGGTCCGCCGCCGAGAATGGCTACGTCATAGATAGTCTCTGCCAAGTGAAAGCTCCGTTTCGGGTTGCGATAGCGTGAGGGATCGGGCCCGAGGGCTCAACCCAAACACTCCATTGTACGCAAGGGTTCCGCTAAGGAAGATGCGGGAGGGAGGGGAAAGATTCTCAGCACGGGAACGGTCGCCTTTGGATTGTGTCCTGTTTGCGCGATACTGAAAGCGTGAATGCGATTCCCATCCCGCCGCGGTTTCGGTGGAACAATACCTTGCGACCAGCTATCGTCCGGACTGTGACTACGTTGATGGCGCGGTTGAGGAGAGAAATCTGGGCGAGTAAGAGCACGCAATTTTGCAACGGGCGTTGACCATTCTTTTTGGGATCAAACGCAATGAGTGGCAGGTTGAGGTTTATCCGGAGTTGCGCGTGCAGGTGACGGTGACACGCTTTCGCATTCCAGGTATTACTGTCACAGCCGCCGGACTGAAATGGGAGCCGTATCCTGCGTACGCCTGCCCTGCTGTTCGTCGGGATCCTGTCACCGGAAGACACCATGCCGCGCGTCCGCCAGGGCGTGGACGACTATCTGAGTTTCGGCACCGAGCATGTATGGGCCGTCGATCCTGAGCTGCGCAAGGCCTATCTCTGCACGAAAACGGGGATGGAGGAGCCTGCGGATGGCGTGTTGGCGATTGCGGGCACAGAGATTCGCGTGGTGCTGAGCGAGCTATTCGCGGAGCTTGATCGGGCTTAGCCCAGCACCTTCGCCGCTTCCTTCGCAAAATACGTCACGATAAAACCCGCACCAGCTCGCCTGATGGCGATCAACGACTCCATCATGGCGGGCTCGTGATCGAGCCAGCCGTTCGCGAAGGCGGCCTGCAGCATGGAGTATTCCCCCGATACCTGGTATGCCCCGATGGGCACGTCGAAGCGTTCGCGGGCTGCGCGGATCACGTCGAGGTAAGGTAGGGCTGGCTTCATCAGGATCATGTCCGCGCCTTCGCCGAGGTCGAGGTCGATCTCGCGCATGGCCTCGCGCAGGTTGGCTCCGTCCATCTGGTAGCTCCGCCGGTCGCCGAATTGCGGGGCAGAATCCGCCGCTTCGCGGAAGGGTCCGTAGAAGGCCGAGGCGAATTTCGACGCATAGGAAAGGATGGACGTCTCGTCGTAGCCTACTTCGTCGAGCTCGTCACGGATGGCGGCCACGCGACCGTCCATCATGTCGCTGGGGGCGACGATGTCGGCCCCCGCTCTGGCCAGCGATGTGGCAGTTTTTGCAAGCAGGTTCAGGCTGGAGTCGTTGTCGATCTCATAGTTTTCTCCATCTTGCTTCACAACCCCGCAGTGGCCGTGCGAGGTGTATTCGCAGAGGCAGACGTCGGCGATAAGCACGAGCTTCTTCGCCGCGGAAGACTCCTTGAGCGCCCGCAGGCTACGCTGCACAACGCCGTTTTCGTCCCACGCGCCCATCGCCTGCTCGTCTTTTGATTCGGGAAGGCCAAAAAGCAGCAATCCTCCGATGCCCAAGGAGGCTGCACCTTCGGCTTCTTTGACGGCCTCATCCACCGACAGATTGAAGACGCCGGGCATCGAGCTGATTTCTTTGCGGACACTCTCTCCGGGGCAAATGAAGAGCGGATAGATGAGTGCACCGGGTTCAAGGTGTGTCTCGCGAACTAGGTTGCGCATGGCCTCGGTGCGGCGCAGACGCCGCAGCCGGGTGATGGGGAATTCCATGCGGCTATTCTACTTGCTCACACTTCAGCCATCTGCTCGTACTCCTGCGCGGAGGGGCCGGGTAGCAACACCCAAAGCGTGTAGATGGCGAGCGCGGTTCCGCTGATGGGCTTGATGATGGTGAGAAAAGCAACGACGATGGCCAGGATACGGGCCCATGGGGCGCGGCGGGAGAGCGCAATGCCGGTAACGACGGAGAGAATCGTACGGCCAATGACGATGACGGTGATGAGCGGCGCGAACCAGGGCATCTGGTTGAAGGGGAACTCGCCGAAGGGGCCGTGGTGCCAGTGGCCGAAATAGTGGCCGAAGAAGCCTGTGAAGAAGGACATAGCCAGGATCCACCCGAAGAGATTCCACACACCATAGGCGATCCAGAGAACAGACAGGGCCTGAATATGGCGATGAACGCGCGTATAGAACCAGATGGCGGGGGCTGCCGCGGTCATGGGAACGCTGGGCGCTATCCGGGGAACGGCCCTGCCGCACTTCAGGCAAAACTGTTGACTGGAGTCAATTGGTTGTCCACATCCACTGCAATACATAAGGTTGGTCCCTCCTTTACAACGAAAGACCTGATGAAGTCTACGCAGCCGCGACTGCGCTTGTTCCGGAACTTGAGCCGCTACGCCTGCGCTGCTACCGTAGGATGAAGTTTATGCCCCCCAATTTGCCCTTGACGCATCCCATCCCGCGCGTAGTCAGCGATTGTAGCCGGTCGGTGCTGGAATGGGACCGTTTTCTCGATCAGCTGGCCGGATATGCGCAATCGGCGGTGGGAAGTCAATGGCTCCTGGAGCTTGCGCCTTCGACGGACATGGATTGGATCCGTCGGGAGCACATGTTAGGAGCCGAGATGCGGTTGCTGGTGCAGGCGGGCGCGCGGCCGTCGCTGGGGTCACTCTTCGGCCCTTCGGAGGTGCTGGCCAAATCGCGCATCGAAGGAGCTGCGCTCGAGGCGGATGAGATTCGCCGCATCGTGGCGCTGAGCGAAGACATCTCGGCGTGGGCGGCCTTGATGAGTACGCCACCAAACGATCTCGTCGACGCAATTCCGCAACTGCGCGTCCTGGCGGGCGATCTGCTCCCACTTCCACTGCAGCCGCTGGTGGAGTCGCTGCGCTCACGTATTCATCCCGACGGATCGCTAGCCGATGATGCTTCACCCGAGCTACGCAGGATTCGTCGCGAGATGGATCGGCAGCAACGGGCCATCGAAGCGAGCCTGCGTTCGGCGCTGCAGCGCTTCTCCGAAGGCGGCAGCACGCAGGACGATGTAATCACGATTCGCGGCGAGCGATTCGTGATTCCAGTGAAGGCGGAGTGGAAGCGGCGCGTGCAGGGTGTAGTGCACGGCGCGAGTTCGAGCGGACAGACGGTCTTTGTGGAACCGCTCGAAACTATCGAGCTGAACAACGATCTGGTACGGCTGCGCGAAGAGGAGCAAGGGGAGATTCATCGCATTTTTGCGGCGATGACGCGGCAGATCGGGCAGTACGCGCCGGTGATTCTCAAAGGTGCGGAAGTGCTGGCCAAAGTAGACACCCTGCAGGCGCTCGCTCGCTTTGCGCTGGAGTTCAATTGCGTTGAACCGCACTTCGCCGACGCCGCCAAACCAGAGCTGACATTGAAGCGGGCGCGGCATCCGCTGCTGGAGAAGAGGCTCCTTTCACAGGGTGGAAACGTTGTTGCGATCAGTCTGTTCCTCACCTCCGATGCTCGGCAGCTGATCATCAGCGGGCCCAATACGGGCGGCAAGACGGTTGCTTTAAAAACGGTGGGCCTGTTGGCCATCATGGCTCAGAGTGGGGTTCCGGTTCCGGTTGAGGAAGCGGTGCTTCCGGTCTTCGATGCCATTTTGGCGGACATTGGCGATGCCCAGTCGATCGAGCAGAATCTGTCGACATTTTCGGCACACATCGTCAATCTGAATCGCATTGCGCAGCGGGCCGACTCGTCATCTCTGATCCTGCTCGATGAGTTAGGCTCGGCGACCGATCCGGAAGAGGGCGCTGCGCTGGCGGTGGCCATTGCCGAGCACTTTCTGCGCTCGGGCGGGTGGGCCATCGTCTCGACGCATCACACATCGCTCAAGGTGTATGCGGAAAATACCGCTGGCGTGATTAACGCGGCGGTCGGTTTCGACGAGCGCACACTCGCGCCGACGTATGAGTTGCGACAGGGAGTTCCTGGGGCCTCAGCCGGCATCAACATCGCGGCGCGGTTGGGCCTGGCACCGAACATGATTGAGGCAGCACGCTCGCGGCTGAGCACACAGACCTTGGACATTGGGCGCTTTCTCGACAGCCTGCACGAGCAGCTTCGCGCAGTGAGTGCGGAACGGGAGCGGATTCAGCAGCTCGAAGGTGAGCTGAAGCGTGAGCGGGCTCGCCTCGAAGCCGAAGGCATGAAGGAGCAGCGCGCCAAGGTCCGCGAGATGGAGCAGAAACTGGAATCGCTGCTGAAGGATTTCGAATACCAGGCACGGGAGACGGTTCGCGCCATCGACGACCGGGCGGCACAACAGAAGCTTTCCAAGGACGCCGAGCGGCGTATGGCGCGACTGCGGCGTGAGTTTTCCGAGGGCTTCAATGCCTCGGTCGTAGCGCATCACACAGGCGCGGACAAGGACGATGTACACGCGCAGCCCCATGTGGTTCGCCATGTGGCCGCGGGCGATACCGTGAAGCTGCGCACCGTTGGACAGATGGCGGGCAAGGCAGCAACCGTGCAGCGGCAGATCGACGATCAGACCTTCGAGGTTGCAGTGGGTCCGATGAAAATGCGCATTGCGCGCGATGAGATTGCCGAGGTGATTCATTCGGTAGCGGCGGCACAGACTCCGTTGCAGGCAGCGCGCAGCCGGCCAGGTGTTTCAGTTTCGATGGCTGAACCCGATGCCAGTGTGGGCTGGGAGATCAACGTGATCGGCCGCACGGCGGACGAGGCGCAGGACGAGGTGGAGAAATTTCTCGACCGGGCGCTTCTGGCCGGGCTGCCGAGGATTCGCGTGATCCACGGCACAGGGATGGGCGTGCTGCGGCGCACGCTGCGCGAGTATCTGCGTCAGCACCCGCAGGTAGCCACGGTCACCGAGCCGGGCCAAAATGAAGGCGGAGCGGGCGCAACGGTGGTCGAGCTGAAGGAGTAGTCGCCAAGGCAGACAGATCAATCCTCGCCCCGGTCAGGGCGCGATTATTTCGCTCGACGTGCCTCCCGCCGCGGGGACATAGCACTTCAGCGCGTAATCCATCACCATGCGGTCCGCATTGAAGCGCCAACCCAGAGTCCGGATCGTCCGCTTCATGCGTTTGATCCATCCTCGGGGCAGGCCATCTTGGTCACGCTGATAGAAGAGCGGAATCAATTCGTCGCGGAGCACGCGGTAGAGGTCTTCGCCGTCGCGGCTATCATGCACATCCATATTCGAATGCGTTCGGCCCGTGCCAATCGCGAATCCGTTGAGGCCGTCGTAGGCTTCCGCCCACCAGCCATCAAGCACGGAAAGGTTTAAACCTCCGTTGAGCACGACTTTTTGTCCGCTAGTGCCGGAAGCCTCGAGAGGCCGCCGCGGATTGTTGAGCCATACATCCACGCCCTGGACAAGATACCGGCCCACATTAATGTCGTAGTCCTCGATGAAGACCAGCTTGTCGGCAAACTTCGAGTCGCGCATTTTCTCGGCGATCTCCTGCAGCACCTTTTTCCCCGGTTCGTCATGCGGATGGGCCTTGCCGGCGAAAAGGAATTGCACGGGCCGTTTAGGATCGTTGACCAGGGACGCCAGTCTCTCCATATCGGCGAGGATCAGGTTCGCCCTCTTGTACGTGGCAAACCGCCGCGCGAAGCCGATGGTCAGGGCATCCGAGGAGAGCACTTTGCTCAGCTTTTGCAAGGTTTCTTGCGGCTCGCCGCGACGTTCCGCCTGCTCGTAGGCCCGGCGGCGTACGAAATCAAGCAGCTGCGATTTCAGGCTCAGGTGTGTTTCCCAAAGTTCGCCATCGTCGACATTCTCGATCTCCCCCCAAGTCTGCGCCCTTCCACTGCGCTGCTGCCATCCAACGCCGAGATGCCGGTCGTAAAGACGGCACATCTGCGGCGCCAGCCACGACGGTACGTGGACGCCATTCGTGATGTGACCGATGGGCACAGCATCTTCCGGCGTTCTCGGATAAAGTCTCTTCCACATTGCCCGGGAAACCTCGCCGTGCAGGGAAGAAACCGCATTGGCGCGTCGCGAAAGCTTGAGTCCGAGGACGGTCATGCAGAATTGTTCCTGCTGGTCCGTGGGATATTCGCGGCCAAACCCCATCAGATTCTCCTGAGTAAGTCCCAGTTGTTCGCGGAGGGGGCCCAGGTGCTCCTCGATCAGATCGGCGTCGAACCTGTCATGACCCGCGGGCACAGGAGTGTGGGTGGTAAAAACCACTTCTCGGGCGATCTGGCTAGCGGCGGTGCTAAAGTCCATTCCTTCTTCTTCCATGCATGTGCGAATGGCCTCGAAGACCGCGAAACCGCTGTGCCCCTCGTTGAGATGGAGCACTCCAGGAGTGATGCCCATCGCCTTGAGAGCGCGAAAGCCGCCTACCCCAAGCAGCAGCTCCTGACGAATGCGCGTCCGCCCGTCCCCTCCATAAAGGCGAGATGTCAGTTCCAGATCCTCGGGTGCGTTTCCCGCCACATTGGAGTCGAGTAGGAGAAGGTCACAGCGACCCACCTTGACTCGCCAAACCTTGGCGCGGATAGACCCGCGGCGTGTTTGAATTTCCACGATGATCGGCTCACCATTTTTGCCAATGGCCGGTTGCATGGGTAGTTGATTCACGTCCGTCTGGAGATATTCCTCCCGTTGCCATCCCTTCAGGTCAAGACGTTGCAGGAAGTATCCTTGTCCGTAAAACAAGCCGATCCCGACGAGCGGAATATCGAGGTCGGATGCGCTCTTGATGTGGTCTCCGGCGAGAATGCCGAGGCCCCCGGAATAGATTGGCAGCGATTCGTGCAATCCGAACTCGGCGGAAAAATAGGCGACGGGCCGAGGCCGGAGCACACCAGCATTGGCTGCTCCCCAGGTGCGGTCTGCCTCTAAATACTCCCGCTGGCGGCGGTAGACGTAATTGATGCGGCTATGCAAAACCAGTTCCGTCGCGCGGCGTTCGATCTCTTCCAGGGGAATCTCGTTGAGCATCGTGATTGGATTCTGATTCAGTTGCCGCCAACGGGTGGGATTCAGATCACGAAACAGGCTGATGCAGTCATGGTCCCAACTCCACCAGAGATTCCGGGCGAGGGACCAAAGGCGTTCCTGGGCCGGGGCAATAAAGCGATCCAACGTGCGCGCTTCACTCACCACGGGCGCGACCTGGTTCGCCGCTTCAACTAGCATACGAATCTCAGTTTCCAGAAACTCCCGCGGGTCCTTGGTTTGAACAATAAGAACCCCCTGCAGAATTCCCCGGTCGATGAGCGGTACGCCCAGGAACGAGTGGTATAGCTCCTCTCCGGACTCTCGGAAGTACTTGAATCGGGGATGATTCCTGACGTCCTCGACAGCCACCGGCAGTACTTGTTCCGCGACCAGCCCGGCTAAACCCTCATTGATCGGCATGCGCAGTGTGCCGATGCATCGCGGATGCAGGCCAAGGGTCGCAGCCAGCACCAGGTTCGACCGATCCGGCTCAAGTAGATACGCAGAGCAAACATCGGTCCTGAATCGCGTGGCAATCAGGGCGACAACATTCATCAGGGTGTCGGCAGGCTTGCCGCCCTCCCCGGTGAGGTTCGTGATTTCTTCCAGCGTCAATACATGAGTGGCGTCAGTTGCTTCATAGGACTGGGTCACCGGCATACCCCCCGCATTTCGATCTATTTCAGAAACAGTGCATCGACACCTATCCTGTGCCTCAACCAGGATGCAGAGGCTGTATCCGGTCCAAAGATGGCTGGATGAAACGGCTGACAGCGGGCCGACCGGACAAACAGAATATCGAGTGATTCACTTATCGGGAAAATGCAATGATAACGCCAACCCGTCCGCGCGGCAGCGAAATAATTTTGGGAGTATGGTAGGCGAAGATTGTTTCGAACGGCCCGTGCGTGAAGTCGGTTATCCGAAAATTCTCATTGTCCGATCAAACCCAGCTGCGTGCAACTCGCTATCCGTCTGGATTTTTGGCGTAAAAGAGTGCTAGCATTCTGCACGCATTCGACCGGAAGGCAAGCGGAGAGGTTTGTCATGATTCGCGTGATTACCGTAGAGCGGGAATACGGCAGCCGAGGTGCTGAGTTTGCCCATCATCTGGCGAAGAACCTGGGCTGGAAGCTGATCGATCAATGCTTGATAGAGGAGATCGCTCACAAGGCCGGGGTCAGCACGAAGCTCGCCGAACGTTGCGACGAGCGGCTGGATCCATGGTATTACCGTTACGGCAAGGCCTTCTGGCACGGCTCGATTGAACGGCTACCGGCGCTGCCGGAGTCGGAGATCTTCGACAGCGAGCAGATGGTGAGGTTCGTTCGCGAATATCTGATGAAGGTAGCCGAAGAAGGTCAGTGCGTTGTTGTAGGACGCGGCGCAGCGTCCGTCCTGGCCAAAGCCCCGCACTGCTTCCACATCTTCGTCTATGCCTCGCTGTGGCGCAAGGTGAAGTGGTTCGAGGAGCATTTTCCTGAACACGCCAAAGAGGCCGAGCAAGAGTTGCTGGCTACCGACCGGCGTCGTGCCGCCTACGTTCGCCGCTATCATGATCAGGATTGGACTGACCGCCGGCTCTACCACTTGATGATCAATTCCTGCATGGGCTTCGAGGCCATGGTTAAAGCGACCGTGGATGGAGCCGGTCTGTCGGTCCTCGAGCCGGTTGCTTCCTAGGACCTCATTGCACTCAGTCTTATTTCGGCGGAGCGGGTGCAACCATTTTCGGCCCAGGTAACTCTATGCTTCTGTCCGGTAAGTCCTCTTTGCAACTCACTCGATGAACGTTGTGCGAGGAGGATCCTGCCGCAGGAGACAAATATGCTGCTCATCATTCTCGTAGTTCTGCTTTTGTTGTTCGGATTTGGTGGTTATCGTATGGGGCCTGGAATCGGCTATTACGGTGGTGGCGGTATCAGCCTGATCATCCTCATCGTGATCATCCTGCTGCTGCTCAGAGTCATCTAAGGCCCTTTTTGAGGAAGACTGGAACCTGGAGAGACGAAGGCTGGGGAATGCTCCAGCCTTCGTCTCCATAAGGAGCAGAGTCCGGGCCATGACCCAATGCGCATGAAGAAGGTACCCGTCGAAGTTCAGTCGGAGACGAAAGCTCTTCACAACTGTCGATTCTTGGGGTAGTTTCGTTTCATTTGGGGGAAACATTCGCGAAGTCGATCCCCAAGGAGTCCGCCCCGTGCATGCTCGATCCGTTCGTCTCCTCGCCTGTGCTTTCGCGCTGTTTGCCTTCGCTACTGTTCATGCATCCGTCGGCGCAGCATCTGTTCCGTCGCCAGATCCCAATATCGATGAGAGAGTCGCCGCACGTGTCGCCGCGCTCCTCAAGCAGATGACCCTCGAGGAAAAGATCGGCCAGCTCAGCCAGCAATTCGTCTTTGGACCACCCGGGCCGATAGAAGAGCCCGTCGCCAAGGGTGAGCTTGGCTCGCTTCTCTTTGTCACCGACCCGGCTGTCATCAACCGCCTCCAGCACATTGCCGTCGAGAAGTCGCGCCTCCACATTCCGCTCATCTTCGGTTTCGACGTCATCCATGGTTTCCGCACCATATTTCCGGTGCCAATCGGGATGGCTGCATCCTGGGATCCCTCAGTCGCGGAAAAGGCGCAGACCATCGCTGCCCGGGAGGCCGGTTCGGTGGGTATCAATTGGGCCTTTGCGCCCATGGTCGATATTGCGCGTGATCCCCGCTGGGGACGCATGGTAGAAGGCGCTGGTGAAGATCCCTTCCTCGGATCGGCCATGGCCGCTGCGCAGGTGCGTGGCTTTCAGGGGCCTTATATCGGTTCGCCCGAACACATACTCGCCTGCATGAAGCACTTCGCCGGATACGGAGCAGCCGAGGGCGGCCGCGACTACGACGCCTCCTATATCCCCGAAGACCAGATGTGGAATATCTATCTGGCGCCTTTCCATGCCGCAGTGAAGGCTGGAGTCGG
>CAYVSQ010000386.1:0-14078 GCA_964453815.1 uncultured Acidobacteriaceae bacterium | reverse complement strand
GGCTGATTTCCAAGCCGATGTCTCTTTCCAGAATCATGCTCTGCCGATGCAGGGGTGTGTGATTGCACCACTTGCCGATGACCGTGTCGATGACGATCCGGTCGCTGGCCAGACACTTCTCGATAATCCGTGGTGGCAGCGAGGCTGAGACTACTCCGAGTTCCTCACACGACCGACAAGCCCGTTTCTCTCGTTTCGTGATCAGAACAAAATACTTCTCAGGCTCCACACCCAACTGGGAACTCTCCTCGACGCCCGCGGGACAGCACCACCGCCAGCCCACAACTCCGGTCCGTGTTGCGTCGGCGATGTCCTAGTGGCAGCTACTGCAAATCATCACGTTTTGCATGCAGAAGCCTAATCTTATAGATGAAACCCACCTCGGATGCGACGCCTCGATTACCATGGTGGTGTGTTCTGTGAGGGTGCGACGCTGCTGGATTCGGACTGGCGAAACCGAAGTCAAACCCCGATAAGGACGCCACCGCGATCGCCGAGTGTACGGTGCTGGGGACAGGGGCCGACATATCGCCGGAACAGGCACAAGGGAAGCCGCTTGACGAGCGTTCGAATATGATTCAGTTTTGGCGCGGTGCGGTGCGAGATGCAGTCAGGCAAGGGGGCGTTCGGCGCCAACTCCGTGCTCGAGACGTGCAACGCCGTGGTGCACGACGAGCCCGCCTCGCTCGAATCTCCGATGTCTGCTGTGCGAAGCGATGATGGCAAAACAACTATCGCAGAGATATCAGAGCATGGCCGAAGTGCGACGCGCTCTGGAACAGGGTGTAACGACGAAGCCCGCGGGCCGGATACCATCTATTGCTGGGCTTCCTTTTGCCAATCTGATGTTGTCCATGGCGTTGCTCGCCGGGCTCGGGTCGCACCCGGCGGAGGCGCAAAGCACCTGGCCTTTTTGGGATCAGTATGCTAAGCACTTTCTCAGCCCGCAGGCACGTGTCATTGATCCAGACCGCAATGATATGACGACATCAGAAGGGCAGAGCTATGCTTTGTTTTTCTCTCTAGTAGCCAATGATCGCTCCTCTTTCCAGAATATTCTGGCTTGGACCGATAACAACCTTGCGCGGGGCGATGTCTCAAAGAACCTTCCGGCGTGGAGCTGGGGTCGGAACAGCGACGGTTCATGGGGCGTGCTCGATCCGAACTCCGCTTCTGACTCAGATTTGTGGATCGCATACAGTCTGACCGAGGCTGGGACTCTGTGGGGAGAGCCCAACTATATCAGGAAGGGCAAGGAGCTTTTGTCGCTTATCGCTCAGACGGAAGTGGCAAACGTTCCGCATGCCGGCCCCGTGATGATCCCCGGTAAGACCGGCTTTCATCGCGGCTCCGATGAATGGGTTCTGAATCCAAGCTATCTGCCTCTGCCACTGCTGTTTGCCGCAAACCATTATGCGCCGCAGGGGCCCTGGAAGCAGATGGCGCTGAATCTTCCGAGGTGGCTGGCACAAGCTCATCCTGTCGGTTTTGCTATGGATTGGGTAAAATGCGATGCCAAGGGTTGTTCTCCCGCGGTCTGGCCAGAGAATTCCTCAGGACCTGCCCGGGGCAGCTACGACGCTATCCGCGTGTATCTCTGGGCAGGGATGACGGCGAAAGAAACGCCCGGAGCCGCGAAGGTGCTAGAGATGTTCTCGCCCATGTTGCGCTTTGTGAAGGCGCACTCCGTGCCACCTGAATCCGTGACGGCTGATGGAACTATCTTGAGCGCCTCCGGGCCAGCCTCTTTCTCGGCTGCGCTGATTCCTTTTGCAGTTAGCTCTGGGGAGCAGGGCGTGGCTGGGCGGTTGCAACAAAATGTTGAGGCGGAAATATCGAAGACGACGGGCCTGCTTGGAAACCCGCCCGCCTACTACGAACAGAACTTGGCGCTCTTTGGGCTGGGCTGGCAAGAGCATCGCTTTTGGTTTGCCCCTGACGGGACGCTTAGGGTCCAATGGAAAAAGTAGGCCGCTGTTATCACCAAACTATTTTGCGCGGAGCCCTTTGCGCCCTGCTGATGGGTGCTGACTCCGGATGCGTATGCTCAGTCCGCTGACCGTATTGCGCTGGATGATAGGTGGCATTTCTGAATAACCATTCGTGAGTCGATGGCTGACATGGACTTCTTCACCCTGCCGACGCTCACCTTTCCGCGTGCTTTACTGCTGCTTCGTCAGTGCGCATGATCGACGAAGCGTCCTTCACTGCAACGTCTCATCCTGACGGCGCGCACTGATAGGTACCGGGAAGATGGCTGCATCGGCCCATCTCGGTGCATTGGTCCGCTATTAGGGTTCTGGCTCAGGACAAAATTGGAACGAACACGGTCAACCGCACCGAAGGTGATTTCCCTCGCAGCGACCGTGCGCTTTCATTGGATCGCAAACGGCTGCTTCCCGGTCCAGTCCGGAACGGATTTCACAAAAAGGTCAGTGCTGGTTGGAATTCGGTCGACCATAAATTTCAATGTGAACCCTACGCTCTGTGCATAGTAGTCTCGAGCGTTGTTGGCGGTTGCGAACACGCCAAGATAGAGATGCGGAGATATGTGATATCCCACGCGGATATCGGCGTCATAGTTGGGTGTAGTGCTCCTTGTGGATGGATAGATGCCATGAGAAACCACAGCGGAAGGGGGTGAAACCGGATAGAAAGGCGATGCGTCCTGCTGCAGGTATTGCATCCCTCCGCTGAATTTGATTTGGTACTCGGCGCGTGATTTGCGGGAATACCAGGAAATCGGTACGGATGCCAGATAGTATTGCTGCGGGCTGAAGTATCCGCCCTGCCCAAAGGAGAAGAAATTCAAGTTTTTGTCATAGTGCATGGCAGTGGCGTTAAGACCAAGGGTCAGTCCTTGCACAACTTGCCAATATAGTCCGGCATTTCCTGCCGCGCTCCAGTTATTGGGCACGTGCAGTCCCTGGATAAACGAAAAGTTAACCGACGCGTATTGGCCAATGGGTTTATAGAGGTCGCCGGATGCGCGTGCAGAATCGAATCTTGTAGTCACGGTATTGGAGACAACGCCTCCCCATCGAATGCCGGTGACCGGGTCGTGGGCACCGGCGTAAGAAAGCAAGCTGTCCTTGACGCTGTCGCGCACGCCGAGAAGTGTGAACCATCCATTGTGGGGTTCAAAGCGCACCCCGCCGATCAGATTGTGAACCGGGAATCCATGGGGAGAGGTTCCCACCGCCAATCCGAAGGTCTTTGTAGACAATTCGGCGAATCCGCTATAACCGAAGCTAGACTGCGAGCCGAACATTGTTTTTGCAGGCAGCGTCCCGAACATTAAACTCGAACTTCCGTTGGGAGTCCCCGCGTTGGCATAGACGGCGTGTCCTTCTATTCCAAATCGCACCCGGTCGGAGGTTGTGTACGCCGCTCCCACAAGCGTATCAGCGATAATGAGTTGATCAAAACCCGGGTTCCCCACTCTTCCTGACCCTGTTGCGCCTGCGCTAATCAGCGGAGTATTGCGGTTTTCCACTACTTCGGCCTCGTCTCGCATCTGCTGTTCCTGTTCTCTTCTCTGGGTCTCACCGGCTGAATTCTGACCGTCGGTTTCCTGGTCCGCTAAACTCTCATTGCGCGAGACGGCGAGTACCAGATTGATTGGCTGGACGCGCCCATTGCTGGCGGCCGTGCGTGCTCCCTGTGCCCTGCATGGCAGAGCCGACTGCAAGGAGTTCGGCACTTGGCCGGAGCCATCGTGAACGGCGAAAAAGTTTCCGCCTCCGGCATCCGCCAAGGGGTTCGCCAACGCGAGGGCTTTCGTCTGAGACGCTGACGAGCGCTGCTCGTGCATGGCCAACAGGGCCGACCTCAATTCGCGCTCACCTGCGTCGTAATTTCCGCGCGCGATATCCTGTCTGGCTTTCATGTGTATCAGTTCCAGATCGTTTGGAAAATTAATGAGCCCCAGGCGCAGGAAATGGCCGGCCAGGTCAGGCTCATGCGCGGAGAGGGCAACGCCGGCCGCCATTCGGTAGTCTCCCGTCTCGGCGCCCGCCATCCCCCATGATCGGAAGACCTCGAGTGCCTCCTGGTTTTCATGCCGCTTCAGATAGAGTGAGGCCAATGTGTAATGAATATTTCGATCGCCGGGATACTCGCGTGCTGCATCGGCGAGAATCGAAATGCCAGTTTGCGGGTTGGTCTCGAAAGCGCGTTCGGCGCGGCGGACACTAAAGGTGGAATAGAGCTCTTTAATTGCGTCGCGCTGTTTTGCGGTGAGGTCAATCCGCCTTTTATCATTGAACAGGAGATTACCGAGACCCGGCTCGTCCAGTGAAACGACCAGCATGGTCCAGGCAAGCTGGATATCCAGATCGACAGGCGGATCTTTGCGCTGGGTTGTATAGCGTGAACGGGCAGCCTGCAGGAGTGGAAGAGCGTCCTGAGGCTGGCCCGTGATTGAGTACGCGCTGGCCTCAAGGATGAGGAAGCTTGGGTCAGTTTCAAGTTGACTGCGGACCCCGGCCGGAATGCTGGGAATTTCAGCGACCAGCTTTCGGTCGGCTTGTTGTTGGTGCAGCGCAACTAGAAAGCCGCTCCAGGCGCCAGCGGAATTCATATCTTTCTGGATGATGTCCCGATAAAGGTTCTGCGCATCGCCGAAATTGCGTTTGCGCATCCAGATGTCCGCCAGTTGAAGCCGCGTGCCTGCGGCAGGCGGACGTCCTGCCATTTGGTCCAAAGCGAGCGAGCGGTTCAGGAAATCCTCCGCATCCTGACATCGTCCTTGCGTCGAGTAGAGGACAGCAACGGAGTTAAGAAACCCCGCGTGTTTCAGAGCCAGATCGTAGGAACTCTGGGGCATGGAGCGCACCGCCGTTATCGCCTTAGAGAAATCGCCGGTGCGCGTATATGCACCGACCAAGCCTTCCCACCCGCTCGGATTATCAGGATGGATCAGTGTTGTGTTCCTATAGATCTCGATGGCACGTCCTGTTTCATTTCGATCCATAAATGTGCCGGCTATGTGAAGACGAAAGCTGAGTGCGTCGTCGCTGTCGGAGTTCCTCGCGATCTCCAAGGCGCGCCGCAACAATTGATCGCCTTCGTTGGACTGATTTGCCTCATAGTGGACAAGCGCCATTTCAGAAAGATAGTCGGAACGGGCCTCGATCCGCTGCTTCACGGAGGAAAGGATTTGCTGTGAAGTCAAGATGGCACCTTGCAGCTCTTTCCCCTCCATCTGTGCCTGAATGAGGGCGAGCCAGCCTGATTCGTCATTGGGATTTGCCGCGGTGAGCCTCGCGTATATCTTCACGGCCGCAGGGTAGTCGCCGGAGTGTTCGGATGCATTCGCCAATCCCGCCAGCGCGTCTCTATTATCGGGATCCAGCAAGAGAGCACCCTGATATGCGGCGATCGCATCCTTGGGCCGATCATGATTCAGGGCCTCTGCCGCCCGGCTCATGACACCCCAGAATTTCGCGTTGTGATAACCATCGTCGACATCCTTTCGAGCAGGATCAAGTCTGCGCGCCTCGGCAAAGAGTTTCTCAGCGTCGTCGAATTTCCCCTCGTTTAACCACGCGAATCCCAGCCCAGCGATTGCGTCAGTATTGGTCGGTGCTTGATTCAATACTTGTTGGAACTTCGGTGCGGCCTCGGCAAATCTGCGTTCACGCAACAGAGCATTCGCCATCCCCAACAAGGCTCCGTTGTCCTTCGGGCGTAAAGTCAGCGCTTCCTTATAGGCCATGATGGCGGCATTAGTCTGGTTCTGTTGTTGAGCTGCGGTTCCACGCTCGATCACCAGCCAGAATCTCGCGGCATCGTACCCGTCGCGAACGTCCTGTCTTTGCGGAGCCAAAGCGCGCGCACGATCAAAAAGGCTCAGAGCTTCGCTAAAACTCTTTTGGTTGAGGCGAACATAGCCAAGTCCGGTAATCGCATTTACATCATTGGGTGACTGGCGGAGAACCTTGTTAAAGCTGGCGGCGGCTGTCTCCGCGTCTTTGCTCCGAAGCGCCTTGAAGCCGCGCTCTTTATCGGCATCGGCAATATCCTCCTGCTGTTTGGCACGAAAGGCCGCTGCGATTGACTGTAAGTCTGGGTCTGCATAGCGTTGAAGATACGTTTCAATTGGGATCAGTGCATCCGGGTTTTCCTTCTCCCACAGCAATGCCTGCCGCCACTGAACCCGAGCTTGCTCAACCATGCCAGGATTCTTGATCGACTCGAACAGACGGAGCCCCTCCATGCGCGTGTTGGGATGGTAGGTAAGCACGGAGGCGAGCCACAGGCGATACGCTTCCTGGTTCGGATTTGTGGCGCAGAGTTGGCGGAGCTGAGAGATCGCCTCTTCCCTGCCGCCGGTGCTGGCCGCCTTAGTTTCATAGAACGGTTCGGCCCACCGCCCCAGCGGAGGCTGCTGCCCGCCAAGAACCTCGCGATAGATCTTCATGGCTTCGTCTGGCTTGTGTTGCATCGCGAGTCGTCCTGCCTCGTCGAGCCGATTGCGCTCTTCGGGCGTGAACACACGCAACTGCTCGACCGCAGCGATCTGGGGATCGCGAGGATTAATCGTGCGCAGGCGATCGAGGTAGGAATGTTCTTCGTCGATGTGGCCGTTCAGTTTGGCGTTACGGGCCAGACCAGCAATGGCTTCCGTCTGATTGGGATCCGCCAGCAGAACCTTGTGCCAGTTCTGAACCGCCAGCTCGATGCGGCCTCGCAACTCGAGTGAGCGTGCTTTCGCGAGCAGGATGTCGACTCCGCCTATTGTCTGTGACGGTGCAGATGCAGCCAGGGGCAATGCCAGCATCAACAGCAGATGGAAACGAATGAATTGTGTCATTGCGATACGCCTCGATTAGGTTTCCACGGTGCCAAACGTCGCTCGGCAACGCGCTCGGTGCTCCGACGCACCCAGGCAACGATCACTACTGCGAGCAATAGGACGAGTGGCGGAATCAGCCAGTAGTTTTCGATGAGAAGAACGGTGGTGTATTGATGGCGATCGAGCTCGCCCGCGCGATAGGCCTGCGTCCCTACGAGAAAAGATTCAAAGCGTCCATTGTGAGAGACTGCCACTCCGCCGTATACAGGGCCTTGGCGCTCCGAAGGTGCGATCAGCGCGCGTACGGCATCAATTGCCTTGGATGCGCCGGGAACAATGGTCACCACCAATCGGTCTGACCGCAACGGGGAAACGAAGCTTTCAACAAGCAAATCGAAGTTGGCGTCGGCGTCGAGCAAACGCTTTAACCGGCCACCATCATATTGCCGAAATGGCCATTCCGGATGCAGCAACAAAGGCCATCCCGCGCCTCCGTTTACGCGCAGATCAAGACCGGACAAAACGAGAGGCATTCTCTCCGCCCACTTCGACAACAAGGGCTGCGAATCCGCCGTGCCGATCAGAACGAGGTCTTTATCCTGCACATGGTCCAGATGGTCAGCGCCGGTAACCGTGAGCCCAGACGCGAGCGCTCCGGTCTGGGCTCCAAAGAAACCTGCCATGTCCAGCAACGTTTCATATTCGGCTGGAGTTGGAGCTCTCGGCATGATAATTGCGGTTCGACTGAGGTCAGGCCACTTTGTGAAGGGGTAACCCGCATCCGCAAACAACTCCAGACGGGGCAACAGGACGGAATGCGGAATTCCACGAAGATCGAGCGTTGAGTCGCGATGAATCGCAAAGAACGGCCGCGCGTTTGGCGGCGGAGCATTGCGCTCGAAATAGAAGTCGACCGTGAGCGTGTTCGTGTATGCCAGCAGACTACCCGTCGGGAGGCGAAAAACCTCTGACTCCTTGACCGGGCTGGAAGCCGGTTTCAGCTGAATGCTATCGATATCTTTTCCATTCAGGCGCACGTGGACCATGGCTGACGATCCCTTCGGCGTTCCGCCGTGTTCGAACTTCAAAAGCAATGGAACGGATTGCCGGGCGCGCAGAAATAGGTCGGGCGGCAACCGAAAATACAGATTGATCGAACCTGTCCCCTGCAACTTTAAGCGCTCCTCCGTTGTGTAGGAGCCGATCGCAAAAGGCTTATCAACCTGAAGCCATCGTGGAGCGTCATATGCCTGCCTCGCGGGAATCTGAATGATTGGAGTGCGGACATATGCCCCATGCGGCATTTGGCTGTCGCTGGTCAGTGAGCGAGCGACGTCGAACAGATCTTCGGAATGATCCCCGGTAACGATCAGTAACTTGCCATAGGGGTCGCGAGGATTATCACACATCGCAAGAAGCGGACCCGGCTCCGATGGCAGTGAGAGGCCGGTGAGAACACGCGAGCCGCGCAACGCAAATACAACTGCATTTCCATTGGGGAACTCACCTACGCTGACGGGAAAGTGGACACCGCGTACGTCTGAAAGCACACCGAACCACGAAGCCACGAGTGCCGCGCCGTTCAGAGTGATTTCGTCAGGGGGGTCGCCGAAGACGAGTGGCAGACTCCAAGACCGTAATCCAGAAGGATCGAAGAATGGCAGCGGTACTAAAGAGAGCTCGTTCGCAAGCGGCAACCTTGTTCCGCTCAAATTGATGGTGCTGTGTGGATCGAGGATCACCCACGGCGCGGGTTTCGAAGCACAAGACGTGCAGGTCCCCTGAAGCTGGAAAGAGAGCGTGTTGTCGTTTGTCAATAAGTCAGTGGGCAGGGCGAACTCGGTCTGCTGCGCAGGTCCGGGGGAAAGGACGATCGATCCCACGTCTGCACCATTCAGCGTAAGTTCAAGCCGGGCTTCATTCCCACGCAGACTGGGCGTAGCGTAATTGAATCTCAAGGTCGCATTCGTCGTAACCTTGGTGACTGGCTCACCGAAAAAGAAGTTCAGTGACGCTCCCCTCCCCTGCAATGACAGGTCTTTGGCCTCACCTGCAATCCCCAGTTCAAAGTCATCGTGAAAGTTGGCCGGCTGGATGGCGTCGGCGTGTTTGGCTTTTGTGTTCAGCCCTCGGGACTGAGGATTCGAGGACTGAGCGTGAAAAGGAAGGAGGATGCATGCGAGCAGCAGAATTGGAACGACAAGGGAAGCGGCCTCGCTCTTGCGCCTCCCCGGCAGCGTATCCGGCTCGGCTTCAGTGGAGGGCATGAATAGTCCGATCGGCACGATCGCCAGTCCTCGTATTGCCAGCATGAAGATGACCAGTAAGCTGCGCAACGGTCGATCGCTTGGCTCCGAGGCGGACAACGATCGGCGGAATCTCCAGCGCGAATACATCAGACTTTCAATGTGCTGCTCCTGCTCATCTGTGAGTTCGGGCAAGAAAAGATGCTGGCGCCTCCCCGCGGAATGCGCCACCAAAGCAGGAATCTCGCAAGTCGATCTGCCGTCATCGAGGGCCAGTAGAACAGACGAGCCCTGAGCTAGTTCTAAGGATTCCTCAACCTTCACCGTCGCACTGCGGCGCGACAGGAGAACCGTGACGCCGGCAATCTGACGATCACCTTCGCACCCATGACGAGCTTCAAGTTTCAACCAAGCCGGCACCCTTGCACGCAGACACGCCCCGGCTCGCAGTCGCCGGCGCTCCCATGCCGCCGAAGCTGCTACCGACAAGATCATCGTGCTGTACATCGTCCATGCAGCGTTCATGATGATCGTGTCTCGATGTGCAGGATCGGCAACGAAGCGACGCTCCGCCATCAGCAGGCCCACCACGTTCAACGCCAAAAGAATCAGGTAGGGCAAGGCGATGCGCCGGTTGAAGTAGGAACACCGAATGATCCCGCCCTTGCTTGTAACGTTGAATCGTCCCAGGCGCGGATTGATGAGTGCCAGCAGCGTGGGGAAAAGAATGTACGGCGCCAATACAACCTCATAGATCTCGTTCCAAAACGAATAACGGTAGCGCCCTTGAATGCGTGAATTCGTCAGCGTTGAAAGGACGAGGTGAGGAAAGGCGTACGCCAGAATTGCCCATGTGTAGCCATAGATGTTCACCTTGCCAAACAAGAGGTAGACCAGAGGCACAGTCAGAAAGATCAAGCGAGGTAATGCAAATAGAAAATGGGTGGTCGCATTGAAGTAGCAAAGTCTTTGAGAAAGCGAAAGTCCGGATGCAAACAGCGGATTCTCAAGACGGAGAATCTGGGTCATGCCACGCGCCCAGCGAATGCGCTGACCGATGTGCGCGGCCAGGCTCTCTGTAGCCAGCCCGGCGGCCTGCGGAATGTTGATATAAGCAGTGTTCCAACTATGCCGCTGCAAACGCACGGCGGTATGGGCATCTTCGGTCACAGTCTCTATTGCAATCCCGCCGATTTCGTCGAGCGCACGGCGCCGCAGTACCGCACACGATCCGCAGAAGAAGCTTGCATTCCAAAGATCGTTACCGTCCTGCACCAGGCGGTGAAACAGTTCGTCTTCGTTTGGGACTCTGCGGAATTGCCCCAGGTTTCGCTCAAACGGATCCGGGGAGTAGAACTGATGCGGAGTCTGCACCAGTCCAAGACGTGGGTCATGAAGAAACCAGCCCAATGTCATTTCCAGGAACGAGCGTGCCGGGACGTGGTCCGAATCAAAGATAGCAACGAATTCGCCGCTCGACTTCCGCAGGGCATGATTGATGTTTCCGGCCTTGGCATGCGCGTTATCGTTACGGGCAAGATATTCCACACCAACCTGTGCGGCAAACTCGCGGAACTCCTCTCTTCGCCCATCGTCGAGTAATAGGACTCTCATCTTTTCGGCTGGATACCGGATCGCCTTGGCGGCGATGACCGTGGCACACACGACGTGAAGGGGTTCGTTATAGGTGGGTACAAGGACATCAACGGTTGGCCAATCGGCCGGGTCACCGGCAAGAGGCAGTGGAGGCCGTTTCAAGGGGCGTAGAGTCTGGAAATAGCCGAGAATCAGCGTGGAGAAAGCAAAGAATTCAGCCGCCAAGAGCAGCAACACAGGAATCGTGTCCCATCGGTGGATGTGATCCGCACTTGTGATTCCTTCCCACGTCTGAATCACGCGCCAATAGCCGTAGCGCAGAGTACTGAAGACAGAGACTGTCATCAGAATCATGGTTACGCTGATCGAGCGCGAACTGGTGTTCAGGAATACTCCAAGCAGAATCAGCACCGCGCCAAAGATTGCTTGTTCCCGCCAGGCAAGCGGAAGGATGAGCAGCGGGCCGAGCACGGCAGCCGCAGCCAAGGCCAACAGTCCTAAGAGAACCAATCCGAGGTGCGAGGTCCACTTGGATCGAGTAACAGATCCGATCATGCGGGCTACCTCAACCCATGCTATGAACGTGCGTTCGGGCGCGTCGGTGTAAATTTGCAGAAGAACTAAAAGCTCTAGCTCGCTTCGTACCTGGCTGAGAGGCCGTCAGTTCTTGATGAAAATCACCGCGAGAGAGTTTCCGATCAATCAGGACAAACGATGATTAAATGTCTTCCGCCTAAATACTGAAAACCAACCTCGTAGTCTTAATCGATTAAGACATAATTAAAATAAAAGTCTTAACGTGCTAAGACTTGATTTGTCAAGGGGCCTCGCCGAACAGGCGTTTCTATCGACGATTGAGGATATGTAACTTAGCCACGGCCCAACTTCGTCGTCGCGGACGAGAACTGTCCGGATGGCTCCTACTGACGCATCGTGCGGACAAGATGAGATCCGACCTTGGAGAAGCTCACCTTAACTGAGCGAATTGCCCAACCGCCGAATTTCGGGATGAAACGCCACGGTGCGGAACGCTGTTTAGGGTTAGGCTGGGTTTGCGGTTGAGATGGACCCGACACTGCCGAGACGCTACGCCGGGTTTTCGGCGTGGATGAAGTGGACCGGGAGTGTACGTGTTGAACCTTGGCTTCTGAAACCGGCAATTTTTGTCGTTGTAACACGCGCTTTGGCTCAGCATACGAGACCGGTTGAGGCTGGGGTGGAGTTTCTGAGATCACAGCTGCCGTGTATGGCGGCACCTCAATCGCGGACGAAGTGGGAGTAAAGGTCGCTTCCGGCACCAGCCTTATCGCAAGGATGAGTGAGATCGCGGCAAGGCATGCGAACGCAGCCCTTTCGTTCGCGGAATACTGCAGTTGGGGTGGCGATACCATCGCGCGAACCCTTGTGCCGAGTAAAGATGGCGGGGAAAGAAAATCTATCGGGCCGGCGAACTCTTCTCCGGAAAGCCAATAGCTTGCCAACGTCGTCAGGCAGGCTGCATATTCGAGGCGACATCCATCCGAGCGGTCTACAGACGCTTCGTCGCAGACCAGTTCGCGATCCCATCGCAGGTGACGTCGAACACGCCACGCTGCAGGATGGAAGAAAACAAGATAACAGCCAAGAGTCGCCAGTCTGTCGCAGAGATAATCCCGCCGCCGAACATGCATCAATTCGTGCCGAAGAATGCCGACGAGTTGTGGAGTCTCCAGTCGAGAAAGGAACTCGTCGGGCAGCAGGATTTTGGGGTGTCTCCACCCAGCAGCGGCAGGCGAGCGGAGGCGCGGGACGAGCCGTAATTCACAGTGAGGTACTTGAATACCCGTACGGACCGATTCGAAAAGTGACGAAAGTGAATCGGAAGCTGGCTGTGAAGTCCGCAAGAGAGTCCTCAATTGCCAGAATCGGGCGCAAAAACTCAGCAAGAAGAAGGCGAGGACTCCGACATATGTCCAACACACGCAGGCCAGAATCGTCGAAAAGTAGGGTGTCAAAGCAAAATTGAACGTCCACGACCTATGGGTCTCTGAAACGCCTCGAAAGGCCTCGCTAACGGAGCCAGTTGAGGCTGACAAACGGGACAGCAGGAGCAAACCCAACCATGCTGCTACCATCCCTCCGAGAAAGACGCCCCATAGCCGAAATCGGAATTTAGGATCCCGGACGAACCGACACAGGAGCCACAAGAGCATGTATCCAGCTGCGGACTGAAGCACATACGTGAACCACAGACTCGAAAGCGCCGATGCAGTTTCACTGCTCATATAGCTCCTGGGCGCGGCCGTGAATCCAACTCAATGTCAGCCTACGACAGCTCCTTACGTCGATTGCGGACTAATCCTTCGAGCTTGCGCAATTCTTCCCGACTGATGCGCTCATCGCTCAAGAGCTCCACGAGCAGTTCCGATCGGGAGCCCGTAAAGTACCTGGCCAGCAAATGACGAATGGAGAGACTGTGGACATCACTGCGACTGATCAGTGGGCGGAAGACAAACGCCCGGCCCTCTTGTCTGTGATCCACTTCTCCCTTGCGCTCCATGATCCGTAGCCAGGCTTGAACAGTTTTGTAGTTTGGAGGTGGATCCTCGCCCGATGCCAGCACAATGTCCTCAATGGTCCCCTCGCGAATTCGCCACAGAACTTGCAACAAGCGAAGCTCCCCCGGCGTGGGAAGTTCTACCTTCTTACTTTGCCGTTTCTTTCTCATCGCTAGAGAGATTGTGCAACTAGGCTCGCGTAAGATCAAGCTTTTCGCGGACCGGCCTTGGCCAACTGCCCAAGGCGCACCGGAGATCTCCTGGTTCTCGCCCATTTCCTTGCGGCCGACTCCTCCATGGCCGGAGGAAGGGATGGTTCGGGCAGTAGAGCCAGCGCATGATTGCTCGCGGGGCTATCGCATAGTCCAGATATGATTAAAAAATGGCAATTTCCGCGCCCGAGCAAAAGAAAGTTCTATCACGACGCGATTTTCTGAAGATTGCCGGGCTGTCCGTTGTCGGCGCTGTCGCTCTGCCTTTGTATGCTGCGGAGATTTCGCGGCACGAGGTAAGCATTGAACGGCTTACGATTCGCCTACCACGTTTGCCGGAAGCGTTTATCGGCTTGAAGATCGCACAGGTTTCTGATTTTCACTATGCGGATTTCACAGAGCCGTTTTTTGTCAGGCGAGTGGTGAATGAAGTGAACCGGCTGAATCCCGATGTTGTGACCTTCACCGGCGACTACATTACCAACGGCTTTTGGTCCATCGAGGAGACGATAAATTTCGCTTACAGGTGCGCGGAGATAATGAGTGGGGTTGAGAGTTCAGAGCGCTACGCGGTGCTGGGCAATCACGACTGTGCGCTTGCGGCATACATACCCGGGGTGACCGATGCCCTGGAGACGCACGGCATTCCGGTGCTCGACAATCGAGCGGTTCCGCTGGAAAGGGCAGG
>CAYVSQ010000385.1:0-16933 GCA_964453815.1 uncultured Acidobacteriaceae bacterium | reverse complement strand
GCTTCTGCTTGTCTGGTCGAAGGGCAACGCAAGCTATCGCGTGCTTCACACAGACCAGGACAATAGCAATAGCGGTATGTAAGAGCAAAATTGCCGGGTCGCAGTGCGAAATCAGCATGGCGACCCCGCAAGCTTGGTCTTATCTCCTCCCATTCTCAATTCGCTCGCTGTCCCGAATCACCATCGAAAGAAACATAGACAAAAAAGGCTCGTTTGCCATCGCAGACGGGCCTTTTGTATTGGTTGGAGAGTTTCCAGTAAATCACACCTGCCTAACCGGACATACCCACGCGTGCCCTCTTAGGCCAAACCGCGACGGTAACAGGAATCAGGATTAGCTTTATGAGCCAGTCCCCGGAATGGATCAAAGCGAGCTGCCAGGGCACGTTCTGCCAGAGCATCGAGCCCGTGAGCAGAACAACCGGAAACCCAACCCACAGCCAGAGTCCCAATCGTAGCGCGTCCCTCCAATCCGCGATGTTAAGACGCAGGACGAGATGAGCAACTACATAGGCCAGGACAAATGTGCGAAAC
Source organism: uncultured Acidobacteriaceae bacterium (assembly GCA_964453815.1). Classification (GTDB taxonomy): domain Bacteria; phylum Acidobacteriota; class Terriglobia; order Terriglobales; family Acidobacteriaceae; genus Silvibacterium. The sequence continues at coordinate 16,399 of CAYVSQ010000385.1, read as the reverse complement.
AACTCGCAGAGTGCCTTCGCTGCATTCGGGGTGGGAGCGGTCGCAAGGCCGCTTAACTCCAGAAACTCCTGCCCGAATAAAAGCGGGCTATACCAGAACGAACTTGCGATGAAGGCCACCACCACGACGACAGTGAGTGCGAGGAAATTCACACGGTTCATGTCTCTACCTCAGTGACATTAAACACGTCCTTCAATCACAGCCGCCAATATCGACCGAAAATGTGGCTCAGGGAAAATTTCCAAAATGAAATTCTCCCTAAGCCCGATTAAGTCCAGCGTTACCTGGTGACCAGCGTCGTCGCCGTCGACTGGTTGTTGCCTGGATGCGTGTCCGGATCGATACAGGTGATGCTCGCCGTATCGGTGATCTTCGACCCCACCGCGGCGGTGGCCCGGACCGTAAGCACGACGTTGAACTCCTCCAGTCCCGACCAGGTGATCGGGTCCAGCGAAGTCAGGGTGCAGGTGACCGTATTGCCGGCATACGAGCACTTCGTTCCGGTACTAGATAGTCCGCAACCCTTCTTGGAGCAGGAGAAGACAGTTGGTACTGCGTTGACATATGTAAGGCCCGGCGGAAGAGTATCAGTGACGACTACGCCTGTGGCCGTATTGGCGCCGAAATTGGCTGCGGCGATCTCATAGGCGAACACGCCGTTGTGAGATACAAGGATAGGCGCTAGGTCAGCCACGGCAAGATCGACCGCTGGGGGCGGTGATACGACCGTGTAAGTGACCGAAGCAGGCGTTGCCGCGTTTCCAGCAGCATCGGTTGCGTTGACGGTAAATGTCTGGCTTCCGGCGCTAGAGGTTTTTACCGGGCTCACGATATTGCCGGTATTCAAGGTTCCGGGGGCAAAGGTTGAGGTGCCGCAACTGACGACTCCGGAAAGGGCGTCAGTGCAGCTATAGGTGGCCGTCACCTTCACTGGCTGATTCAACACATAGGAATTTGGCACCCCGTAGTTGGTGGATGGTGGCGGAGACAACGTCGGGCCGGTGGCAACGACAGGTGGTTGCGTGTCCACGTTGATAGGCACAGTGTAGAAGGCCGTAGACCAGCTGCCAGTCCCATCCTGCGTGAACTTGAGCTCCCTGGTGCTGGCGCAGTCCTGGGCGAAGTAATGAAGGAGGTACATACCGTCCCCATCAGGAATGGGAATGCTCTGCTGAGCCGGTGTAAAGACGGCAGCGGCCGGTTGCGTGGGTGAGCTGGAGGTCGGGCAAGCGATGGTGTTGGTTAGCGTGATGTCGTTTGGCACGGGCGATGTTCCGGGCACCGGCAGCTGCGACGCAAGGGAAATGCCATAGGTGATGCTCTGAATGGGCGTCGGCAGGAAATTCTGGGCCCCGGGCGGAGGAGACAGAACACCGGCGAAGGTGGGCGGCTGGCTGGACAAAGTCACCATTGCGGTGTCGCTGTTGATCCAGCCTCCCGGCTGTTGGCCGGCGACGGTGACCGTGGTGAGATCCTCAGGAACGGGAGCCACGGTAATAAAGCTTGAATTTGGATGTGTACCGGTGCTGCTGGTGGTGTAGCCGCCTGGCCCGGTGAAGCTGACAAGCAGGTTTTGCGGGCAAAGCAGTGTGCCAAAGCCCGAATTGGGATCGAAGGTACAAGGCCCTCCGGTCCACCCCTCGCTGGCCATGAGGAAGCCGATACCCTGATGGAAAGTCGGGCCGTTCGGACTCGTAATATCAGGAAGAGTGAACCCCGGGCCATCGAAGATTTCCTGGAAAATCTCGTTTGGCTGCGTCGAAACGGGGCACTGTGCGCCGCTCTGATTGGCCCCCGTTCCGACTGCGCACTCGAGGGTGTAGAGCTTACAAGCAGGAGCTCCGCTTGGCAGCAGTTCCCCGGTGTGCGTCAGGCAGCTGGATGTGGCGAAGGACGTTCCGGGAACCCAGACAGGTATAAAGGTGGTCGGGTCAATGGGCTGATCGGCGACATCAGGGATAGTTCCGTCTGTGATCGACAATCCTCCGGCCCCTTCTGCCAGGGAAAGATCGTAGACAAACTCGATCTGCTGGTTTGTCGTCGAGTCGAAGGAGAAGGCCTGTGTCAGTCCCTGGGTTGGCGAGATAGGGTTGCCCGTGATCTCAGCCGGCCCGGTGACCCCAGCCTGCGAACAGCTTGTGTTCAGGTAGATCGAGGAACTCGCCAGGAATCCGCCGGTGTCGACCAGATCTATCTTCGCCTGCACGCTGCCAGGTTGGAGGCTGCCACTGATGTCGATGGGCGGGACTCCTCCGGTGCTGGTGAAGTTATCCGGATCCTGCCCGGTGAGCAGCCCCTGGCTAGCGGGAGTTTGGTAGCCCGTGGTGAAGCAATCGTTGTATCCAGATTCCGACACGCCGCCTTGACAGACATTCACGGGTCCAGTGGTGGAGTCGCCTGCAGTGACGGTCAGATTCACGTAGTTATCGACGAGAACGTTGCCGGTACCGTCGGGAGTCGAGGAGAGTGTGGCCTGTATCGGGACGCCGGCGGTGCAATTCAATTGCACGGTGGTACTACTGAAGATGACCTGGTTCGGAGGATTTCCCGCACCGTTCTGCGAAAGGCGGACGTCGGTAGGGCCAAACAGCTGGATGGAGTTCGAAGTTGTCTGGGCGACCATGGTCGAGGCTGCCGCAGCCAGGCATCCCGCTGCGGTAATGCTACGAAACAGTAAATGCTTCATGGAGGCAATCTCCCATTGCAGTATTCCGTTATGAACGAAGGCCATCGACCAAGCCTCGAAAAAGACTTCACGAACGACGTGAATGACTGGGGGGGGCCAGCAACTCGAATAGAGATCGCCGCGCTGAGCATGTTTCCAGATGATTCGATCCAGGCTCAACTGGGAACATAGGATTGTCTAATCTCGAAGCGGTCCTGTCAATGTGAAAATAGCGTGTCGGCGCGTCAAAGACGACCAGGCGGAGCGGTCGTCTTGCTACTTGCGGAGGTTCTTGTAAGCATCGGCCAAGATCGGAGGCGTGACGGCTCGAACAAAATCCTTGAAAGTTGAAGGATGCGGTTCTTTCTCCGCGACTTCTCCCGGGCGTAGCCGGAAGAGCGTGGAATGGGCTTCGTTGGCTTCTTCTTCCGGACGGCCGTTTGAGTAGTAGTAGGTCGCGAGCGACTTGCGGGTACGATCGGGTGGGCAGGTAAGCGGGTTGGGATGGCCGTGAAAAGAGCTAGAAGTTGTGCTGAAGATAGCGCAGCGGTTAAAGAGCGGCAGAATCTTCTGCTCGGCAGCGGTCATGTCCTTGTTCCAGAGCTCGAAGTGGCCTCCGTATTCCTCTTTCCAATCCTTGTTCAGGTAGATCAGGACATTGATGCGGCGGTCGAGCTTGAGCTTGGTATGCAGGTTGAAATCGGCGTGGACCGCAAGCTTGCCACCGGGCTTGATCTGATGCAGTCCGCCGCCTACGAAATAGGGATCGGGGATGACACCCTGAATGCCGGTGAGCGTTTCGAGAAACTGGAGCATCGGGCGGCTGTTCAGAAAATAGAGAACATCGCGATCAGCGGCAGGCAGCCTCTCCACCGCATCAAAGGCCAGCTTTCGTTCGTTAGGATTGTCGAACTGCTGCCATTTCAGCTCCTTGGGCTCAGGAAAGTCTCTCAGGGCAGCTTCTGCGGCCTCCTGAGGTAAGAAGTCGTCGAAGTAGATGTGAGGAAAGGGTTTGTTGTTCTTGTACTCTTCCGCCTTTTCCTGGGCCAGGTGCTCGAGTTTGTTGGCAAACTCGTCGCTAAGCAGTTCCTTCATGGGGGTTTTTCCTTCGCACGAGCCCGATAGGCGCGGAGTTTGAGGTGTGATGAGTTCACTCTAACGAATTCACTCTAATTTGTAGTACAAGGGCGGGCTGAGGATCAATAACACTTAAGTTCTTCCAGGGGGTAACCGACGGGAGCATTGAGGACGCGCTCGGCGAGTGGATAAGTCACAGGCTTGTGCGACCATGAAGGCGGGAGCACTGGCAACATGAATCGCGACGGACGTGTGGCTGTCATCACCGGAGGCGCGCAGGGGATTGGCCGCTGTACTGCGGAACTCCTGGCAGAACGCGGTTATAAGCTTGCACTGATCGATTTGCGCATCCCCGCGGAGACAATTCGCGCCATTGAAGAGCGAGGCGGCAAGGCCATGGGCTTTACCGGGGATATCACGGACGAGCCGACAGTCGAGGTCTTCGTCCGCGAGGCCTTCGTCCGCTTCGGACGAGTGGACGTTCTGGTGAACAATGCGGGCATCAGCTTGATCTCGCCCGCAGAAGCGACCTCGGCAAGCGACTATCGCCGCGTGCTTGAGGTGAATCTGATGGCGCCTTTTCTGCTGGCCAAGGCGTTTGGAGAGAGGATGCTCGCAGCGGGGAGCGGCTCCATTGTGAATGTGGCTTCAGTGGCGGGGCTTTTGGGCATTGCCGATCGGGCCGCCTACAACGCGTCGAAGCATGGATTGATTGGGCTGACGCGCACGCTGGCGGCGGAGTGGGGCGGACGCGGTGTGCGCGTGAATGCCGTGTGTCCAGGATGGGTAAAGACGGAGATGGATGCGGCGGACCAAGCCGCAGGCAGCTATCACGACGCTGACATTACCAATCGCGTGCCGATGGGACGATTTGCTTCGCCCGACGATGTCGCTTGCGCGATCGCCTTTCTCGCGGACGAGCGGGAGAGCGGATTCGTCAACGGCCACGCGCTTTCAGTCGATGGCGGCTGGGCAGTGGATGGAAGCTGGGAGTCGCTGCGGCTCAGCCATCGCTGAACCGCAACGACTTTCCCCATGCCGATTTTCGTTGTGCGCCGAAAGCGCGTGTCGCGGGACGCGCAGTCCTCACCAAACGCGGCAGGCGTTCACCGGCATCATCGGCTGACCTGCCTTGCATCCAAAGGCCTGGCCGAATTCCTGCATGTTCTGAACGACGCCGTTCACGCGGAACTCGCGCGGAGAATGCGGGTCGGTCTGTACCTGCAGCCGGACCTGTTCCGGGCGGATGCTTCCGCACCAGTTCTGTCCATGCGCTAGGAAGAACTGTTGTATTGGCGTGTAGCCAGTGGAGTCCTTTGCGGTGATGTCGATTCCCTTGCGCTTCGCGTCTTCAAGAAAGGCCTGATAAGCGAGGCGCAGGCCTCCGTTATCCGCCGTGTTCTCGCCTAGCGTCAGCTTGCCATTTACCTTCACGTCGTCGACTGCAGTAAAGCTGCCGTACTCCTTCACCTCGCAATTGGCCTTCTCGTCAAATTTCTTGCCATCCTCAGGAGTCCACCAGTCCGCAAGGTTTCCGCTTCCGTCAAACTGACGTCCCTGGTCGTCGAAGCCGTGCGTCAGCTCGTGCCCCACAATTCCACCGATGTGTCCGTAGTTTTCGGCATCGGTGGCATTTGGATCGAAGAGCGGCGATTGCAAAATGCCCGCGGGGAAATTGATGTCGTTCATGCTGGGGTTGTAATAGGCATTTACGGTGGGTGGAGTCATGCCCCACTCGCCCCGGTCTACGGGCTTGCCGATTTTGGCCAGCTGGCGGTGATTCTCAAACTCTGCCGCGCGGGTTGCGTTGCCCAGGGCATCTCCGCGCACGACGATCAGCTTCGAATAATCGCGCCAATGATCCGGATATCCGATCTTGTCTGCCACCAGGTGCAGCTTCTCTTTCGCCTTGATTTTGGTCTCCGGACTCATCCACGTCAGCGTGTCGATGTTCTTGTCCATCGCATCTTCGATGTCATGAACCATCTGCACGGTCGCCACTTTACTCGACGGAGAGAAATTGTCTTTCACATAGACCTCGCCCAACGCCTCGCCCAGAGCTCCGTCAGTTGCCTGCACGCAGCGCTTCCACCGGGCCCGCTGCTCCGGCTGGCCGCTCAGGATGCGCCCGTAAAAGGCGAAACGCTCCTCATCCATCGCCTGGGGCAGCGTATAGCCTGGAGTTCCGTTGATCAGCTGCCAGCGCAGGTAGGTTTTCAAAGCGTCTAAGTCCGTCGAGATCAGCAGCGCATTCAAGCCCTTGAAGAAGTCCGGATTAGCCACATTCAAATTGGTGACCGATGGCACGCCTGTACGCTCGAAGAAAGCAGTCCAGTCGATTTCCGGGGTCAGCCCCGCCAACTGTGTGACAGACATGGGGTGATACACGTTCTTTGGATCGCGCTGCGAGGTCACATCCATGGAGGCTTTGGCAAGTGCCGTCTCCAGTTGCATGATTTGTTTTGCATCGCTCGCAGCTTTTGCTTCCGGCTCGCCCGCTAGCTTCAGCATGTTCGTTATGTGCTGGACGTACTGTTGACGGATTTTCTCGTCGGCCGCGCCCGTTCGCAGATAATAGTCACGCTCTGGCAATCCGAGACCGCCTTGATCAACGACGGCAATCTGCTGGCGCGCATCCTTGATGTCCTGCTGCTCGCCGAAGCTCATAAATGCATTTACATTAATGAGTTCAAAGTGAGCAAGCAGGTCCGTCAGATCTTTCTTGTCTTTCAGCGCCGCGATACGGTCCAGCTCCGGCTGCAACGGCTTCAAGCCATCTGCGTGGATGGCTTCCGTGTTCATGCAAGCGGCGTAAAAATCGCCGATCTTCTGTTCGATCGCAGAGCGCGTCGCGCTGTCGGCCGCGACTTTTTCGAGCAATTGGTGGAGCGTGTACTCGGTATAGTTGAAGATCATCGTCCCCGTGCCATAGCCCGACTGATCTGCCGGAATCGGATAGAGCTTGGTGAAATTTCCGCACGCATACTGGAAGAAATTCATGCAAGGGTCGGCGCTGGAGTCGATCAACTGCTTATCCAATCCGGGAAGCAACACGGGCTTTGTCACTGAATCGGCGGCTGCTAAAGATTTCGTCTGTGCCCCTGCCGTGAGACAAGCCGCGATCAGTATCAGGGCTACCCCCATCCATCTTTGTTTCGTCATCGGTTCCTCCCGGAAATCCAAATGCTCACTATACGTGTGCAACTTTTCTCAGATAAATATTCCTGCGATGTGATTGTCGGCAGACGCGCCTGAACTCGAGCCCAGCTGGCGATAAATAAGTGAAAGAGACGTGAAAGAGATAAAACAGTTAGCCTTGACTCTTCCGGATTGTGACGAATCGACTGTCCCGGCCGGCGAGCAGTGATCACGAGGAACAGAAGCGATCAGGACTCGACCGGCTCGACATAGAACATCTCGTTCGTCTGGCGGAAACCGTTGCTTTCATACAAGCGGCGGCCCTCCTCAGTGGAGTGCAGCGCAACCACGCGGATTTTGCGGCGGCGCGCTTCGGCGAGTGCCATTTCAATGAGGTGGCTTGCGAGTTTTTTGCGGCGGTATTCGGGCTCGACGTAGACGTTGAGCAGGTAGCCGCGCTGGATGGAGTAAGGGTCGAGGGGATGCGGCGGCCAATCGAGGAGGAGCAGCCCCGCGCCGGCAACTATGCGGTCCCCATCGGCTGTCAGCCAGCCGAAGTACTTTCCCTCCGCGATCATCTTCGTGACCCAGGGCTCGAAGTTATGCGACATGACGCCAAGAATCTGGTTGTCCGCGCGTCCCGCATCCACAAACATGCGCCGCCGATGATGTGTAATCAAGTGCGCGTCCGCAGGCGTTGCCGTTCTTGTTTCCAGCATGGAGAGAAGTATAGAGCTTGTTATGAACTTTAGGGCAGGCGGGGTTTCGAGCGAAATCCATCCGACGGGGAGGTGAGAAGGACAGTCAGAGTGTCGCGATCTCCAGCTTCGGAAAGGCGGCTCGATAGAGGCGCTGGTCGAGTGTGAGCAGGCGATAGCGGTGGACGGCTGCGTGCGCTCCGATCAAGAAATCGGCAAGAATCCGGCGCGGCAGCCCCATTTTCTTTGCGTTTCGCCGCACGACATAGCTTGGAAGGTTCTGCCGGCAGTGCACCAAATCTGCTCGCTCGATTCCCACTCGACGCGAATGCCGGTGGCGCTAAAAAATTCATCGAGCATCCTTTCCGTACATCCGGGAAGCGCATGCAACTCAGCATATATGGCCCCGGTAACAACAAGGGCCCCCAGGCTCTGAGCAGAATCGAGAGCCTTTTGTACGACGGTGTTCAATTGTGGATCTGTGTCCCAGAGCGCAATCAAGACGTTGGTATCGATAACGGTCGTCATACGCCGCGCAGCTCACGCAGCCATTTCACCATGGCCTTCCTGCCGGAACCGATCTGCGGATTGCCAATGCCGCGATAATGTGCAAAGGGGCTTTCAGAGCGTGTCGGACCACGCGCATCTCCCCGCCGCGTTCCTCAAACCCGAGCCGGTCTCCAGGACGAACACCCAGAGCGCGGCGAACCTCGTTCGGCACAGTAATCTGGCCTTTGCTGGTAATCTTTGCAGTTCTTGCTATGAGAACTCCTTACTTTGTGATTGCAAAAGCGAAACCGTGCGGCTCCCGCTACGATTAGGAACAGATGTCAGACGTACTGCAAATCGATCGCCAGCTACTGCGCCCGGGCATGCGACTTGCCGTGGCTGTCTCCGGGGGAGCGGACTCGGTGGCGTTGTTGCGCACTCTGATCGAGTCCGCCCCGGAGATTGGCCTGGTTCTCTCGGTGGCGCACGTGCATCACGGCATTCGGGGAGCGGATGCGGATGGCGATGCGGAGTTTGTTGAAGCGCTTGCGTCGAAGCATGGGCTGACTTTCCATCGTCGCTATGTGGATACTCCGTCGGCGGCGCGGGAGAATCGCGAGACGATTGAGGAGGCTGCGCGAAATCTGCGCTACGCCTGGTTCCGCGAACTGCTGGAGTCAGGCGAAGCGGACGCTGTTGCGACTGCTCACACGCTCGACGACCAGGCGGAGACGGTTCTTCACAAGCTGCTGCGCGGTGCGTGGACGGAAGGATTGGGCGGCATTCATCCGGTGATCACGTGTGCGCAAGGCACGATTCTGCGGCCCTTTCTTGGAACACATCGGGCGGAGATCGAGACATGGTTAGGGGAGATTGGCCAGCCTTGGCGCGAAGACACCTCGAATGCCGATACGACATTTACTCGTAACCGCCTGCGGCACGAGTTGCTGCCGATGCTGACGACGTACAATCCGCAGATCTACTCTCAGCTGACAAATATGGCGACGCTGGCACGCGATGAGGATGCTTACTGGCAGGCGGAGCTGAGCCGCATTCTGCCGTTGCTGGCGCTGCCGGGAAGGCCGGTGCGTGGAGGCGGAAGGTCGGCGTCAACACGCCCGGACGAGGGCAGTCTGGCATTCGAGATCGAGCGGCTGCCGCAATCACCAGCTGTGCGGCGACGGATTCTGCGGGCGGCTGCGCGGCAGCTGGGAACGGCATTGAACTTCGACCAGACGGAGAGGCTGATGAGCATGCTCGGGGCAGGTGTGTCACACAGGCAGCAACTGACGGCCGAGTTGCACGCGGAGCGGAGTCCGCGGGAACTTAGGTTGATACGGCGAAAGGTGTAAAGCCGGACAGCAGTTAAGATTTCACGTTTTTGGGAGAGACGATGGCAGAAGATTTATCCCGGCGGAAGTTCCTCGGTGTGGGGTCAGCGGCATTAGCCCTGGCCGGGCTGCAAATTGCAGAAGGCCAGGAGAAGAAGGTACCGCGATCGCCGGATCATCACCTTCCGAACGAGTCGGAGCCGGGGCCGAACAATACGGTGCTGGACAAGCAGAATCCCAGTTCCGTATGGCCTCCCGAGACGGATGCGGGCGGCCAGCCGCCGTTCAAGTATTCCTTCTCGCTGTCACACCGGCGTATTGAAGAGGGCGGATGGACGCGACAGGTGACGGTGCGCGATCTTCCCATCTCGAAGAAGGTGGCGGGTGTGGAAATGCGCCTGATTTCGGGCGGCATCCGCGAGCTGCACTGGCATGTGGGCGCGGAATGGGCGCTGATGCTCTACGGCAACGCGCGCATTACGGCTGTCGATCAGGAAGGCCGCAGCCACGTGAGCGATGTGAAGGAGGGCGATCTGTGGATCTTTCCCGGTGGTATTCCGCACTCGATCCAGGGGTTGGGTCCGGATGGCGCCCGATTTTTGCTGGTTTTTGACGATGGGAACTTCAACGAGTTTGAGACGTTCCTGCTGACGGACTGGATCGCGCATACTCCGCCGGAGGTTCTGGCGAAGAATTTCAATGCCGCCGAGAATCCATTTGTCAATGCACCGAGGAAGGAGCTGTTCATCTTCGAGCGGCCATTGCCGCGTCCTCTGGAAGAAGAGCAGAAGGCGGCTGAAGCGGGAACAGGAAGAGTACCGCACAGCTTCGACTTCCGCCCGGGACCGATACAACCCAACCGCAAGGCCAAAGGCGGGGAGGTCAAGATCATCGACCAGAAGGTGTGGCCGGCGACCAACATTGCCGCCGCCATCGTGACACTGAAGCCGGGAGGTCTGCGCGAGATGCACTGGCATCCCAACGAGGACGAGTGGCAGTACTACCTGACCGGCAAAGCACGCATGACGGTGTTTGCAGCCGGAGGACGCGCGCGGACGATGGACTTCGAAGAAGGCGACGTGGGCTACGTCAACAAGTCTGCACCGCACTACATCGAGAACACCGGGGATACGGACCTGATGTTCATCGAGGTGTTTCCGACCCCGTTCTACGAAGATATTTCTCTGGCTGAGTGGCTGGCGCACACGCCGTCGCGCCTGGTGGACGAGCATCTCGAGACTGGCGAGGCCATGCTGAATGCGCTCCCGAAGGCTGAGGCGGTCATCAAGCCGTAGCATCTCGAGACCCACGTCACGTGATCTGGACGTGGGCCTGAGGGACAGCTTCAGTTGCCGCGCAGAGCGACCATGGGGTCAATGCGCGCAGCGCGGCGGGCCGGAATGTATCCGGCGACCAATGCCACGATGGTCATAACAAAAATCATGGCGGCGAAGGTAGCGGGATCTGTGGGCGCGGTTCCAAAGAGAAGCGAGGCGATCCATCGCGCGACCACGAGGGAGGCGACGGTTCCGAGGACGATGCCTGTGACTGCCAGGATCATCGTCTTCTGCAGGACGCCACGGAGCACGTGTCCCTGCGTTGCGCCGAGCGCCATGCGGATACCGATCTCCTGTGTTTGCTGCGCCACGGAGTAGGAGATGACTCCGTAGATGCCAAGAGTCGCGAGCAGCAGGCCGAACTCGGCGAAGACGGTCACCAACAGCACGAAGAAGCGGCGCGGCGACACGGCGCGATCCACGATGGTTCGGATGGGCCGGAACTCGGCCGCCGGCTGTTTGGGATTCAGCTCGCGCAGCGCATGGAGCACACTTCCGGAAAGCGCCGCAGGTGGCAGGCTGGTGCGGATCACCAGTTGCGCGCCCTCCGGGCCGGCTTGTAGCGCTGGGTAATAAATCTGCCAGCCCGGCTGCCCCTCCACGCTGTCGGCGTGGATGTCGTCGACCACTCCGACGACGTGGAGGTCCCTGTCGCCGTCGGTGAGGACTTGACCGACCGCATCCTCCCGCGGCCAGAAGAAGCGCGCGGCGGAAGAGTTGATAAGGACGACTCGCTCGCTCTCCGGGTTGTCGCTCCAGGCGAAGTCGCGGCCGCGGAGGCGCATGCCCATGGCCTCCACGAATCCGGGTGTCACAACGTAAACCAGAGGCCCAGGTAGCGAGCCTTCAGGATATGTCTTTCCTTTAGGTGTAGGGGTTCCCCATGCGCGGTTCTGCCCGAGCGGAAGGAAATCTGCTATGCCTGCCGCTTCCACGCCGGGCAGGGCGCGGACGCGCTCGAGGACCTGCTGAAAGATCACGCTGCGCTTTGCCACGCTCGCCTCTTCGGACGAAGCACTGTCGTCGTAGTCCAGTTTGATCGAGGCGGCATGTTCGGGCTGGAATCCGAGATCGATGTCAAGCACCTTGAGGAAGCTGCGCATTAGCAATCCGGCGCCGATCAGCAGCACGCAGGCCAGGGCGACCTCGGAGATAACCAGCGCGCCGCGAATGCGTTCATGCTTCTTGCCTTCACTCGTACCGGGCCCGCTGTCCTTGAGCGCTTCCTGGAGATTGCCGCTGGACATCTTGAGTCCGGGTGCAAGTCCGAAGAGAACGGCAGCTGCAATCGCGATAAGAATGGTCCAAACGAGAGCGACGCCGTCCACCTTGATGCTGCTGAGCAGGGGCAGAGCGATCGACCCCTGATGGGCGAGCCAGGTGATCAAGGCAAAGGCGAATCCAAGACCGAGAATAGCGCCGGCGCCCGATAGCACCAGGCTCTCGGTGAGTAACTGGCGGACAAGCCTGCCCCGGCTGGCTCCGAGCGCCGTGCGCATGGCGAACTCCCTGGTACGCGACGCGGTACGGGCAAGCAGCAGGTTGGAGAGGTTGACGCAGACGATGAGAAGGATGAGTCCGACGGCGCACCACAGAACAATGAGCGAACGGCGAAGCCTGCCGCTGACGTAGTCCTTTAATGGGACAGGAATAATGGCGTCCTTATAACGCCCAAGTGTCTCGGGATGTTTCACGTTGAAGTAAAGATTGGGCGCAACGATCGTTGCTTCGGCCCATGCCTGGGAGACGCTGACGCCCGGTTTCAGGCGGCCGATCATGGTGACAATGTTGCCCCACTGCCGTTCGTCATCGAGGACCTCCGGCGTGAAGGCATCGATCTTTGCGCCGGGAGAAAAAACCGCGCCGAAGTCAAAGCTCGCGGGCAGGACGCCAATCACCGTGACCGGTGTTCCGTTCAGGTCGATTTTTTTGCCGACGATGGCCGGATCGGCGGAAAATTGCCTGCGCCACCAATGGTCCGCGAGCAAAACAACCGGAGAAGCGCCGTGTCGGGCCTCATCCGGAGTAAAGAGGCGGCCCATCGCCGGTTGCACGCCGAGCACCTGGAAAAAGTTGCCGATCACTTCGATTCCCGTGGCAGGTACCGGCTCGCCGTGTCCAGTGAGGCGCAGATTGTCGGCGGTGCTGAATGCCATGTACCCGGTTACGTCTTGGTAGGACTTGCTTTGGGCGCGGAACTCCTCGTAGCCGTCCGCCGAGTAGGTTGCGCAGGACATACCGCAGCTCTGGGGTGGGGGAGCAATCCAGGTGAGCTGCTGCGGGTCGCGGAAGGGAAGCGGCCGCAGCAGGATCGTGCTCACCACGCTGAAGACCACGATATTTGCGCCGATACCGAGCGCGAGAATGAGTACCGCCACAATGGTGAAGGCGCGGTCGCGGCGCAGGGTGCGCAGGGTGTAGCGGAGATCCTGCAAGAAGATATCGAGGGACGGCAGGCCTCGGGTTTCGCGATGCTGCTCTTTCGCCTGCTCGACGCCGCCGAAGCGGATCATGGCCTGGCGGCGGGCTTCCTGCGGAGACATGCCCCGGCGGAGGTTTTCGTCGATGGCGAAGTCGAGGTGCGAAGCGAGCTCGGCGTTGAGTTCTCGGTCAAGCGGCTCCTTTCCGAAGAAGGAGCGTAGACGGTGGAGGGTGCGACGCATGGAGTCGATCATTGGCCGCCTTCTTCCTGCATCGCGAGTACGCGGCCCATGACGCCGGCGAGGCGCTGCCAATGGGCGGCGTCTTCGGCAAGCTGCTTACGGCCTAGTTTGGTGATCTCATAGAACTTGGCCTTGCGATTGTTGTCCGAGGTGCCCCATTCGGCGGAGATCCATCCCCGCTGTTGGAGGCGAACGAGCGATGCGTAGATCGTTCCCTGGTTCAGCAGAACGGCGTCGCCGCTGACCTGTTCGATGCGTCGGGCAATTCCGTAGCCATGTTGCGAGCCCATGGCCGCCAATGTCTGGAGGACCATCAGGTCAAGTGTTCCCTGAAGTAAATCGAGTTTCGCTTCCCCCATCCTGCTCTCCTGTGTTATCACCACATCAGAATGCCACATTGTTCTGTGGTATTGCCACAGGAAAGTGACGGATGGGCGAAAGCAGCGCTGTATTCCTGCATCAGGGAGCCGCGTTATCGGTCAAATTAGCAATTCTCTGGAGTCGGGAAGGCAATTGCGGCTCTCAAGATGGGTGCTGGGGGGATTGAGGAGTAGAATAACTACAAGTTGCGGATGTCCATAGGCTCGGGCTTGTTAAATAAGCTTTGACAGATACTTCATCCCTGGCCGCGGCGTCTAATGCAGTAAAGCAGATGAGCTTTCGATGAGAGCGCGCTAAGCGCTCGTTGATCTTCTTTTCTGCGGGCGCTTGAGAGAAAAGAGGCTTTTTTCGTGAATTCAACGGTCAAAACGATCATTTTTTGGGTCTTTATCTTCGCATGCCTTGTTGTTTTGTGGCAGGTCTTCCAGAAGAGCGCGGGGACGGGCAAGGATCAGGAGATTGCCTGGTCAGACTTCCTGCAGGATGCCCAACAAGGCCAGGTTAGCGACGTGACGGTGACGGACCGCGAGGTCCGCGGACATTTGCGCGCCGATAAGGGTGCCTTTCACGTCACTGTTCCGGCGAACTATCCGCACCTGTTCGACGTCCTCGACCAGAACAAGGTAAAGGTGAACATCAAGAACACCGATGGCAACGGTTGGTGGAACATCCTTATCCAGTTCTCGCCGGTAATCGTGATCGGCGCGTTGTGGTTCTTCATGATTCGCCAGATGCAGAGCGGCGGGAACAAGGCCATGTCGTTCGGGAAGAGCCGCGCGCGGCTGCTCTCGATGCAGCAGAAAAAAATCACATTCAAGGATGTGGCCGGCGTTGACGAGGCCAAGGAGGAGTTACAGGAGATTATCGAGTTTCTGCGCGAGGCGCAGAAGTTCCAGAAACTGGGCGGACGCATTCCCAAAGGCGTGCTGCTGGTCGGGCCTCCGGGTACTGGCAAAACGCTGCTGGCTCGCGCAGTGGCCGGCGAAGCGAACGTTCCGTTTTTTTCGATCTCCGGTTCTGACTTTGTGGAGATGTTTGTGGGCGTCGGCGCGAGTCGGGTGCGCGACCTCTTCGAGCAAGGCAAGAAAAATGCACCCTGCATCATCTTCATCGATGAAATCGATGCTGTGGGCCGTCATCGCGGCGCCGGCCTGGGCGGCGGACACGATGAGCGCGAGCAAACCCTGAATCAGCTGCTGGTAGAGATGGATGGCTTCGAGTCGAATGACGGCGTGATTCTGGTCGCTGCGACGAACCGGCCCGATGTGCTTGATCCGGCGCTGCTGCGTCCGGGCCGCTTCGACCGCCGCGTAGTGGTGGGCCGTCCTGACGTGCGCGGGCGCGAAGAAGTGCTGCGCGTGCATGCCAAGAAGGTTCCGCTCTCCGATGATGTCGACCTTCGCGTGATGGCTCGCGGAACACCGGGTTTCTCCGGCGCCGACCTAGCCAACATGGTGAACGAGGCTGCGCTGAACGCAGCCCGCATGAACCGCAAGGCCGTTGCCATGATCGATTTCGAACTGGCGAAGGACAAGGTTTTGATGGGCGCGGAGCGCAAGTCAATGCTGCTGACGGACGAAGAGAAGCGGGTGACGGCGTATCACGAGGCTGGGCACGCTCTGGTCGCCGCCATGCGTGATCACGCCGATCCGCTGCACAAGGTCACCATCATCCCCCGCGGGATGGCTCTGGGTGTCACCATGCAGCTGCCGGAAGACGACAAGCACACGGTCACGAAGGATTATCTCGAGACGCAGCTTGCCATCCTGATGGGTGGCCGCATCGCCGAGGAGATTTTCCTGAAGCAGATGACGACCGGCGCGGGCAATGACATCGAGCGGGCATCGGATCTGGCTCGCAAGATGGTCTGCGAATACGGCATGAGTGGCATGGGTCCTCTCACCTTCGGCAAGAAAGAGGAGCAGATCTTCCTCGGGCGCGAAATCTCGCAGCACAGGGATTTCTCAGAAGAGACGGCGCGGCAGATCGATGCCGAGGTACGCGGCCTGGTCGATACGGCCTACCGCTCGGCGTACGAAATTCTGGACACGCACAAGGACATGATGCACGCCATGGCATCTGCTCTGCTCGAGCGCGAGACTCTCGACGCCAACGAAATTCGCATGCTACTCGACGGTAAGGATCTGCCACCGCTCAAGCCATCGGGCGGCAGTGGAACTCCGACGGGTGATGTGCAGCAGGTACTGAAGCCTGAGCCGGGCCGCGGGGCAAGTTTCCCGGAAGGCAGCCCCTCGCCGGCTTAGACAGGTACTCCATGAAGCCGAAAAGGCAGCCTTAGCGGGCTGTCTTTTCTTTTGAGATCGCCGACTTTTTGGCATGAACAGCCATGGCCATCTGCGAGAATGGTTCAGCATGCGTAGAGCTTTTCTGGTTGGACCCCTTGCCTGTCTTGTTCTGGTGAGCGGCTGTGGCTATCACACAGCATCTTCAGCTGCGCATTTGCCCAATACGGTTCACGTCCTCGCGATTCCGACCTTTCAGAACGCCACGCAGTCCTATCACACGGAAGTGGCCTTTACGCAGCAGGTGATTCGCGAGTTTTCGAGCCGCACGCCTTACAGGCTGGTGGCGGGCAGCGATCCGGACGCGATCGTGGTCG
>CAYVSQ010000384.1:0-2641 GCA_964453815.1 uncultured Acidobacteriaceae bacterium | reverse complement strand
CAACCCCGGAAAAGAACGCACTGGCAGCAGCCCTGCGCCAGGAGTCAGAGATTCGCCCAGACCAGCCTGTAATCGGCTTTGCCGGAAGATTTACGCGGGATAAGGGGTTTCCAGAATTAGTTGAAGCATTTCAACTGATCCGCAAGCAGTTTCCGGAGACTGCTCTGCTGCTGGTGGGAGATTATGAAGCAGGCGACCCTGTTCCTAAAAACACAAGAAATGTTATCGAGTCGGATCCGGGGATTCGTTGCATGCGGTTCACGTCCCAGCTTGAACTGTATTACCTCGCCATGAATGTTTTTGTACTGCCTACCTATCGCGAAGGTTTCCCCGTCACCGTTCTCGAAGCACAAGCGGCGGAGGTTCCTGTTGTCACCACATTTGCTACTGGCGCCGTGGACGCGATCGATAATGGCATTACCGGATTGCTTGTGCCAGTTGGAGATGCTGGCAAATTAGCTGAGGGAGTGTTGTCGCTCTTATCGGACCCGATCAAAATGCACTCCATGGGGCGACTGGGGAGAGAACGCATTCTTCGGGATTTTCGGAATGAGACAGTGTGGGAAGGATTGGCTTCGCTTTATGGAGCAATGCTTCAAGAGCGTGGCTATCCACTTCCAGCTGCCGGCCGAGGAGAGGCGGTGCGATGCATTCAATAGGAGCGGCTTGCAAGCGAATTTTCGACTTCACCGTTGTATTGATTGCTCTCGCAGTTTTGTGGCCTGTCATGCTCGCGGTGGCTCTTACGATTCGACTGACGATGGCTAAGCCGATACTCTTTCGCCAGGCACGGCCCGGCCTTAATGAGCGCCCATTTACGCTCTTCAAATTTCGGACGATGGTCGCAAGCCAATCTTTGACGACCGACCCGTCCACCGACGCGACACGCCTCACCAGAGTGGGAAGTACATTGCGACGCTTCAGCCTAGACGAGCTTCCACAGCTCTGGAACGTGTTGAAGGGTGAGATGAGCCTTGTGGGACCCCGACCCTTGCTGATGGAATATCTCGCTCATTACACTGGCGAGCAAGCGAGACGGCATCATATGAAGCCAGGGATCACAGGCCTGGCACAGGTAAAGGGACGCAACGCAATCTCGTGGGAGCAAAAGTTCATGTGGGACGTGTGGTACGTCGATCACTGGAGCTTTTGGCTTGATCTTCGGATTCTTTGGACGACCACTGAAAAGGTCTTTAGAAGAGAAGGAATCATTCAGGAAGGCCATGCAACCATGGAGAAGTTCGGAGCTGAGCGGAGGTGAAAGCACCGGCAAGCGAAGGTTCAGTGATTGTCTACGGAGCAAGCGGACACGGAAAGGTGGTCGCCGATATTCTTCGTGCCTGCGGCATGAAGGTCAAAGGCTTTGTCGATGATGATCCGCTTAAATTCGGAGAAATATCGGGTCTAAAGATTTTAGGCGATGGAAAGTGGCTTGCTGAACAGGCTGGCCGTGGGCCGGTTGCTGTGGCGCTCGGCGTTGGCGACAATTTTGATCGCAGCGCCATCGCAGAGCGCTGTGCCGCCATTGGAGTTCGACTGCTGACCGCCGTGCATCCGTCGGCGACAATTGCACCCTCAGCAAAGATAGCTTTGGGCGTTGTGATTATGGCACATGCTGTCGTTAATCCCGATGTCATCATCGAACAGGGGGTGATCATAAATACAGGTGCGATTGTTGAACATGATTGCCATGTCGGAGATTTCGCGCATCTGTCGCCCAAGGTTGCAATCGGCGGACATGTACACGTCGGCAATTTTTCCTGGCTTGGCATTGGATCTACGGTTATTCCCAATCTAGAAATCGGCATGGGTTCGATCGTTGGAGCCGGTGCGACGGTGGTGAGTGATATTGATGAATGGGTCGTCGCGGTCGGCACTCCCGCTCATACTCTCAAAGAATTAGCACGTCGAATCTAATCAGATGAATATCTCTACTCAAACTCAGCTGGCAATCGACGGTGGCAGACCACTGCGCGAACATCCATTTGCTCCATGGCCATCTTTTTCGGCGGAAGAAATAGCAGCGGCCACGCGGGTTCTGAAGTCAGGAAGAGTCAACTACTGGACTGGAGACGAGGGTAAGCAATTTGAGACAGAGTTTGCTGCCTTTACAGGCTGTAAGCATTCGATTGCGCTGGCGAATGGAACAGTTGCTCTGGAACTGGCGCTGCAGGCTCTCGGAATAGGTCCGGGAGATGAGGTGATCGTTCCCTGCCGCACGTTCATTGCATCGGCCAGTTGCGCCTTCATGCGCGGTGCAACGCCCGTGATGGCTGATGTCGATAGGGATTCGCAAAATATCACGGCGGATACGATCCGGGCTGTTCTCAGCCCGCATACTCGCGCCATTGTTACTGTGCATCTCGCAGGCTGGCCGTGCGATATGGACCCGATTCTCGAGCTTGCCCGCGAACATCAGGTAAAAATCGTCGAGGATTGTGCGCAGGCGCATGGAGCTACGTACAAGGGACGCTCTGTGGGCTCAATGGGCGAGGCGAACGGGTTCTCTTTCTGCCAGGACAAAATCATGACCACCGGCGGTGAAGGAGGCATGCTGACGACGAATGATCCTGAACTCTGGTCTCGCGCATGGGCGTTCAAGGATCATGGAAAAAGTTATGAAGCGGTCTATCGACGTCAT
>CAYVSQ010000383.1:0-3133 GCA_964453815.1 uncultured Acidobacteriaceae bacterium | reverse complement strand
TGCGATGAAGAGATGTAAGGCTAGTCCCAGAAGAGCGGTGCGAAGGCCACCTGAATATGCGGGCCGGCCAAGGATGCCACTGGCAATGGACTGTGGGATCTTAATGGGGGCGACACCTTTGAGACCGTAAAACACTATTGCATCGCAGAGGTCGAGCAACGCTGCGATCATGGTACCGACCAGAATGGCTTTTAGAACTGATCGGCTCGGATCTCTTTTCGTAAGGCCTCCTTCAGAATTCGGACAACAGGCGTCACTCAATAGAACGAGTATTTATGCATGTTAGCAAGCTCAACAAGATGAGTATTGTCGGGAGCCTGGCTACCTCCCCCGAGATCCGGCGTGAGGTGCGGCGGTTCCTCAAGATGTCGAGGAGCGCCCGTGCGCAGTAAACCCGATCGCGCTTCGCATCCCAGACCTGTTGCACCATGCCGTTCTGCTCCAGGCGGCCGATCGCACGCTGGGCTGTGGTGAAGGCGAGCTTCAGTTGACTGGCCGCGTCAGTGATGGTGAGAAAGGGATTGGCAGCCAGGAGATCTACGAGTCGCAATGGCGTGTTGGTAGATTGTCCTGCCAGTTTGCGTTGCCACCCTTCTGACAGGTCATTGATGTGTGTCGCGCGGTTCAGCGCATCTTCCGACATGCGTGCGCCTCCCTGAAGGAAAAACTCCGGCCAGTCCTGCCACGCGCCACGATCGCTTACTCCACGTAAACCCTCGTCGTAGTCGCGTCGGGAGGCTTCAAAGAATGCTGAGAGGTAAAGCAGCCGGGTTTGGAAGGATCTTCCGCCCGATCAGAAACAATGTGATGAGCAAGCGTCCCACCCGGCCGTTGACTCGCGGATCAGGCGCACGGACGTTTCCCGAAGAGAGCGATGCCGCCCGCCAGTGCGACCACATAATTGCCGACTTCTTTGAGATCTTCGGGACTGCAATCGACAACGGCGCCTGCCTCGTCCGCCAACAATTCCCCGAGCGTGGCCTGCGTGCCTTCGATCTTGCTGGACAGGACCGCCTCGCGCCGTATGAAGGGACGCATCCGGACGTGAGGATTGGGCAACCGCCCGCCTTCTCCGGCGAGCCTGCCAATGAGCCGGTCCGCCTCAGAGAGCACGCCAATGAGCCGAGGCGTCCACTCTAGGACGGGTGGCCATGGCGCCGGCACGAGGGCTGAATAGGTGCCCCGTGAGACGCGCTTGCCGGGAATGTTTAGTGGCTTGCTCAGGTGAGACGCCGCCCCTCAAAATACTCTAAGTCCGCAGGTGTAGCCTTTCAGGCATGCACGATCATCGGATCACGTTAATCGTTCCGTCTACAAGTCGATGTCCTCTCTTCAGCATCAGCAGAAGAGATAATTTCAAACCATCGGCTTTTAGCAGCCTGCCAGAAAATAACGTACTGCGAAAATAACTTAAAGATTCAGGAAGGCCTTTCTATGAAACGGGTTTTTCAGTTGCTTCTTGTCGTCATCGCTACTGTCTGTATGCATGCCGAGACTCGTCCGGTTGCCCTTTTCTATATGACAGACACTCCCGATTCTGTTCGTTCGTTTCTTGCGCACTCGAGCAAGATAGGAATACTGGTGCCCACATGGTACTCAGTGGATGCGACTGGCCTGGTCACTGGCGGGCCGAATCCCGCGGTGCTGGAGCTCGCGCAGAAACAGCACTTGCCCGTAATGCCGATCATCGCAAACGCGGGCAAGGATGCATTCCATACACTGCTGGCGAATGGCACGGCTCAAAAGGCGATGATCGCCGCTCTAGTTCGCGAGTCGAAGCTCCACGGTTACATGGGCATTCAGCTCGACTTTGAGGACATCTCATGGACCGATCGAGATGCGCTCTCGGCCATGACGAAGCTGACGGCAGATGCGATGCATGCAGAGGGGCTGCAACTGAGTAT
Source organism: uncultured Acidobacteriaceae bacterium (assembly GCA_964453815.1). GTDB lineage: Bacteria > Acidobacteriota > Terriglobia > Terriglobales > Acidobacteriaceae > Silvibacterium. The sequence continues at coordinate 1,229 of CAYVSQ010000383.1, read as the reverse complement.
CGCAACCGTGCCCAATGCGCCGGGATATGCAGGGAAAGGCGGTTTTGCCAAGTGGATCTATGAGGACTGGCGGGGTGCTTACGACCTGCAGGCATTGGCACAGTCCGTGGACCTGATCTGCATGATGACGTATGACCAGCATACCCGTTGGACGCCGCCCGGTCCGGTGGCAGGCTGGGACTGGACGGTTGAGAACCTGGATTATGCGTTGAAGTTTGTTCCAAAGGAAAAATTGTCACTCGGGATTCCGCTGTATGGGTATCACTGGTTCGCGGGATCTCCCGTTATGCGGGAGGATCCAGCGACAAAGAAGATGGAGCAACACCCGAACATCACGGCGAACTACATCAGCACCGAGGACGCGCTGCTGCTTGCCCGGGAGTACAAAGGCGTGGCGCAGTGGGATGCAGCCGATCACACGGCGTGGTTCTTCATCTATCGCGATCAGATGCGGGAGTGGGTCTTCTATACCAATACGCGTACCTTTGAAGACCGATACAAACTGGCTCAGGAACGCGCGATCGAAGGCTTCTGCTCGTGGGTTCTGGGTACTGAGGATTCGGGAATCTGGGAGTTGCTTCCAGACCGGAAATAGCGAGCTTTCATTCAGTATTTTGCCGCTGATATTCTGCTCGAAACCCAAAATAAATGTTCATATTTTGTCTAAATGAACATTTATTCTGTCCATTCCTACCATTATCGGCGTATACTCCTTGGCGCGCGCTGAATTAGGGCGCGCACTGCGAGTTTACGAACAGGCACATCCCTTCGATCGATAGCGAGGCCAATTTTGCACTAACGAACACAGGAGGAATTAGAAGAATATGCTCTCCCCCAAGAGGCTCTTCCTTACAAACACGGTCATCCTCTGCACCGTGGTTTCACTCTTTCTCATCTTCAACCTGGGACTGGCAATTGCTCAGACCGTCACCGGCAATATCACCGGAACTGTGATGGATTCTACGGGTGCGGCTATCGCAGGGGCCGAGGTGACGGCGCGCGATATCAGTACCGGAGTACAGACGTCGGCGGCGACCAATCCTTCAGGTGTTTTCAGCATCCGATTTCTACCGATCGGCCACTATGAGGTTACGGTAAAGGCGAACGGATTCAGCACGCAGACGATTCCGCCGTTTGCCCTGGAGATCGATCAGACCGTGAACTTCAACGCGCGTCTGCAAGTGGGCAATACCACGCAGACCGTGGAGGTTACGGCTGCGACCCCAATT
>CAYVSQ010000382.1:0-6286 GCA_964453815.1 uncultured Acidobacteriaceae bacterium | reverse complement strand
TACGGTGAAGCTGATACAGTGCGATACCGCTGTGACGCCAGACCAGGGCAGCACCTCGGGTAGCCAGTCCACGCCGACGAATTTCAATGTGCGGGACCTGGCGCTCGCTGCGGCGACCGCGCGCGAAGCGCTGGTGAGCATGGCGGCTGCGCATTTCGGAGAGGATGCAGCCCATCTCACGTCAAAGGACGGATATGTCGAGTCCCCCACCGGCAATCGTGTGAGCTATACCGAACTCATTGGCGCGAAGAAGTTCAGCCTGCCAGTGAATAAACTAGCGAAGCGCCGCTCTCCGAGTGAGTGGACGGTGCTCGGCAAGCCGATTCCGGCGCTGGATCATGGCGCCCTCATGACCGGCACCTTCGAGTTTGTGCAGAATGTGCGTGTGCCCGGCATGCTGCAAGGGCGCGTAGTGAGACCGCCTGAGATGGGCGCGAAGTTGCTCTCGGTAGACGAAACATCTGTGCGTGACATCCCGGGTATCGTGAAAGTCGTCTATCGGAGAGATTTTCTCGGAGTGGTCGCGGAGACGCAGTTCGCAGCCGTACAGGCGGCGTGCAAGCTTGTCTGCAAATGGCAGCCGGGGTCATCCGTCCCCCCACAGGAAACCTTCTTCGAATACATGCAGCAGCAGCCCTCTCACGACGAACTGAGTGTGGACTCCGGCGATGTTCCCGCCGCGCTTGCGAAGGCGCACCACGTTCTTCGCGCGCGCTACACCTACCCGTATCAGATGCATGGCTCGCTGGGAAGCTCGTGCGCTGTGGCCGATGTTAAGGCGGAGGGTGCTACAGTGTGGTCCGCTACACAGTCTGTATATGCCACGCGCAGTTGCATCGCCATGCTTCTCAACATGCCTCCGGATAACGTGCGGGTGATCTTCGTGCGCGGCTCCGGGTGCTACGGCTTGAATGGCGCAGATGCGGTATCGTTCGACGCGGCAGTACTGTCCCAGGCAGTGGGCCGGCCGGTACGCCTGCAGTATACGCGCCGGGACGAGATGATGTGGGAGAACTTCGGCAATGCCTGTGTCGTCGAGCAGAGCGCCGGCCTGGCTGAGGATGGCTCGGTCCTGGTGTGGGACCGCGAGAACTGGGTGGCCAATCGGGGTAGCCGGCCCGGCTATGACAAGCCGGGCAACGTCATTAGCGGCATGCTGCTTGGGTACGGGCCGGAGCCCCTCAGACCATCTCCGGCGAAACCACCGGCGAAAAGATTGCGCAACGGAAGCAACACCGTTCCGGAATATGTTGCCGGCTGCGTGGGGGGCGCGTGCAGCGGCAGCGGCACCGTGAAGAGCGAGCGCGTATTGACGCACACCGTGGCATCGCCGTTCTATACCGGGCCGCTGCGTTCACCGTTACGCATCCAGAACACATTTGCCAATGAGTGCTTCCTGGACGAGCTTGCTGCTGCAGCGCATGCGGATCCTGTGGAGTATCGCTTGCGCCACCTGCGCAATGAGCGCGTGCGCGGTGTGCTGCAGGCTGCGGCGAAAGCTGGGAATTGGCACCCACGCGCCGACCGCATATTGTCTTCAGAGAACAGGGAAGCAGAAGTAATGGGACGCGGCGTCGCATGCGTCGCCTATGAGGGCGACAACGGCTTTGCCGCGCTGGTCGCGGATGTCTCTGTGAACCGGCACACTGGCGTCGTGCGGCCTGTGAAGTTCACCATTGCGATCGACTGCGGCCCAATCTCCAACCCAGACGGTCTCCGCAACCAGGTGGAAGGGGGACTGTTGCAGGGCATGAGCCGCGCATTGATCGAGGAGGTCACCTGGAACGCGAAGCGCATCACCTCGGTGGACTGGACAGGCTACGCAAGCCTTCGCATGGACTACGAGGTGCCGGAGATCGAGACCGTCTTCGTTGTGCCGGAAAACGTGCCTGCAACCGGCGCAGGAGAAACGTCGATCACAGTGACCCCGGCGGCAATCGGCAACGCCATCTTCGATGCCGCGGGCGTGCGTCTGCGGCATCTGCCGTTCACGCCGGCGCGTGTGCTAGCCGCATTGAATGAGTCGAAGCACAAAGGAGCGCGGTCTGCATGAGGCTGCTGCTTGCGCTGCTCGCGGCCTATGTTGTGGCGCTCCATGCGGTCGCGCAGACTGCACCGGACACCCACGCGCCGAGCCGCGCACTAGGGCTCACAGCCTTCCGGGCCATCACGCCCGCGCTCCGGCATCCACGTTGTCTCGTGTGCCACTCGAGTGGTGACTATCCGCGCCAGGGCGACGATCTACACCGGCACATCATGGACGTGCGGCGCGGCCCTGATGGCGATGGCGCTGCGCCAGTACACTGCAACACGTGTCATCAGGATCGCAATTTGCCGGGAATGCATGTACCGCCAGGTGCGCCGGATTGGCATCTGCCATCGCCGGAGAATCCAATGATCTGGGAGGGTCTCACGGATCGCCAGTTGTGCGGGCTGCTGATCGATCCGAAGCGCAATGGGGGGCGCGACGCCAAAGGCATCGAAGAGCACATGCATACGCCTTTGGTGCTGTGGGGATGGCATCCCGGGGAAGGCCGTGCCCCGGTGTCCACGCCCGAAGAGACATTTTTGAAGAATGTGCACGTATGGACTGCCGCGGGTGCCCCTTGCCCTGAAAGATAAGCATCGGGAGTGCGGATCGACATATCCCGACTATTGAGCGGTTTTACTTAGTCGCGGAGGCGATCAGTAACCTCCAGTTTGCATAGTCCGTCCCATTGAGCGTTCCCAGAGACTTCGCCAAAAAGTCGAGCCTTGTCGTCGCTGGCGTCTTCGTCTGATATCTGTCTGCCAGGAAATACGGCGGCAACGTTTGCGAATACAGACTCGCTGTGGCATGCAAATTCCCACCATTTGCGCCCGCCGGCAACGGAATCTCATACCGCACAATTGACTGTCCCCTACCGGCCAGGTACACCGGATCCATCAGCGCGTCGCCGATGGGAAGCGTCGCATGCAGAAATGGCTCGGGAATCTTGAGATCCTTCGGTCCGTGCAGCGACCAGCCCGCCGGCAGCAGCCGGTTGTCCTTCACGTCGTAATCGCGCCGCGTAAAACTCGTCGTGAACTGGTGATCCGCATTTTGTATCAGTTCCTCATAAATCTGAACCTGGTCGCTTGACCGGATTGGATTGGCCTGGCTGAAGTGCGGTTGATACGCCCCATTCTGGAATGACTCCGTCGGCAGCACCTGGCCGGCAAAGTTAGTGATCTGTCCCGTCGTGTTTGTTGCTCCCGAGCTGAAGAATGGCTTCCCATCAACGGTTGCTTCCAGAGCAAGAAATGCTCTCCGAAATCCCACGCCACTCGGGAATCGGTGCCCTGCCTTATTCGTGACCGTCACTTCCACCACCAACGTGTTGTCCTGCACCTCCCACTTCGAAATCTCCACTGTCGCCGTGATCGTCCGCGCCTGCTGCACCACGTTATCGGAAGCCGCCTGCAGGTCCGACGTCAGCCCCGACATATAATCACTCAGCCGGACCCCGAGCGCCTCGTTATTCCCCATGCCGTTCATCTGCTGTAAGAACATTTGCAGTAGAAATCCATTCATCCCAAGCAGCTCATGCCGTTTGAACTCACTCTCGCGATAGCGCACATTCACATCTTCCGGCTTGGCTTGGTGATCCGACGCGGGATAGGTCCCGTCCTGCACAATCGCGATCTTGCCCTTGATTTGCGCCACTTGCATGCCCGTCTTCGCATTTGCGTACCCGCCTGGCATGTGGCAGTCCTGGCAAGTCTTAGGTGTCAGGCCCACTGATCTGTACTCATTGCGGTAATCGCTGTTCAGCCATTCCGGGTACGTCGCCTGCTCCACTGACGTCTTTCCCGCCTCGGGACTATCCATCACCGGCAGCAGAATCGTATGGCACGTCCCACACATCTGTGCCGATTGAATATACGCATCGTGCTTCGGCTTAACATTAATACCGGTCAGCATTGGATACGTCGTGATTTCATCGTCCTTGAACGGCCCGTGCAACTCGCCCCGTGGAGTCACGTCGAACACCCCGTTGATCTGGTGTTCCAGAAAATAGGGCAAGCTCGGATCCTTCGGCGCCAGCATTCGGTGGCACACTTCGCAGCTGATCCCCTCCCGAGCCAGCCCTCCATACTTAAACCCTTCGCTGTGCACATCCGTCTCATAGACGAATGCAAGGTTGTACTCTTCCTTCGGATGCTCAGCCGCAAAGCTCCTCTTGCCCATTGCGTTGTGGCATTGCGTGCAGGTGTCGATCACCTGCTGCTGCTCTTTGTGTTCTTTTAGGTAAGCTAACTCGCTGTCCAACTGCGAATAGAAGACCGGATCGCGCCCTGCCAATCCCATCGGTGTCCACCGCCATTCTCCATAAGGAGATACGTTGATCGTCGGTGACGTGGTTGAAGTGAGGACCATCGTGGGGCCCAATCCCGCGCCCGTCAATCCGCTATGGCATCCCGTGCACTGCGATGAGGTCACAAACCCGGGCAAATTGCTCACCGGTTCACCCGCCGGCGGCTTCGGCTGCGAAAGCACCGTATCTAGCGGTTCGGGCGGCATCTTCTGAAGATCCGGCGGAAGCGCCCGCCTCAGCTTCACCAGGGGCAGGACCTGCAAATCCTCCTGGATTGCCGCATTCTTCTGATGCTCGGGGAACAACGCTGGCGGAATCGCTTCCTCAGGTTTCCCCTGCGACTTCTGCGATAGAAGCTCTGCCCTGCTTTCCAGAGCATTGATCAGTGTCGGTCCGGCCCCGCACGTTTTTGGCGGTAGCGGGGCCTGCTGGCTCTTCCAGCTGTCATCTACGCGGAACTGGAGGGGCCATCCCGGAGCGCCCTCAATGTTGCTTAGCGACACAAACGTGTGCTGGCTCTCCGCCGAGGAGTGACATCGCAAACACACCAGTCCGTATCCAGCATTCGGATACTGGAACGGATTATTGAAGTTCATCGAGTTCGTGGGGTTGCTCCCGTTCCATACCTCAGCCCAGAACCACCCATCGAATGAGCTCTTCGAATCCTTTATCATGATCGTCCAGTCATTCGAGCATCCCAGGTCCTTCACCGAGATGTCGTGGTATCGCGCCGCTGGAATCGGAGAAAATTGTTCCTTAATGATTACCGCGCCATCGGGGATATCTCCCTTGCGCCCGTTCACCAGCCAATTCGACATCTCTGCTGAGTAGTAGATATGCACTGCTGGATGGAGCACGGCCGCCGTTCCCTGGATCAGCGGTCCGGTATCGCGGACCGACTTATCATGGCACCAGCCCAGGTTTCGATACTCAAGCGTATTCAGATATGCGAGTAGTTGTTTCTCTACCGCAACCGGCTCGCCTGGTGGAATGAATGTCGGGAGCTTCAGCTGCTGTGGCACCGGTTGTGCATTAGGGCAGGGATTCGTCGCGCTCTGAGCATGCGCACCAACGGCCAATGAAACCGCGAAAAGAAGACTCAGCACCCGCATCGCTTGATTTCCTCTGGAGTATTTATCTGGAAACAGGCAAACGCGCGAAGCGCGAGCAAATTTCTAACAATCGTTCATGCATGCTCGCGAAGCTTCGGTGTGCAGTTTCCTGGCAGGCTGGGAAGGCAATATGGGATGCAGTTCGTGAGTCGTTGGCTATCTATTTTGGAATCACGATAAATCTGCAGAGCAAATCACAGTAAGTGTGATGGGCAATCACAAATGCGTCAAGGACAAATTGCACAGCTTCGCTCATCTGACTTTCACCGCGGAGCACTGTCGATACGCTAAGAAACATTTTCCTTTACCGACAAAGAGCGAATCGACACGTCGCTTCGTCTAAGCAATCAAAACCCAAGGCGGGAAAGGATCATCTGTGGCCAATCTGTGGAATGACCTCAAGCACTCCCTGCGCAGCCTCTTCAAAAATCCAGGCTTCACTATCGCAGCCGTCGCAGCCCTTGCCCTCGGTATCGGAACCAACACCGCTATCTTCACAGTCGTCAACACGGTCCTACTCAAGCCGCTCACATACCCCGGCGCCGACCGTATCGTCCAATTCCTACTCACCTCACCCGAGGGCAAAGGCGCCGGCGCTTCTCCCACCAAGTTCAACAACTGGCGCCAGCAGACCAGCGTCCTTCAGGACGTCGCCGCCTACGACTTCGGCGGTCCCGGTTTCAACCTCACCGGCGACCATCCCGAGCAAGTCCACGGCATCCACGTCAGCGAAGCATACTTTCGGCTCTTTGGCGCGCCCATCATGCTGGGCCGGACATTTACCCCGCAGGAAGACTCGCCCAACGGCGGCAAGGTCGTCGTCATCAGCTACGGCCT
>CAYVSQ010000381.1:0-2526 GCA_964453815.1 uncultured Acidobacteriaceae bacterium | reverse complement strand
CGTCAAGCTCAAGTACGCCGGAGACTCCCGAGAACTCCCCCTTCACGTAGGAGATCATCATGTGTCTCACCTTGAACTCAGCTCCCGAGTGGGCGGGATCGATCTTCCAGGTGCTAGTAGCGATAGCTGCAGTCATAAAGTAATCTCCATTTCAGCGACAGCCGGTGCGGTGAACGCGATTGTTGTGCAGCGCGTTCACGGTCTGTGGTTGGATGCGACTAATCGGGTTGGCTCTTTAATCCCGCCAACATCTCCTTCCCGACATGCAGCGATTCTTCGATTGCCTCCTTCTCGCTGCGATATTTCAGTTCTTCCGAGGACGCGCCAAACCCCTCGGGAGGGATGTTTTCAAGTAACTCCGCCTCCTTGCGTCCGGTCTCGTCATATTTCTGCTGGTCCCGCGCGACCTGTGCTTCCAATTGTTTTATTTCGGCAGAATCTTCCACCTGTCATCCCTCCCTCTTATCAAGAGGTTCTTGCCGGACATCGCAGGGATGGACAAACATCCCCGCGCCCTTCTTGAAGAATCACACCAGAAGGATGAATCAAAATCTATTGAGCTTTGGTATTGATATACACCTACGTATCGGTCGACACCATCGTCCAATGGATTCATTTCCGGACCCATCGCCTCGTCAAATTGTGATCTCGTGCGACCGTCCTGCTGTTGGCGATGTGCGCTTGCTGAGTTGGTTATAGAATTTTGTAGCTATGGTCACGTCTTCCATACCGATCCCACCCTGAAGTGGGAGAATGGGCGCAGACCAAAAAGGTGAGAGCGGGTCGTCTCCCTTCGATCTGGCGCTACTACATTGAGGAATAAGAGATGAAGAACGGGAGCCCTTATCCAATCGGTGCAAGTGTTACGGGTACGGGTGTGAACTTCAGCGTGTTCTCCTACCATGCAACTGGGGCGGAGTTGCTGCTCTTCGATACGGAAGATGCTATCCAGCCAAGCCGCATCATTAGCCTCACTCCCGGGACGGGCAGAACATCGCATTACTGGCACGTGCACTTGCCGGGAATCAGGCCCGGTCAGTTGTATGGCTACAGGATAAGCGGGCCATACGCTCCCGAATTGGGCCATCGTTTCGATCCTGAAAAGATACTTCTCGACCCATATGCGCGGGCGATCTCTACGAAGAATTACCAGCGGAATGCTGCCGCAAGGCCTGGGGACAATACAGGAGCCGCCGCCAAGAGCGTCGTCGCAGATCTTAGCGCCTATGACTGGGAGGATGATCGACCTCTCGATCATCCATTTTCGAGCACTGTTTTATATGAAATGCACGTTGGCGGTTTTACGCGGAACGCAAACTCCAATGTCGCCGAAGAAAAGAGAGGCACGTATGCCGGGCTGGTCGAGAAAATTCCGTACCTGAAAGATTTGGGTATCACTGCAGTCGAACTAATGCCCGTCTTCCAATTCGACGCCCAGGATGCTCCAGCAGGCTTGGAGAACTACTGGGGATACAGTCCCATGTCGTTTTTCGCGCCCCACGTCGGTTACTCCTCCCGGAGTGACCCGTTGGGATGCCTCGACGAGTTTCGGGACATGGTGAAGGCTCTGCACAGGGCCGGCATCGAGGTAATTCTCGATGTGGTTTACAACCACACTGCTGAAGATGGCGCCGAGGGACCTACGTTTTCCTTCAAGGGACTGGATAATCGGTTCTACTACCTGCTATCGGATGACCTCTCGCAATATGCGGACTATACCGGAACGGGCAATACGCTCAACACCAACTTTTCGGTCGTCCGCCGGATGATCGGCGACAGTCTCCGATACTGGGTCTCGGAGATGCATGTGGACGGCTTTCGATTCGATCTTGCCGCCGTCCTAACCCGAGACCAACATGGCAGGTCCGCCGACGATGCCCCAATCCTCTGGGAAATTGATTCCGACCCTGTGCTTGCGGGCAGAAAGCTGATTGCCGAAGCGTGGGATCCCGGTGGACTCTACCTGGTGGGATCGTTTGCCGGAGACCGCTGGAAGGAGTGGAACGGACGCTTTCGTGATGATGTCCGACGTTTTCTCAAGTCGGACCGAGATACCGTGCTCAATCTGAGACAGAGGCTCCTTGGCAGTCCCGACATTTATACGAAGAGTTACCATCCGCCAGAGCAAAGCGTTAACTTTGTGACATGTCATGACGGTTTCACTCTGAATGACCTGTTCTCCTATAACGGAAAGCACAATGATGCGAATGGGGAGAATAATCGCGATGGAGCCTCAGAGAACTATTCTTGGAATTGCGGAGTGGAAGGCCCCACCGACGATCTGGAAGTCGAGCGGCTCCGTGCACGACAGATCCGCAACGCACTGACGCTCAACCTCATTTCGGTTGGCACTCCGATGCTGATGATGGGTGACGAAGCCAGAAGGACGCAGCTCGGTAACAACAACGCCTATTGCCAGAACAACGAAATGAGCTGGCTCGACTGGAGCCTTTTTCACAAGCATGATGGTCTTTACAGGTTCGTTCGACTTCTAATTCAGTTGCGCCTGCGCTTTGTCGCAAGTCG
>CAYVSQ010000380.1:0-8347 GCA_964453815.1 uncultured Acidobacteriaceae bacterium | reverse complement strand
CGACGGGAATCAGTTTGTGTTTTCGAGCCGGTGAAGGCGATGAATTGGTCGCAGAGAATTACACAGAATGACAATCTGGCCTACTCATACTTCGTCTGTACAGATAATTGAGCATGGTCTCTTTTTTTTGCCTAACCAGGTACTTGATGAAGCTCTTTCACGCCACCCTCATTGCCTCTTGTTCCAACCAATCGATAGACTAAGGGTTACGGTTATCGGTGGGAAAGAAAGGTTAGGAACATCATGCTCGTAGTCATGAAGGCGCAGGCGACGCAGGAAGAGATTCAGACAGTCTGCGAACACATTGAACAGTTGGGATTCCGGGCACATGCCATGCCCGGCGCGCAGCGCACGGCGATTGGGATTACGGGTAATCAGGGGCAGGTTGAGTCGGGCACGCTGGAGGAGCTGTCGGGCGTTGCGGAAGTTATTCCGGTTTCCAAACCCTACAAGCTGGTGAGCCGCGACGTAAAAGAAGAAGACACGATCATCCGCTTCCCCGGCACCAACGCCACAATCGGTGGGCGCGACCTGGCGATGATTGCGGGGCCCTGTTCGATTGAAACGCGCGAGCAGGCATTCGCCGTCGCCGAGCAAGTTGCCGCTGCCGGAGCTCAGTTCTTCCGTGGAGGAGCTTATAAGCCAAGGACTTCCCCTTACGCATTTCAAGGGTTAGGTGAAGAAGCTCTAAAGATCATGGTTGAGATTCGTGACCGTTTTGGGTTGCGTATCGTGACGGAAGCGATTGACAACGAGGCGCTGGAGTTGGTGAACGACTACGCCGACGTGATCCAGATTGGCGCGCGTAATATGCAGAACTATTCCCTGCTGCGGGCGGCGGGGCGCAAGCGCAAACCGGTGCTGTTGAAGCGCGGCATGTCAGCGACACTTGAAGAGTTCCTGATGGCTGCCGAGTACGTGATGAGCGAGGGCAATTACCAGGTAATCCTGTGCGAACGGGGAGTGCGGACCTTTGCCGATCACACACGCAATACGCTTGATCTAAGCATCGTGCCCGCCGTACAGCGGTTGAGCCATCTGCCCATTCTGGTTGATCCGAGCCATGGAACGGGCAAACGGAACAAGGTAATTCCGTTGGCACGAGCGGCGGTCGCGGTGGGGGCTGATGGGATCCTTGTAGAGGTGCATCACCAGCCGGATAAGGCTCTTTCCGATGGCGCGCAGTCGATCTATCCCGAACAATTCGTGCAACTAATGGACGAGGCCAGTCAGATCGCGAACGTGCTGCGCCGCAATGTTCCTCGAGGAATTGAGATCACGGAGAGCGCCGGAGCAACATCTGCCACGCGCTAGTCGGACCATGAAGAACGGTCTGGCAATGAAGACAGTTGTGTGCGTCTTGCTGCCGTTGCTTCTGGCCGGTTGCAGCCGTCAGCATTTTCCACAATATCCCGCCGACTATCGCGAATTCGCCTAAGTCACGAATGGCGGAAGTAATACGGTTACGGTTCTGGACCTGGTGAATCTCCGGCAGGATCGAGTGCTGGCAGCGGGCGCAGAGCCGGCGGGTGTCGCAGTGAACCCCGCACGGAATGAGGTTTACGTCGTTAACTCAGGCAGTGGCAGCATAAGCGTCATCGACGCGGAAAAGAATCGTGTGGTGGCAACGATTCCTGTTCACCGCAAGCCGTATTTCATCGATGTGGACACCACAGGGCGCCGCGCTTACGTGGCCAATTCCGGCTCGAACAACGTTTCAGTGATCGATCTCGACAAACGGCGTGAGATCGGCGCGATTGGAGTGGGCGAGGCTCCGGGTCTGGTGAGGATCTCACCTGACGGCGGAAGTCTGGTTGTCACCAATCGCGTGAGCGGCAGCGTTTCGGTAATCGATCCCGCGACCTTCAAGGTGCGAGCGGTTTTCTCGGGCTGTCCCCAGGCGACGCACGCGGTGATTCTGCCCGATTCATCGAAGGCTTTTATTGCCTGCTCGGGCGGCCACCAAGTGATGGCGATCGGACTTGCTCGGCCTTCGAGTCCGATCGACAGCGAGCACGCAGACCGGCTGTTGAGCTTTCTCGACGTGGGTAAGACGCCGGTCTTTCTGGCGTTGAAGCCCGATGGAGGCGAGATTTTTGTCTTGAACTTCGATAGCGATTCGATCTCTGAAATCGCCACAGGAACGAATGAAGTGGGTGGAGCTTATCTGGTCGGCGCGCATCCTTCGTACGGCATTGTGAGCGCGGACAATGCCTACTTATGGATCAGCAACTTCAATGCCGATTCAATCGGAGTGTTTTCGATTGATGACGGCAAGCTGCTCCCCAACTCCGTCCGGGTAGGTGGTGGCCCGGATGCGCTGACGTTTTCAGCGAATGGTTTTCTGTTGCTTGCCGCGAATGCGCGGTCGGGTGACGTCTCCGCGGTGCGGACACAGAGCTACGCGTCGAACGGCGCGGTGCGCATGGGGTCGCTGTTCACCATGTTACCTGCGGGCAAGAGACCGAACGGGATTGCGGTGAAAGCCTTTCGTGTCAAGTAAATCCCACCCGGTTATTCGCCTCTGATTGAAACCCACGTCTAAAAAGCTGAAGTCCTTCGACCATCCTCGGGAGGCTATGCGGCACCGTGATTCAGATCAGCGTCCCGATTTTTATTGATCGCGCAGAGTCTTCATGGGATCGACGCGCGCGGCTCGCCAGGCAGGTGCGGCGCTGGCCAGGAGTGAGATGGCGACGAGCAATCCCGTGACGACGACATAGGTGACAGGGTCGAAGGCATGGACGCTATAGATCTGACTCGAAATAAAGCGCGTGAGAACTGCGGAGGCGGCCAGGCCGATTGCGAGACCAATACCGGCGAGAGTGAGACCTCGTTTGAGGATGAGGGCGAGGACGTCGCCGCGCCGCGCACCGAGAGCCAGGCGAAGGCCCATTTCATTGGTGCGCTGGGCAACCATGTATGACAAAACAGCGTAGAGTCCGACCGCGGAGAGCAGCAGAGCCATGACGGCGAAGGATGTGAGCAGCATGGTGGTGAAGCGCGGTGTCGACGCGGCAGTGGAGAGCAGGTCTTCAAGGGTGTGGACGTGGTAGAGCGGGACATCGCGATTCAGGGAACCGACCAGCGTGCGCAGCGGCGTGGTGAGGATGGTGGAATCGCCGCTGGTGCGCAGTACGAGCGTTGGCGCGTTGACTCCACATTGAGCGAGCGGGAGGTAGTAGGTGGGGCGTGCATCTTTGGTGAGGCTGCTCTGCTTGACGTCACCGACAACGGCGATAATTTCGCGCATGGCTTCAGGATGGACTCCGTCGTTGATGCCGGGCTTGATGTGTTTGCCGATGGGGTTTTCGCCCGGAAAGAACTTGCTCGCGAAACTCTGGTCCACGATGACGACGGGGGTGGACGTGCCGGTGTCGGTTGCGGCAAAGTCGCGCCCATGCAGAAGAGGGATGCGAAGCGTGTTGAAGAAGTTCGGCGTGATGATGCGTACGCTGGCGCCGGGCATCTCTCCGACAGCCGTGGGGCGGCCTTCGATGTCAAAACCCACGCCGATGTTGGAACCGGAGAAGGGCAGCGGCCAGCCGGCGGCGGCGGATTGTACTTCCGGGAGAGCTGCGACCTGAGGTAGGAGCTGGTCGTAGAACTGGGCAACCTTGGTGGCGTAGCCCTTACCGGCGGGATAGCTGAGATCGGCAGTAAGCACGTTGCGGCGGTCGAAGCCGGGATCGACGGAGACTACGCGGGCGAAGCTGCGAATGAATAGCCCCGAGGCGATGAGGAGCATTAGGCCGAGTGCTGTTTCCCCGATGACCAGCGTACTGTGCAGGCGCTGCTGGCCGCGTCCGGCGGTGACGCTGCGGGTGCCATCCCGAAGGGCAAGCGACGGATCGAGCCGCGACATGCGGAGCGCGGGGAAGACTCCGAAGAGCAGACCGGTAAGAACGGAAGCGAGAATGGTAAAGACCAGAACGGTGGAATCCACGGAGATGTTGTCGAGCCGGGGAAGATTCTTCGGGATGAAGCGCACCATGCCCTGGAGGAAGAGGGTGGACAGGCCGAGTCCGAGCGCGCCTCCAAAGAAAGAGAGCAGAAGTGACTCGACAAGCATCTGACGGACGATTTCGGCGCGGCTGGCGCCTAGTGCGGCGCGGATGGCAATCTCGGCGCGCCGCCGTGAGGCGCGGGCGAGCAACAGACCGGCGACGTTGGCGCAGGCGATGAGCAGTACCAAGGAGACGGCGGCGAAGAGGATGCGCAGGATTGGGCGAGAGTCTCCGATGAGGGCTTCGAGCTCAGGCTTGACCAATGCGGAGGTGTAAAACTTGTTGGTCTCAGGGTATTGCGCAGCCATATTGCCGTTAATGTGGCTGAGGTCGGCGCGGCCCTGGTCGACGGTAACAGCGGGCTTAAGACGCCCGATGACATCGAGCATGTGTTCGCCGCGCTCCTGGGTTGCAGGCTTGCCCCCATCGGGATCGAAGGCATCGGCGGCGAGGCTGATCCAGATCTGCGGCGCGGGGTTCTGAAGGGGAAAGCTGAAGCCTTCAGGCATAACTCCGGCAACAGTATAGGCAGACCCGTCGAGGGTAATGGTCTGTCCGGCGATGTCAGGACGCGAGCCGAAAGTAGACTGCCAGAGCTCGTGGCTAAGCATGACGGCCTTCTGACCGGGGTTTTCGTCGGCCGGGAGAAAGTCGCGGCCAAGCGCGGGGTGAACTCCGAGCACGCGGAAGAATTCGGAGGAGACGATCTCGCCTTCGAGTATCTGCGCTGCGCTGGCGTTGGTGAGGGTGTTGGTGCTGTCGTGATAGGCAGCGATGGTGCTGAACGAGTGATTCTGATTACGCCAGTCGAAGAAGTCGGGATAACTGAGGCTCTGTGGGGCGATGGTTCCTGTCTTGCGGTTCTCGTGCTGGAGATTCGTGAGCCGGTCGGGCTCGGGAAAGGGCAGCGGACGCAGCAGGACGGCGTTGACCAGGCTGAAGATGCCGGTGGTGGCGCCAATTCCTAAAGCCAGCGTGAGAATCGTGGTGAGGGCGAAGCCGGGGTTTTTCCGCAGCTGGCGTATTGAGAAACGAAGGTCTTGCAAGATATTGTGCATGGCAGCTCTGCACGTTAGAGAGCACGTTGCGGGCCATCAAGAGGTGCGCGGTAACTACCTGGCGATATGGGGATAACGAGTGATTTTCGAGCTAGCGGCTCGGAGATGAAGTGTCCGGAATCGGATAGCGTTGTCCAATGGGAGACGGCTGGATGCGAGCAAAAACAGTCGGGAGACCACAAAGGTCTCCCGATTGCTTACCTTGTTTTTGATTCAGCGTCCAAATTTAGACAGGCTGAACGTTCTCTGCCTGGAGACCCTTGGGGCCGCGCACGACGTTGAACTGAACCCGTTGTGCTTCCTGAAGGCTGCGGAAGCCATTGGCGTTGATCGCCGAGAAGTGAACGAAGATGTCTTCGTTGTTGCTATCGCGAGTGATGAATCCAAAGCCCTTGGCGTCGTTGAACCACTTGACAATACCCTGTTCCATGATTGGTGTTCCTTTGGTGTGTTAATTCGCTTGAAGATATCGAGGAAGGTGTAGCGGCAGGCAGTGCTTTGGAGCATTACGTGCGATGTTAGACCCACTCGGGTACGAGCGTTACTTAAGTATACTCCTACGGGGAATGCGGAGCAACGGAGCGAACAACAATTTCCTGTCAACATGGGCTTAACAGGAATCGCTTCAGCGGTGAACGATGGACTCGTCTGCGTAGAGGGCAGCTATTTCAGGCGCGTACTTTTCGATGATGACACGGCGCTTGAGTTTGAGGCTTGGGGTAAGTTCCCCGGTATCGAGTGACCACTCCTCCGGAACAATGCGAAAGCGCTTGATGGTCTCGTAGTTGGCGAGGGTTGCGTTAACGCCGTCGATGATGGCTTGGTATTGCGCGATAGCGCGTGGATCCGTCACCAGATCGCGCCGGGTTAGGGCGACGATTCCCTGCTGGCTCGACCAGGCCTCAAGGGCGGCGAAGTTGGGTGAGATAAGAGCAGAGGCAAACTTGTGGCGGTCGCCAACCAGCGCGGCCTGCGCGACGAGGAGGTTGGCCTTGAGCTTGTTTTCGATGGGCTGCGGGGCAATGAGCTTGCCTCCCGAGGTTTTGAGCAGCTCCTTCTTACGGTCGGTGACGTAAAGGAAGCCGTCGGCGTCCAGGTGGGCGATGTCACCGGTGCGAAAGAAACCTTCTGAGTCGAAATTTTCCGGGGCGCGCGGGGGCTGCTTCCAGTATCCATGAAAAATGTTCGGTCCCTTCACCAGCAACTCGCCGTCTTCGGCGATGCGGCAATGAATATTAGGCAGGGGCTGGCCTACCGACCCCATACGATTGTGCCGGGGTGTATTGATGGCCAGGACGGGCGAAGTTTCCGTGAGGCCGTAGCCTTCGAGAGTGCGGATGCCGACGCTCGCGAACCAGTGTGCCGTGTCGAGGCCGAGAGGGGCGCCTCCGGCGATGTAGTAACGAACGCGCCCGCCGAAGGCTCCGCGAACTTTCTTGTACACGAGAGTATCGGCGGATTTCCATGCCAGCGACCCGGGCTGCTGGCCCTGGGCGACTTGTTCCTTGCGTTTGTCGCCGGTGAACACGGCCCACTTGAGCAGGCGGGCCTTTACCGTCGAGAGCGAGGCGCGGCGTTCGACCTCCTGCCGGATCTTTTCATACACGCGGGGCACACCGACGAAGATGGTCGGGCGAACCGAAGCCATGGCCGCGGGGAGCTTGTCGAAGGCCGGGCAGTAGGCGACGGTGACGTTCTGTGCGTAGAGCGCGTAGTCCAAGTGGCGTGCGGTGATATGCGAAAGGGGCAGGAAGGAAATGCAGGAGTCCGATTCGAGGAAGCCGAATTCTGCGGTCGAGTAATTGATGTTGGAGGCGATGTTGGCGTGGGTCAGCATGACCCCTTTGGGCTCGCCTGTGGTGCCGGAAGTGTAGATGAGGGTGGCAAGGTCTTCAGGAAGGACGTCGTAGGCGCGGCGGTCAAAGGTGGCATCGCGGTCCGTTTTCTTATCTACGTCGCGGACCAGCGACGAGAACAGCACGGCATCTGCGGTTCCCTCTTCATCCATGAGGACGATGCGTTCGATCGCGGTTTGCGCGCGCGATTGAACAACTTTTTCATACTGGGCGCGAGTGGAGACGACGGCGATGCGCGCGCCCGAGTCGGCCAGGAGAATCGCTGTCTGGTCGGCGGTCAGCGTAGGGTAGATGGGGACGTCGACGGCTCCGAGGGCGAGTGCTGCGAAATCGGCAACGGCCCACTCCCAGCGATTTTCGCCGAGGATGGCGATGCGCGCCCCCTTGGCGATGCCCCAGGCGGTGAAGGCCTCGGCAACAGCGCGCACTCGCTGGTAAAACTGGGCTCCCGAGATGGGACGCCAGGCGCCCGCCGAATCCTGAGCCAGAATGGCGCGGTCGCGATTGGCAGCGGCGATCGTAAAGAGGATGTCGTTGAGCGTTTTGAGATTCAGCACAGCGGGTCAACTGTATCGGACACAGCAGAAGCGGTGCAAGCGATCAGGAAACGGGGGTCAGAGCGCAGGGTTCAAGGGTCAGATTTTGTTTTCAGGTGAGGGGTACCCCCTCCCCTCGTTTTTGACCCGATGCTGTCGATCACCGGCATCTTCGGAATGGCAGTGAGCAAACGGTTACGTGAACTGGGGATTCGGATCGCTCGCGGCGCGTAGCGTAAGGAAGTGTTGCAGGCAGCGTTGGGACCCGCCTCAAATTGCTCGCATTCGGTTCAGCAGCAGGATTGCTTCTTGGGCTTCTGGCGACTGCATTTATCATGTACCAGGCAACTTCTCGCGACCCGCTGGTACTGGCGGGTGTCGTTCTGGCGATGTCGTTTCTGGGGCTGGTGGCTGTGCGGATTCCCGCACAGCGCGCACTGTCGGGGGATCTGATGATGCTGCTCCGCGAGGAGTGAAACCCGTGCGGGTACAGAGTTTTTGAGCCTTCAAGATTAAAGGCGAGCGCCTCCATTTTGTTCTCACTCAAATTAGTGATTCCAATCCCGAGTGGTGGTCCTGCGTTTTTGCGGCGCTCAGGCCTGGGGTTTGGGGGTGAGGCGGACGAAGCGTGGAGCGAGCCTCTCCCATTTTGACATCAGCCAGTAGGCGCGGGTGCTGGCGGTCTTCTCGGCGTGGAGCTGGACGAGTCCGTGGATGCTCTCGCGGGCTTCGGCGTCAAGAGTGTCGTAAGGCTCGAGCGTCAAGAAGTCAGCGTGGTAGAGCTCATCTCCCATGAAAGTGCCGTCCTCGTCGAAGACCCAGGCCAGGCCTCCGGTCATGCCCGCTCCGAAATTGAAGCCGGTGGCGCCGAGGATCACTGCGAGACCGCC
>CAYVSQ010000379.1:0-8001 GCA_964453815.1 uncultured Acidobacteriaceae bacterium | reverse complement strand
TCCCGGTTCAAAGTGATGGGCGATAAAACGCTCGGATGTAAGTCCGGGTCTCCTGAGATACCCAAGTGCAACACAGTCTCCTCCGACATGAATCTCACCTGGCACGCCTACCGGAACCTGATTCATGTGGTGATCGAGTATGAATATTTGAACATTGCTGATCGGTCTTCCAATAGGCACCGGCCCCTTGCGGTCATCTTTCGTGATCTCATACCAAGTCACATCGGCCGCTACTTCCGAAGAACCATAGATGTTAAGCAAAGATGCTTTTGGTAACGCCTGCGAAAAGCGATTCGCCAACTCAGTGGTGAGTACCTCACCGCTGCAAGTCCAAAGCCTAAGCTTTGGCAGTTTATCTTGGATGTCTTCAATTCCTTCCAGGATAACCCGAAGTAACGATGGCACTAAAACGATTCGAGTGACCTCGTATTTCGAAAGGAGTTGAACCAGTTGCTTAGGATCGATGAGCGTCTCGTCGGGAAGGATTACCAATGGAATACCGCGCAAGAGCGGCCCGAAAATCTCCCAGATAGAATCAATAAATCCCTGAGATGTCTTCTGGCAGCAGGTTTCGCCATCTAAGAATGGATACACATCCCACATCCACGAAAACCGATTCATGCTGGCTCGGTGTGTGCCCTCGACCCCCTTGGGTCTACCGGTTGATCCAGAGGTGTAGATGACATACATGCAGCTTTCGGACGACAGCGGCAATGATAAGTTGTTCGTATCTCCGGCTTCAATGGAAAGACGTTCAGCATCGAATACCAATATATCGACCTTGTACTTTTGCCATAAGTCAGCAAACTCGGGTGTGGTTATCACTACGTTGACCTGAGAATCCTCGACCATGAAATCCAATCGCTGTTCTGGGTAGGCAGGGTCCAGCGGAACGTAGGCCGCTCCGGCTTTTAGAATTCCTAAAAGTGCAATCACCATCTCGATGGATCGATTCAACGAAATGCCTACGAGCGTACCAGGGCGCACCCCCTTCCCGATGAGACGTCGGGCTAGGCGATTGGCCAGACAGTTTAACTCGCGGTAGCTTAACTGATTTTTTTTATCGATGACCGCCGTCTTGTCGGGTGTGCGTGTCGTCTGTTCTTCAAAAGCGGTGTGAATGCACAACTTTCGAGGATACTCACTTTTCGTCCTATTCCACTCCGCGAGTTGTCGCATCTCTGGCGTGGTCAGTAACGAAAACTTTGAGAGCTTCTCATCCGGCGCGGCAACAACTGTCTCGGCCAGCTTCACGAAGTGACCAGCCATTCGCCGAATTGTATTTTCTTCGTAAAGGTCTGAATTGTACTCAAATGTACAGGACAAATCGTCAATGTCGATGATCTCGAGAGTTAAGTCGAATTTCGTTACATGGCTTTCGAACTCGATTTCTTGCATCACGAGACCGGGAAACTCTACTTTGAGTTTTGGAGCATTTTGGAGAACGAACATCACTTGGAACAATGGGTTCCGATTCAGATTGCGATCGGGTTCCAACACCTCGACCAATTTCTCAAACGGCGCGTTCTGGTGCACGAGAGCTTCCAATGTGTTCGTTCGTGCTTGCCGCAGAATCTGCCGGAAACTGCTGTCTGAGTCGAGATCGGCTCGCAAGACTAGCATATTAACGAAGAACCCTATCAGATTTTCAAGTTCAACATCATTTCGTCCGGCAGTCGGACTGCCAATCAAGATGTTGTCCTGCAATGTATACCGTCCCAGCAATACTTGAAATATAGCGAGCAGTGCCATGAAGAGAGTAGCGTTTTCGCTCTGAGCTAGAGCTCTGAGGCTCTTGTTGGTCTCATGACTCAGTTCGAAATGAATGCTCTTTCCGCGGCCACTATCCACGACGGGACGCGGGTGATCTGTTGGCAGTTGCAAGACAGTCTCTGCGCCCTGCAGCTTGTTCTTCCAATAATCGAGTTCATCTGCAAGGACGTCACTCGTTACTGAGGCGCGCTGCCAGCGCGAATAGTCAGAGTACTGAAGTTTCAACTTGGGGATCTGTGGTTGTCTGCCGTCGGTAAAACTAGCGTACAGTTCTCCCATCTCGTGAAACAGTAGGTTCATGGACCATCCATCCACGATAATGTGATGGATAACGAGAACGAGAATATGATCCGCCGAGCCGAGCCGAAGCAAGTTTGCGCGCAGAAGTGGGCCTTTGCTGAGGTCGAATGGCTTGCTGGATTCCTCACTGGCGATACTTAGAGCAGCTTGTTCTCGCTGGGCCGGGGGAAGCTCGCTGACATCCGAAACTGGTAAATCAAACGGCAGAGTGGGCAATACTACTTGCCTGACTTCGTCATCCACGGAAACGAAGACAGTTCGCAATGACTCGTGCCGCGAAATGATTGACTGCAATGCCTTGACTAAGGCAGCTTGCTCCAGCGATCCGGTTAAGCGGAATATTCGCGTTAGGTTGTAGGCGGTTGTCCCGGGTGTAACCTGATCAAGAAACCAAAGGCGCTGCTGCCCAAAAGATGCTGGAAGCTGATCGTTCATACATTTCCTTCGCGGGGAGTTTGCATAATCGACTTGCCGAACTCAGGAGCGTAATGGGAACTAACCAACTGGACGCAGATATTTACGCGGTGCATTTATCATAACGCATTCGGATCGCTGCCCAGATTTCTTTGATTGCACGAGATGATCGTTCGGGAGGCCCAGACGGTCGGTCCTTCGCGTTCGAAAAGATCCCTCCATTGGGAAGCAAACATTTTCCATTCCTTAAGGTTTAATTTTCCGGGCTCCGAATTGGAATCGAAGAATATTCCGAAGGTTCCCGGGGGTTATCATATTCCACTTTCCGGAACCCGAACTCGCCTGGGAGGCGGTGATGAGCTCGATCCCTCACCTTCTTCTTCATGTGACAGATAGGCCATAGACGTGACGGACAATCTATCCAAACTATCGGCACTAGAGCAGAAGGAATTGCTCGTCGACCTCCTGAGTCAGAGGCCAAAACGAGTATTTCCCCTGTCCTTAGCGCAACAACGCCTATGGTTTCTGGATCGGCTCCATCCAGGCAATCCAGTTTATAACGTCCCTTTTGGCTTACGTTTGCGAGGAAATCTAAATCGAAGGGCGCTTGAGTTGGGTGTTCGAGGGCTAATTCAACGGCACGAGATTTTGCGCACCAACTTTGAAACCGATGCAGACCGCACTGTCCAAGTCGCGGTAGCGGATTTCGCGATCGAAATACCGTTCGTCGATCTAGCCGGGATGTCAAGCAGCGACCGCCAGTTGGAGGTGCACAGAATAGGAATGCAGGAAGCTCGGTTCCCGTTCAATCTTGCAGCCGGCCCCCTTCTGCGATTCAAATTGATTCGCGTTACCGCTGACGAGCATCTCTTTCTTTGCGTCATGCACCACATTGTGTGTGACGGCTGGTCATTGGAAATACTTGCGCGCGAACTGGCTGCTTTCTATGCAGAATACTCCGGCGGACCAAGCGCAGCGTTGTCCGACCTGCCTGTTCAATACGGCGACTATGCCCAGTGGCAGCACGAGTGGATAGCGGGCGACATTCTCGCGGGCCAGGCGCAATACTGGAAGCGAAAACTTGCAGGAGCCCCCGCGTTTCTGCATTTGCCAGCTGATCGCGTTCGGCCTATCGAGCAGTCCTACGAGGGCGCCCACCATGTAATAGCCATTCCCAAAAAACTCATTGATGGTCTCGTAGATTTTGGCCGTACGCAGCGGGCGACATTGTTCATGGTGATGCTTACCGCGTTCAAAACACTTCTCCACTGCTATACAGGAGCTAAAGATATTTTGGTGGGGGTTCCAGTCGCGGGTCGCAACCGCATCGAACTTGAAGACCTCGTTGGATTTTTTGTAAACATGTTGGCAATGAGGGTTGATTTCTCTGGCGATCCGCACTTCGACGAACTGCTGCTTCAGGTGCGCGAAGTTGCTCTCGAAGCTTTTGCAAATGCTGACCTTCCCTTTGAAAAGTTGGTGGCAGATCTGAATCCTGAGCGCGCGCTGAGTTATAGTCCCGTAATCCAAGTGATGTTCTCGGCCGTCAAAGTCAGGAAACTTCCCAATTTCGGCAATGTGTTGGTTAGTCCGTACATATTCAGCAGCTGCACATCTCTTTTCGACCTATCGGTCGAGTTCATTGAGGAGGCAGAGGACTATTGGTGGCTCCGAGTCGGGTATGCCACTTCGCTCTTCGACTACGCTCGTATGGCGAAAATGATGGATGATTATTTGAGGCTGCTCAGAACTGTCGTAGCACAGCCCGAACTGCGGATCTCCACGCTCGTTTCACTGTTGAGGACGAACGGAGATGTGACCGTTCGCAACGGGAACATCCTTAGTGATCGAGCGACAAATCTTACTGCTCTGCGGGTACCAGACTGTCACTCGAAAGACAAGGCCGAGCCAGGTGATGCATTGGAGCAGATACTGGTGCGAATATGGGAACGGATGCTTGGCACTCCCGGGATCAGAGTCAACGAGAACTTCTTCGATCTGGGAGGTCACTCATTGCTGGCTGCTCAACTTGTTTCCGAGGCCGAGAAGGCAATTGGACGTGCAATTCCCCTCTCGGCGCTGTTTCGCGGCTCGACGATTGAGTCCTTCGCAGAATTGATACGCAGCGGCACTGAATCTAGTCCCGATCCACTGGTGATGGTACTCAACGCCGGCACTCAGGGATCCCCTTTGTTCGCAATCGTGCAGTCGGGCTGGGACGCTCTCGGTTATGCTTTACTTGCTCGTCACATCGGATCAGAGCGACCTTTCTATAAGCTGCAGGCTAATACTCATGTGCACAATATTCCTCTAAGTAGTGAGGACTTGCGGACGGTGGCGCGTGAATATGTTGCTGCGATGCGTGCAGTTCAACCGAAGGGGCCGTATTTTCTTGTGGGCATGTGCTACGGAGTGCACATCGCCGAACAAATGGTTCTGGAACTTGAGTCTCAGAATCACGAAGTCGGATACCTCGGCATCATTGATACATTCGTCTTGGAGCACAGTCATATTCGTTGGCTTGAACAACTTGAGGGCTTCCGTCGCGGCCGTCAAAACGTTTCTCGACTACCACTCTTGGCACAGGCTTTGCATTACAAGCAAGTAATTAAAAAGCGTCTGCAGCAATTTCTTCTCCATGAAACAGAACCCGCTAGCTCCTGGGCTAAGGCTTTCTGGCCAGGAAAAGAGTTTAGACCTAAACAATTTAGCGCGCCGGTACTCCTATTTAGGAAACCCAAACAACCGTATTTCAAAATAAGAGATCGCGAAATGGGCTGGGGCGCCAGATCATTGTCTGGTGTAAAGATCTGCACAGTAAACGGCACTGCGCATGAGGAGATGCTGCGTGAACCGGCCGTAGGAGTAATAGCCGCTCAACTAAGCAATACGTTGCGCCGTATGGAACGTGGTGATTCCTTTCATGCCTGCTTTCGGGAACCGGAGTCAATCTCGACGTAACGCCTAACCTGTTTTTCCCGAGAAGAATATCGTGGATCGGGAGACTTTGTATCCGCAACCATCATGGAAACGCCACTCCGAACCATTAGCGATCGTAGGGAGACGACAGAACTCCGTGACCATTGGAATACTGCGAAGGAAGCGCAGGAACCGATGGTTGCTCTGCTCGAACGTAAACATCCGCTCCTTGGCTCTCGCGTTGCGATTCTGCGCATCGTGACAGTCATTCGCCCTCCGTCATTTTCACTCAGAACCATTGTGTATGGCACTAGAACTCTGGTGGGCTATCGAGATTTACTGTATACGCTCACGCTCTTTCGGCTAACAGTTCGCTACAAGCAGTCGATACTAGGTTGGATTTGGGCAGTATTGCAGCCAATGGCCATGATGATGATCTACACATTCGTCTTCTCTCGAGTAGCAAAAGTCAGAAGCGAGGGGGTGCCGTATCCGCTTTTTGTATTTTCTGGGTTATTGCCGTGGATCTTCTTCTCAGGTGCAGTTAGTAATGCAAGCCACGGTTTGGTGGGTCACGCAAACCTGTTAACCAAGCTGCATTTTCCCAGGGAGATCATTCCGCTTTCCTACGTGTTTGCCGCGATTGTGGATTTTGCAATTGCCTGCCTCATTCTGAGCGGATTGATGATGTACTATCGCTCCCCGCTCAGCTGGAAAATTCTTTACGCCCTGCCCGTCATCACGATACTGATCGCATTCACGTCGGCGATCTCTCTGTTCCTGTCTTCTATTCAGGTTCGCTTTCGCGACGTCGCAGCTGCATTGCCCGTCATCTTGCAAATAGGAGTGTTTGTGACACCGGTCGCATATTCTCTCGATTCCATTCCATCGCGATTTCAGAGCCTGTATTTGCTGAATCCTGTAGCCAGCCTTATCGAAAACTTTCGACGTGTTGTGATCCATGGATTGACCCCCGACGTTACGATGCTCCTCAACTCAGGTGCAATCACGCTATGCTGCCTTGTGTTGGGCTACGCTTATTTCAAGGCGACAGAAGCAACGATGTCCGACGTTGTTTGATCAGGATGACTTGGAAATGTTTGATATCAGGCTAGACCATGTTTCGAAGCGATATTACATACAGAATGGCACTCGCGGCCGATCAATGGGCTGGCCCAGATTTCCCTTTCGATCCAAGAAGGAAAAATGGGCTTTGCGTGATGTCAGCTTCGAAGTGGAAGAAGGCGAATCCCTTGGCATCATCGGAAATAACGGAGCAGGGAAGAGCACACTCCTGAAGCTTCTCTCCAGAATTACAGCTCCTACCTCAGGCGAAATCACGATCAGAGGGCATCTTTCAGCCCTAATCGAAGTTGGCTCCGGATTCCATCCTGAACTGACCGGGCGCGAAAACATCTTTCTGAACGGATCCATGCTCGGGATGACCCGTTCGGAGATTGACCGCAAGGTCGAAAGCATTGTCGAATTCGCTGGCGTGTCGGAATACATTGATGTTCCCGTGAAGCGCTACTCGACGGGTATGTACGTCAGACTGGGTTTCTCGATCGCCGCGCACCTTGACCCCGACATTCTGCTTTTGGACGAGGTGCTTGCAGTCGGCGACATCGTTTTTCAGGCGAAGTGTCTAGATCTCATCGCCCAACTGCGAGAGCAGGGACGAACAATCGTGTTAATCTCTCACGATCTTGGTGCAATTCAGAGACTGTGCGATCGCGCGATCTTACTCCATCATGGGCAGGTAGCCATGGCGGGCACTCCGATGAGCGTTGTTGACCACTACCAACAGATGGCGATAGGCGAAGAGGAGACCTATCACCTAAACGAGACCATCCAAAAATCGGCAGCGTGTTTGTGCATCTCATTCTCTTCGACCGAAACAGATGAAGCTCCACGTACCGGATATCCGATGTTCGCTCGCTTCGGATTTAATGCTCAAGTCCCACTGGAGAACGTGGTTTTTAACGTCTTGATTTACTGGCCTAGCGGTTACCTCTGTGCTCAACTCACGACAGCTATATCTGACCCGCAACTGCGAATCGCGGCAGGCTCAGGTGAGATTGAATTCTACTGTCCTGTGCTTGAAATTCAGCCGGGCTGGTATCGAGTAGATATCTCTATCGAGTCAAATGGTGTCTATTTAGACAGGCATCAGCGCTGCGCGGTTTTGCATGTATCTCCGGGTAAGCTGGTATTCGGTGACTTTTACATGGACACCGGCTGGCGCATGATCCCTAAAATGCTCGATCAAGAAGTAAGCGTGGATTGAAGGGGGGTGATTTGTCTAGCTACCAACAGCCAACCAATCTGTGGCATATTCCAAGATGCAACTTACAATGTGCCTCGCAATTGCAAGCGACGCGGTAGCAGCGGGTGAAGGGACATTGCACACGTGCACAACACCTTTCGTGTGAACAAAGTGGAAGTCATCGATCATCTTGCCATTCATTGCTAACGCTTGGGCGCGAACACCCGATCCTCCGTGTACTAAAGCATCGGCGGTGATCTCTGGCAACAGACGCTGTAGAGATCGAACGAAGGCCGCCTTACTCAATGAACGGTAATACTCGTCCAGGG
>CAYVSQ010000378.1:0-2950 GCA_964453815.1 uncultured Acidobacteriaceae bacterium | reverse complement strand
AACAGTGGCGCTTCATACGTGGCAACGCCCTGCCCGATCACCGCAATCCCCAGCCTGCGGATGGGAATCGGTTCGGGCGGCACGGCCGACCGCAAACGATCCCCATATACGGTCGCAGCCTCCCGAAATGCATCCAGTTGGTGGGTGCTCCAAAGGTATGCCGATAGCTGCTCGACAAACTGGGCCGGCTGATTTATCCAATCGAAGTTTTCAAGTTTCGGAGAGAGCGAAAATTGAGAGAACGCTTGAAACCACTCTTTGAGCTGTGCCGGGGAAAGAGAACTGAGGTTGGCGAGCTCCTTATCGATTGCCGCGCGCTCGACTGGGAACTTGAAATCGTAATCAATGACCTCGCGTAGGAGGCTCGGCACGAAGCTGAGCGGAAGCTGCTGCAGCGCGCCAAGGTGGGCCACGGCCAGCGCCCTTGCCTGGGGAGGGTACCCGGCGAACTGCCCGGCTGTGAGATCGCGGGGAAGCATAATCTAAACCAATTCCTTGACCGGACGGCCTTGCGAGAGCGACGGAGAGAATCCCATCATTGCTCCGAGAGTGGGCACCAGGTCAATCGACTGCATCGGGGCGTCATAGACCACCCCTTCTCGCACACCTGCCCCCAGGGCCATCATCCAGGTTGTGCGAGACGCTGCGTCGCCCGTGCGATGATGTTGAAATCCGTTCCCGCCGGAATCCTGATCGGCATCCCGTCCAAAATCCGGAAGAATAAAGAGCGTCGTATTGCCCGCGTATTCTGGCTCGCTTTGGACCGTCTTCCAGAGCTCCGCACAAAGACGATCGGTACGCCGGATGCCCTCGATGTAGAGCGAGTAGGCCCCTGAGTGTGCGATATCGATATCGTGCATCGTGATCCAAAGCAGACTCGGAGATTCCTCCTTCATCAGGCGCCTGGCAATATACATCGAGAGCTCGTCGGGGCTCGACAAAGTCAGCGCATGCGTCTTGAAGTCATCTACCGAAAGCTTCAGGATCATTTCCAGCTGCTGCAATTCGAATTCGCCACCTCCAATTTGCGGCGTGTAGAGCGGAGTCTCGTAGTTGTCATGCAACAAATGTTCGTAGTCAGGGGCAGCCCCGGATGTTGCCGCACTCAGCAAATGCTTGGGTAAAACCACTCTCGCCCCCATGCCCGGACCATAGGAATGGTAGTCGCTCTCGCCAATCCGGTTAAACCCGTTGCTGGGTGCGACCACCCACGCGTCCGAAGATGGACGATTCAAATCTTTGCGGAAATACTCGAAGACTGTAGGATGCTCCGGCGGAACGGCGGAAAAATTATTGAGGGTTTCGTAGACTCCCGTTGCCAGGCTTGCGGTCGCCACGTAGTGGCCCAGTATCCCCTGATTGATGACCTGCGTGAAGAAGCTTGCCTGCGGGATCAGCTCGTGGAGCAGGTGCGGAATGTTCTCCTGCCCCTCAGGTGCGAATGTCTCCTGGTCCCGGGCGCCTCCTCCGAAGGTAATGACGATTACCTTGCGCTTCTTTGCCGCAGCTGCTCCACGCACAAATGGGCTGCCGGCCATTAGTGCAGTACCCACCGCCACTCCAGCCGCACTGCGCAGAAAGTCACGCCTGCTGCGGCCAAGATGCCGGGCAAGTTCCCTTGGTGTTGGGGTAGCTCTGCTCAATGCTGCTGGAGACTTCAACTCAAATCCGCCTTTAACAATGCGTCACTTACATTTTCGTCCGGCAGCGCAGGAATCAAGGCTTGGTGGAAGGGACGGCCTTCGCTGAATACACGAATTGTTGGACTGCTGCTCTTTCCTTGTCGATTTCGGCCATATGTTGCGCCCGAAGCTGCTGATAAATCTCGAATTCCTTCTGCGCCCGATCCTTTTGCCCGACGTGAACATAATCCTGGCCCAAGCGGTAATGTGCATCCGGAAGATTGGCATTTAGTTCCAGTGCGCGCACATATTCCGGAATGGACTTGTCATACGCACGCTGGTCAGCGTAGAGATTGCCCAGCTGCATGTGGGCTTCCGGAAGAGTCTCATCGAGCGCGATGGACTTTTGCAGGAGAGCCTCTATCTCGTGCAGATCCAGGTTGGTATCCGCAGCCCGCTTTCCCTTCCACATACTCATTGCGTAGTAATACTGAGCCAGCGCATTGCGGGGCTGAAGCTCGGAATATCGCCGGAATCTTTCGATAACCTCTTCCGCCTGGTTCGGGGAACTGTCGTAGGCTTTGGAGAGAAAGAGGTAGCAGCGCGGGTCGGAAGGGTTGAGGTCGGCGGCCGCGAGCAGAGCCTTGACCGCCTCGTCATACTTGCCCCTTGAGTACAGTGCCATTCCCAGTCCGATCATGATCCGCGGCGAATTCGGATAATGCTGGGCAGCGTACTGAAAGACATCGATGGCAGGTTCATATGTCCTGTGGAGAAGAAGCTCGCTTCCCCAATCAAACAAATTCTCCTCGGTTGGATCCATGTGAGCAGCGGTCTCGAACTCGTTCGCCGCCGCTACAAATTTTCCATCTTTCTCCTCGATCTCGCCCTGCAGGTTGTGTAGTTCCGCCGTGTTCTTTTGTTGCACGACGGTCTGGACAAGCTGCCTCGCCTCGCCCAGCCGTCCCGTAAGAAAATAGGCCAGCGCCAAATCGTAGCCGTTGTCGTAGGAGGAAGAATTAATGCGCTGCGCCTGTTCGAGGAGAGGAATTGCTTCTGTGAGTTTTCCGGATTGAATGTAGAACTCACCGAGGTTGTGGTTGGCGTCAAAATCCCGCGGCTCCAGCGCTAACGCCCTTCGAAACTGTTCCCCGGCCAAATCGGACTTTCCTAAATGTGAGAGGCTTGCCGCCAGATTCGTTCGGGCGGCTGCTGAATCTGGTTTCAGTCGGACTGCGATTTCGAGATGTTCCAGAGCTTTTGCATCCTGCGATTGCGCAGCATAGACCAGTCCCAGAAGCTCGTGAACTTCAAAGCTCTGCGATGCG
>CAYVSQ010000377.1:0-3675 GCA_964453815.1 uncultured Acidobacteriaceae bacterium | reverse complement strand
TTTTCTCGGCTACTCGTGCCTTGAGTTGCTGTCACACGCAGGTAAAAACCTGTCGGCATGTTACGCGACGGCGAGTTCCTCGCGAATGCTAAGATTGTCAACACACTTCTGGAACTGATGGATGGATTGCGGGCAATCCTGCAGTCGATCGAAGCTGAAGCTGCGTGCTTTTCAGGAAGGCAGCCATGTCATCGTAGAAATGACGGGTGATCCCGGTAGTATGTCACTAGAGGCTACGTCCATCAACTGAATCCGCTGATGAAACCGCGGTGTGCATCCTGTCCTGTATGCGAGATATCCTCAAAAGCGTGCGGACAACAGGGGACCAGCCAGTGCGAAATAGCGGAAAGAAGCAGTCCTCCGGCGCCGCGAAAGCAGGCGCCAAAGCGATGCCGGATGCGGCCGCAGAGAACGATGCGGCGCTCGCGCTCTTCCATCCCGTCACCGCGGCGTGGTTCCGTACGGTCTTCGATCGACCCACAGCCCCCCAACGCCTAGGCTGGCCTCCGATTGCGCGTGGCGAGAGTACACTGATCCTCGCTCCAACCGGCACCGGAAAGACGCTAACCGCTTTTCTTTGGTGTCTTGACCGGCTCGTGCTGCAAAGCGCGGGCGCAAATACGGAAGGCTGCCGCGTTGTCTACATCAGCCCGCTCAAGGCTCTCGCTGTGGACGTTGAACGCAATCTCCGCTCGCCGCTCGCCGGCATTGCCGATACGGCCCGGCAACAGGGCGTTGCCATCCACACTCCGGAAATCAGCATTCGCACCGGCGATACGTTACAGCGGGAGCGCGCACGGTTTCGGCGTCATCCCGCCGAAATTCTCATCACCACGCCGGAGTCACTGTATCTGCTTCTGACCTCGGAATCGGCGGCTGCTCTGCGCCGCGTTGAAACGGTCATCGTCGATGAGATTCATGCGCTCGTGCCCACCAAGCGAGGAGCGCACCTAGCGCTAAGTCTGGAGAGGCTCGAAGCTATCACCGGACGGCGTTTGCAACGCATTGGTCTTTCCGCAACGCAGAGACCCCTTGAAGAAGTGGCGCACTTTCTAGCCGGGGTTGAACCATCCCAGTCTCGGAAATCCGACTCAAAAGACACGCTCGCCGACATCGAGCATGAGTGGACCAGCGACCAGGAAACCATAGAGAAGTTCCGCCCAGTAACAATCATCAATGCCAGCGAGCCAAAGCGACTGGAGCTGAGAGTCGAAGTTCCCGTCGAAGACATGGCCCGCCTCGGACAAGTAGAGGCACCATCCAGCAGCCAGGCCTCACAGGCTCCTAAGCGCACGTCCATCTGGAGCGCTATTCATCCTCGCCTCCTCGAAATTATTCGCGAGCGCCAGTCCACGCTCATTTTTGTAAACAACCGCCGCACCGCCGAGCGGTTGGCCGGCGCTCTCAACGATCTGGCGCAGGAGCCTTTGGCGCGCGCGCATCATGGCTCGCTCGCCGCCTCGCAGCGCTCTGAGATAGAAAAACAACTCAAGGTCGGATCCATCCGGGCGCTAGTCGCAACCTCATCGCTCGAGCTCGGTATCGACATGGGCGCCATCGATCTCGTCATCCAAATCGAATCCCCGCCTTCAGTAGCCAGCGGTATGCAGCGTATTGGGCGCGCTGGCCATCACGTCGGAGCCACAAGCGACGGCATCATTTTCCCCAAATACCGCGCCGATCTCGTTGCCTGTGCCGCTGTTACGCGCGCCATGCACGAAGGGTTGGTCGAGTCCACGCGCTATTTGCGTAATCCGCTCGACGTCCTCGCACAACAGATTGTGGCTATCGTGGCTCAGCCGCCCCAGCTTGCCGGACCGCGCAAGCCAGGACAATCGCCCGCGCCTACAGAAATTGCAGTTGAAACGCTGTACACGCTCGTTCGAAGTGCGGCTCCCTTCACCTCGCTCACCCGCGCGGCATTCGAGGGCGTACTCGACCTGCTTGCCGGGCGTTATCCCTCCGATGAATTCGCCGAGCTCAGGCCACGGATCACCTGGGACCGTGTTGCCAATCTTCTCACACCACGCGAGGGTGTTAAGAGCCTGGCGATTCTGAATGGCGGCACGATTCCCGATCGCGGACTATACGGCGTATTTCTCCATGGGGCCGACAAGCCCGTCCGCGTCGGTGAGCTTGATGAGGAGATGGTCTTCGAGAGCAAAACGGGCGAGACGTTTGTCCTTGGCGCGTCCACCTGGCGCATTGTTGAGATCACTCACGACCGCGTCCTGGTTTCGCCTGCCCCGGGCGAACCGGGGAAAATGCCGTTCTGGCACGGGGATCTCGCTGGCCGACCCCTCGAATTCGGACGTCGGATTGGCGCACTCGTTCGCGAACTGCGCGAGATGCCGCACAATGCGGCCCTGAGTCGACTGGTACGCGAACATGATCTCGATCCGCGGGCCGCCGAAAATCTCATCCGTTTCTTGGTCGATCAGGAAACTGCCACCGTCACTGTGCCGGATGATCGCAACATCGTAATCGAGCGCACGCGCGACGAACGCGGCGACTGGCGCGTCTGCGTGCTCACCCCATTTGGAAGCCGGGTGCACGCGCCGTGGGCAATGGCAGTGACTGGAAAAATCCGCGCAGCTGGCGGCCCCGATGCCGAAACGATGTGGGCCGACGATGGCTTTGTTCTGCGTTTTCCAGATACCGACGCCGCGCCCGACGCCGATCTTCTGCTGCTCGATCCAAATGAAACAATCGATCTAGTCCTGCACCAGCTCGGCGCAACGGCGCTCTTTGCGGCAAAGTTTCGCGAGTCCGCTGCGCGCGCTTTGCTCTTGCCCCGCAGACGCCCTCAGGGCCGGGCGCCGCTCTGGCAGCAGCGCAAGCGCGCCTACGATCTTCTTTCTGTCGCCTCGCGCTATCCGTCTTTCCCGATACTCCTTGAGGCCTATCGTGAATGTCTTCGTGATGTTTTCGACATCCCCGCATTTCTTGAGATCCTGCGAGCCGTCGAGACGCGCGAGATCCGCGTTCATGTCGTCGACTCGCGCACGCCGTCTCCGTTTGCCTCCTCGCTGCTCTTCAGCTACGTTGCCAACTACATCTACGAGGGTGATGCACCGCTCGCCGAGCGGCGGGCCCAGGCTCTCTCCATCGATCAGGAGCAGTTGCAGGATCTGCTCGGTGACACCGACCTGCGCGAGTTGCTCGATGCCGACGCCATCGCTGACGTCGAAGAGCAACTGCAGGCTCTTGGCGAGTCGCAGCGCGTCCGCTCCGTCGATGGCATGCACGATTTGTTGCTGCGGCTCGGAGATTTATCGCGTGCGGAGCTGGAGCAGCGGCTCGCCTCTCCCGACCTGATGCAGTCGGTCGACCGCCTTCTCCGCGCCCGCCGTATCCTCGAGGTCAAGATCGCGGGAGAGAAGCGGCTGATTGCCGTTGAAGACGCTGCACGCTACCGCGATGCCTTAGGCATTCTGCTTCCGCCCGGAATTGCTCCAGCCCTCCTTGAGCCCGTTGCCTCGCCCGTGCTGGAAGTCGTTCGTCGATACGCGCGCACTCATGGGCCATTCGCCTCGCAGGAGGTCGCCAGCCGATTTGGGTCCGACGCACAGCCGATAGAAGCGGCCTTACACACGCTCGTGCTTGACGGGCGCATCATCGTAGGGGGCTTCCGCCCTGCAGGCGTACATCGCGAATGGTGCGACGCAGAAGTGC
>CAYVSQ010000376.1:0-7504 GCA_964453815.1 uncultured Acidobacteriaceae bacterium | reverse complement strand
GTCTCGTAGTAGGCCTGGACAATCGCTTCTTTGCTGGGAAAGTAGTAGTAAGCGGCGCTCTTGACCACCATGGCATGTTTGGCGATCTCTTGCATAGTCGTGGAATCGAAGCCCCGTTCTCTGAATAGCTGTAGAGCACTTTCGAAGATCTGCCTTCGAGTCTGCTCGCCCTTGTCAGTAGTCGGATCAGTTTTGACCATGGTCAAATCATGCCCGCTAAAAAGTACTCTCGTCAAGGCATATTTGACCTGGGTCAAAAAACCTCTCATCTTTCGACCATTCCTGCAATGGTGGAATTATCGCTGGCCAGGAAACCGATAACGTGGGACTTTCCGGGCACGTCGCGATCGCTCTCGGTTAAACTTCGTCTGCCCACAACCAGGCGGCTCGTTTGGGAATTGTTTTTCGATGATTGCTCTCCTGTTGGGATTTCAAGGAGTGTGCAAGGGGAAAGGTGTCATCTGCTTTGCAGCGTAATCGCATCCGCCCGCGACGGGACACTGATGGCACAATGGGGCCTTATCCTTACATAAGACCTTTCCATGCTCTCGCAGCAAAA
This sequence comes from uncultured Acidobacteriaceae bacterium, assembly GCA_964453815.1. Classification (GTDB taxonomy): domain Bacteria; phylum Acidobacteriota; class Terriglobia; order Terriglobales; family Acidobacteriaceae; genus Silvibacterium. The sequence goes on along the minus strand of CAYVSQ010000376.1, from coordinate 6,945 downwards.
GATGTGCCTGCACGAGCCGGTCCGGGCCTGACGGAAGCGGAGGCTCCAATGCAGCCCGTACCGAACGGTAGGTGGCTCCGTAATTCTTCTGTATCCGACCCCAGCCAAGGCGTGTTAACACTCGCAAGCCGTTCGACTCCAGCGGTAAGCCCGAGGCCACCCCACAAAAGAGCAGGATCTTTTCCGCACCCGGGTCACCGATCGTGGGAAATTGCCTCAGAGCCCTTTTGGCCTCGACGTAGGGCCTCCGCAGTATGGAATCGAGATCTCCCGCATATTGGCTGAGGGTGATGCGTGCTATCTCGCGCCAGCGAAGCACCCGCACTTCAGGACGCATCCCTCCCCTTCTGGCAAGCGCTTGGAGCACTTCGTCAGGAGCACTTTGAATGGATGCGGCATTTAGACCAACCTGGTGGCGCAGAGCTTCGAATACTTCAAGGCGACGTTCATCTGGAAGCAAATAGCAGGCGTTTTCCCACATTACGAGCTCAAATGGGCCTTTTGCGGGCGGGGCCAGAGGTTCGCCGTACTCCCGCTTCAGCAGGATGATCAGTTGGTTGAATTCGTACATCTGGAACTCAGCTATTTCTCGACAAATCCTAGCCGTATTCGGGCCGCTGACAATGCAAAGCTGGGGCACGAGTGTGCAGGAGACTTCGACCTGCTTAACCACCCGAAGTCTACTTTCGGTAATCTCGATTCTTCCTCGTCGACCAACTTCTCCCTTACATTCCCGCGGCGGACCATACATTGACGCCAGGGATTTCGATCGGCAGCGCCAGTAGCGCACTTCACGATCCTATGCTCTGACCCAAACCGAGGAGAACAGGAAGCTGCTGCACGGTGTCCAGAATTGCCAAGTGGGGAACCGTTTCAAAGTGATCTCGCGAGTGGCGGCCAGACAAGACAGCAACAAAGCTCACTCCGGCCCTTTGGGCAGCTTCCGCATCGAGGAGGTGATCCCCCACATAGAGCGCAGCGGATGAGTTGACGCTCAAACTCGCTAGGGCCAACAACAATCCTTCCGGATGAGGTTTGCCTCTGGTAACGTCGTCGGCACCCACAATGACATCAAAGAAATCTTCAAGATCGTTTCTCTTCAAAATGCTCCTGATGCGATAGTTTAGCTTTGTCGATACAACTCCCACTCGGATAGTGGCAGTACGGAGCGATTTCAGCACCGAAGGCACGCACTCGTATACCAGGGTGAGACGATCCATAACCTGATCAGCACGGCGGTGGAAGCACCGGGTAAAGTGCTCTGTTATCTCAGAACTAGTTTGTCCGGTTAAGGAATCAAGCGTTTCTGCTAACGATAATCCTATCGTGTCCATCACTACTTCAGCGGAGGGGATCGGAAATCCGAGTTCCTGAAGTGCGCACCCGACACATTCCACGATACCTCTGGAAGAGTCCGCGAGGGTGAAGTCGAAATCGAAGATGATTGCTTCCAAGGAAATTCGCCCTCTTCCGGCTCTATCTTGATAAACGTACGGCTATCGCAGAGTCACTCGCAAGCCATCTGTCCCTCAAGTCGCGAAAGCGCACAAGTGAATTGGACCGATTTCGCGGACCGTTCCGCGATGCAAGCGTGCGAGATGCCCGTTAATTTCGAACAAGTCCGTCTATGCCGCCTCCGGCTCCCCCTCTTCTCGGGCGGAAATGCTGATATATGCCAATCTGCGGGGGAGCCGTTGCCGATTACCGGAAAATGCACGGAGCAGCTGTCGTAATCACAGCAGGCGTTGTTGACTCTTTCTCAAGTGCCTACGATAGTGAATGTGGTTGTAGAAGCGGCGGAACTGCTCAGCAGCAAAGACAAGGCTCTGGGCACGCTTCAATGCTCGGCGCTGGGGTCTGCTATGTCTGGAGTATTCATCAGCTATCGCCGTGAAGATAGCAGCGGGTATGCGGGGCGGCTGTTCGACATCCTCAGCGTCCACCTTGGCAGAGAGAACACATACATGGACCTCGATACCATCAAAGGTGGCGACAATTTTACGACGGTGATCGAGGAGAAGATCAGTCAGTGCGATGTGCTCCTTGCTGTAATCGGCGAAAGGTGGCTGACAAGCACTGGAGAAAATGGAAGACGCCGACTTGATATGGCGGACGATTTCGTGCGGCTGGAGATTGCCAAGGCACTCGAACGCGGAGTGCGCGTGATTCCCGTTCTGGTAGGCGGCGCAACCATGCCGCACCAGGGCGATTTGCCCGACGATTTGCGCTCATTGTCTGTCCACCAGGCGATGGATCTCCGAGACGCACATTTCCACGCAGATGTGAATCAGTTGGTCGATTTGCTCGACAAGATTGTTCCCAGCATTGCGAGTCGGCAGCGAAAGGTGAAATCGAATCGATGGGCTCTGGCAGTATCATCTGTCCTGGCGGTCGTCGTAATTTTGGGTGGCATTCTAGTGGCTTGGCAAGTGAAGTTGGCCGCTCACCCCAACCCCGATTCCGCTGCCCAGAAGCGAACCGCACCCGCTAGTGGGCCCGTTCCGTCTGCTCAACCCGTCAAGCCAATCGAGGGCGATAAGCCAAAGAGCCCAAACAAGGGATCCGCGGACGTTAACGGCAAATGGAAGGCAACAGTTAAATACGATTGGCCGGGAGCTATTTACGAAGAGACATTCAGCTTCGAAGTCGTCGGCACAGAACTGTCTGGCACTGCCTCACTTCTTCAAGTAGATCACGGAATAATTGATGGCAAAATCGAGGGAAACCAGGTCCGCTTCACGACCAAGTCCCTGACGACCCTGGAGGACAAGACTTACCAAGACATGCATTATTACAAGGGCACAGTTGAGGGGGATACGATCCGATTTTCAATGCTGACCGATAGCAGTGCTGACTCACATGTGCCCGTCCATTTTACGGCAAAGAGGTGATTTGAGAGCAGCTTCAACTCCTGGCGCCCGAAGTTTCCGAAAACGAGACTTCAGGGGGCTCCAGGATGGAACAGGAAAGGACAAACACGCGATGTTGTATCTGCCCAACGGAAGCCGCCAATTCTTCGGTGAGAGACTCGAAATCAAAGACGTTCTAGAAGGGATCCGCAACCTTCAACGAGGTGCTCCGCGACAACGACCGCGGTCTGTCGAGTCTTTCAACTGCTGCTCAAATTGAGTCGTGGCCCAATGACACCAGTGACCCACTCAGAAATCACTGCCTGCCCCTCACCGATATTCGTCTACGATGGTTCCTGCGGTTTCTGTAGCCGATCGGTTCAGTTCATATTGCGTCATGAACGACGGCATGACTTGTCGTTTGTGACGCGCAACTCAGAACTGGGCAACGGACTGCGTCGCGCGCATGGGCTGGAATCGGTCGAGTCGATGCTGTGGATCGAAGGTAGCCAAGTGTTTGCCGAATCTGGCGCGGTGCTCAAAGTGGCACGCTACCTCGGCGGCTGGTGGTGCCGATTAGCAGTCCTCGGCTCCTTATGCCCTTCGTTCATTCTGAACGGAGTCTATAAATTCATCGCCAAAAACCGTCGCCAGCTCTCGTCCAAAGCGGCGGTCTGCTTAGTTCCCAGTCCTGAACAGCGCAATCGCTTCTTAGCCTGACAGAGTACGAACGCATTCGAAAGCGCGGGCCCTTGCACAGCGGACCGCCTTTCACAACGAGCGAAGAGATGTCATAGTGTTTCCTTGGATACTTACTACCCATCCAGGGATCTTTTCTTGAGCCAGCAGGCGGTCAACGCGCCCTCCTCTTTGAGGAGATTCGCATTGCTCACCTTCCTCACCGTGGTGACTTCCCAACCTGGCTGAGCGAGCGGGTTGTCCCGCCAAGGTTGGCGTTATTCCTGGCGAAGCGCTCTCGCCGGATCGATCGACGCAGCGCGAAGGGCGGGCAGCGTGCATGCAATGCCCGCAACCAACATGAGTACAAGAAGGGCCCCCACCAGCATCTGCGGATCATGCGAGCTGCCCGACGCCCAGAGAACCATCGCGCGATTGATCGCTAGACTCACAGCGATGCCGAGCGCGGCTCCGAGGAACACCATCAATGCGGTCGAGCGAAAGGCAAGATGCATGACATCCCCACGTTGCGCTCCCATGGCCATGCGGATGCCGAACTCACGCGTTCGCTGTGCGACCGTATACGAAACTACGCTGTAAAGCCCTGTGGCCGCCAGAGCGAGCGCTAGCAGAGCAAAGCCCACAAACAGGGACGCGATGAATCGCTCTTTGCCCCACGCCTGCGTCCAAAGGAACCACGTCAGATCGTGGACATCGTGGACCACAATCTCAGCATTGACGGTTCGCATCTGTCGACGCATCGCCTCGTAAACAACATCCGTGTTAGCTAAAGTGCGGACCACCAGAAACAGATTCGGAGGCAGGACGAAGGTGTAAGGCAGGAAGACTGCCGGAATCGTTGGGTGGTCTGCGCCCTCGTTTAGGGCATTTCCTACCACGCCAATGATCTCGAGATAGCCATCAGGGTTTTCCGTCGAGATGAGATTCGGAATATTGAGCTTGAGCGCCGGACTTCGGACACTGTGCCCTATGGGATTTCGCCCACCGAAGTACTGGCCCACCATAGCCTGATTGACAACCGCCAGGTGGGCAGCTCGAGCCGTCTCTGCTTCGGTGAACATACGTCCGGAGAGAAGAGGAAGGCGGAGTACTTGGAGCTCTTGCGGGCTGACCAGATCCAGCGAGGCGGTGCGCTGTTGCGTCCCGGGATCGCCGAGGATCTCGATAGGCGCGTCGAAGGCTGGGAAGGGCGGCAGATAGGTGGTGGACACGCTGGCAGAAGCGACTCCGGGTGTACGTTCCACCGCCTGTCGAACAAATTCCATCTGGTTCGCGCGCTGTTGCCAGGTTGGTTTTTCCACTCTGGGGAGAGTCACGTTCACCGCCATCGCGTGGTCAGGATCGTACCCAAGCGGTGTGTGATAGAGCACGAGGAAAGCACGAATGGCCGCGCCGGCACAGGTCAGCAGCAGCGTGGTGAGGGCCACCTGACTGAGAATTAGCGCGGAACGGGTACGGCTGCCACCTGAGCTGCCGTCGAGTCGGTTCGAAGCGGACTGCGCCATCATCTGTCCTATTTGCGGACGAGAGAGTTGTAATGCAGGCGCAATGCCAAAGAGAACTCCCGTCAACACCGATGTAACAGCAGTGAAGATAAGCACGGGCAGGTCCACCCCAATAGCAGCTTCGTGCGGGAAGGATTGTGGGGGTAGCCACGCGCTGATAAGACTGACGCCTCCGAACGCAAGACCGATTCCGAGCGTCGCGCCGATCATCGACAACATCACCGATTCGGTCAGCAATTGACGAACGATGCGGCTACGGGTCGCGCCGATCGATGCGCGCACCGCGAATTCATGCTGGCGGGCAGTGCCGCGCGCGAGCAGCAAAATCGAAACGTTCGCGCAGCCAATCAGGAGCAGAAGCGCGACCGCCCCGAAGAGCAGGATTAGCGTCCCCTGAAACTGCCCAAGCAGTTGTTGGTTGAGGCTCACAACATTGACGTGGACGTCTTTCGGGAAATAGAAGCTGTCCGTAGAACTCCAGCGTCCCACCATTGTCTGTAATTCGGTGCTCGCTCGGGTATAGGAAACGCCTGGCTTGAGACGCATAAATGCAAGCCAGTGTTCCGCAGGGTCTGCGCTCGGCACACCTGGAAGATAAATGTCAGCATCGCTCCAGGTAAAGCGTCGCGGCACGACCCCGATCACAGTGAAACTCTTCTGGTTGATCTGAACGGTCTTGCCGAGAATGTCCGTTCGTCCTCCGAACTGACGCTGCCAGAAAAGATAGCTAAGGACGGCTACCGGTTGCGGTACATCGTGGGGAGCATCCGCCACTGTGAATTCCCGCCCCAGTAGAGCCGACACACCCATGAAGGTGAAAAAGTTGGGAGTGTTATAGGTGGCATTCACGCTCACGGGCAAATCGTTGGTGGCCAGCGTCTGTGAGAAATCCTGACGCACACCAAAGGCATCCTCGACGGAGGATGCCTGGAGCAACTCGCGCCATTCCGCTTGATTTACATCAATCAGCGAAGTGCCGTTTCGTTCTTTACTCGCGAGTTCGACATGCACCATCCGATCCGCATCTTTGTACGGGTAAGGATTGATCAGCACCGCATGAATCACGCTGAAGACCGAAGTGGTGGCACCGATGCCGAAGGCCAGCGAAAGCACGGCAACGATCGCATAGGAGGGATTCTTGAATATCTGCCGGAGGGCAAAGCGTAAGTCCTGAAGCAATACCTGCATGCGGGTGCCTCCTAGTGGAAGCTCGATCGCCGATGCCTCGAAGTTACGCTGATAAACGGCCCGCGGTTCCGAAGCCGGTGTAAAAAGTGATGAATACGGAATTTTCGGGGATGACGGGAGCGGCCAATTGATCCACCAACCTCTCTCGGCGGCGCTAACCCAGAAAACTGGGAGAATCTGCGCTTCTCGCCCTTATCTAGTCAAAGCCGGCGGCACGCTGGCTCTCGTGCCGGTCTGGCCGGTTCGCCATTCTTCCGGGCGGTTGAGGGCAAAGCCGAAAGCAATCCACGCTGACGAAAAGCCGTGCCGGCTCAAACGGTCGACGCAACACTTGCTTGCAGTCTACTTGCAGGAGTCTGGAAGCCCAATGCCTTTCTGGGACATTGATTCGAGCGCAGCGAGACCTGGTCGAGCTGTCGGGGCTGCGAAATCACTTACTATCAAGCTCTGCCTTCAACTCCTCGACAACCGCGTCCTTCGTGAAATTCACGTGATGGATAAGCGAGAGTAGCCAGGTCAGTGCTTATCCCAACAGGTGATCCCCAACGCGAGATTCCGGCATCCAGGCTACTGGTTGGAGGCTGGATTATGGCCGCGGGACATCTAGCAGGACTACACTTGAGCGTTCCTGCGTTCGTTCGAGGACAACTTCATGACCGTCTGGGGAGATGTCGAAATCTTGAATATTGAATTCAGGAGGGAGA
>CAYVSQ010000375.1:0-7027 GCA_964453815.1 uncultured Acidobacteriaceae bacterium | reverse complement strand
CGATTACTACGAGCTGGGCATGGTTACAGCCAAGGCGGACAGCGACCTGCTTGACCCGTTATCGTGGACGAAGACAGAAACGCCAGTCTTCTGGCAGTCGCCGGAGAATTCGGTGTACGGACCCGGTCACAACACATTTTTTAAATCTCCCGACGGTAAAGAGGATTGGATTCTTTATCATGCCAATTCGGGGCCCGGGGAAGGTTGCGGCGCGAAGAGATCGCCGCGCGCCCAACCCTTCACCTGGAATCCCGACGGTACACCGAATTTTGGGCGACCAGTGGCGGCGGGCAAACCGATTCCCAAACCATCGCAGTAGACGCGGCGTCCGGAAATTCAGACTGTTTCAGGGGCCATTTTGTGGATCGCAGCAGATTCCGGGCCTCGCATGCATGCGCGGGGCCGCCGCCAGCGGCGCGGACAGCTACTGTGAGGCGGGCGCGAGCTGCTGCTGTTTTCGTGCATTTTCTGCGGTTGCCATCTTCGTCGCGACCGCGAGCTCGGACTCGGCTTCTTCTTTGCGGCCCAGCTTTGAGAGAGTCAGCCCGTAGTAATAGTGTGCAGTTTGAAACTGCGGAGTGACGCGCACAGCCTGTTTCAGGTAATCGGCGGCTGCGCCATATTGCTTCTTGCGAAATTCGAGTATGCCCATTCCAGTGAGCGCTCCGCCATGGTTGGGATCACGCGCGAGACACTTTAGGTAATAATGCTCCGCCGTATCGGGAGTATCGTTCTGCAGCGCGATCTCGCCAAGCTCAAAGTAGGATTCGGTCTGTTCTGGCTTCAGCGCGATCGACTTGTTGAATTCATCGAGCGCCTCGTTGTTTCTAAGGCCGATCTGCAAGATTCGTCCCAGACCGTAATGGGCGCCGGGGTCGTTCGGTCGCAGCCGAAGATAAGCGCGCATGGCGGCCTCCGCCTCAGGAAGCCGTTGCAGGTCCATCTTCACGCGGGCAACCGCGTACATCGTCATCGGGTCGTCCGGCCGCAGCAGAATCGACTCATGAAGCGCCTCGTCAGCGTCGTTGTTCAATTGCATCTGGTTTTCAAGCACGCCGAGATCGAAGAGCAACGTGGCATCATCCGTAACAATCTTTGCGGCCCTCAGCAGATGGGAGAGCGCCTCGTCCATTTCTCCGTTGCTGCGGAGAAACAAGGCCGCCTTGGATGCGGCCTCCACCTCTCCGGCGCGAGCAACCTGGTTCCGAGGGTAAGTCGCCAACACGGACTCGAAGCGCTCCATAGCTTCGTCGTAGTGTTGCGCGGTCAGCGATGCACTTGCCTGTTGCAACGCATCCTCTTGTGCGCAAATGCCCCCAGAAGACGCTATTATGCAAAAGATCGCAATCCATCTACGTGACATCTCCTCAGTCTAACTCCATTCGTTTCCGCGATCATGCTCAGACGAAGAGCCTGGCATTGCAGCCCATCGAGAATAGTTCATTTGATCCATCCGCAGAACCCGCCGGTTGGATACGATATTTTGAGTGTGAGGATCGCTAACTACTGTGTCTTCGTCTTCTGATTCCCTCTTTAGCCGCCGTCAGTTTTTGAAGCAAAGTGGCCTCTGCGGCCTGACGGGTTTGCTGTCCACCAAGGAGCCTGGCGCTTTTGACGGCGCGGCCGTCTCCGCAACTCCTGCGATATCCCCGTCCGAGAAGAGGCCGAGTAGGGTATGGAAAAATCGCGCGCCACTGGCAGCTAACGCCTTCTACTTCTTGCCTCTTGGCTCCATTCAACCTGCCGCGTGGCTACGCCGCCAGCTCCGCATACAGGCTGACGGCCTGAGCGGACACCTGGACGAGACGTGGGTCGATGTCGGCCCCAACAGCGGCTGGCTTGGCGGATCGGGAGAGTCATGGGAACGCGGACCATACTTTGTCGATGGACTTTTGCCTCTGGCCTACTTGCTGGACGATGCCGGGCTCAAAGGCAAAGCTCAGAGATACATCGACTGGACGCTGAACAACCAGTGGGCCAATGGTATGTTCGGCCCAAGGTCCAACGACGACTGGTGGCCCCGGATCGTAATGTTGAAAGTGCTCACTCAATACCATGAGCTCACGGACGATGCTCGCGTAATCCCATTCATGCAGAGATATTTCGCATATCAACTGTCTGAGCTGCCAAAGCGTCCTCTGCGCGACTGGGGTAAGTTCCGCTGGCAGGACGAAGTGGTCAGCGTCCTTTGGCTTTACAACCGTGCGGGCGACGCAAATCTCCTCGCTCTCGCCCGGTTACTTCAGCAGCAGGGGTACGACTGGCCGGCTGAGTTCTCAGACTTCAAGTACACGACCCGGATTACCTCGGACTATCTGGGGTTGAACAAGGGCCGCGGATTGACGGACTTAGCGCTCGCAACCCATGGAGTCAACAACGGGCAAGCGGTCAAAACCGGCCCGGCCTGGTCGCAGGTCTCTGGGGCAGACAATGATCGCGGCGCCGTGCTGCGTATGATCGCCCAACTCGACAAGTATCACGGCCTGCCCAACGGCATGTTCTCCTGCGATGAGCACTTTGCCGGCTTGAATCCTTCGCAAGGCTCGGAGCTGTGTACTGTTGTCGAGTACATGTATTCGCTCGAGCAATCTCTGGCAATCCTTGGCGATCCCGCCCTCGGCGACCGGCTCGAACGGCTGGCCTTCAACGCCCTTCCGGGGGCTTTCTCCGATGATATGTGGGTACACCAGTACAATCAGGAGCCCAATCAGGTAGAGTGCAGTCTTCACCGCGAACCCTGGACCACGGACGGCCCGGAGTCCAACCTCTTTGGTCTGGAGCCTAACTTCGGTTGCTGCACCGCGAATTTTCATCAAGGGTGGCCTAAGTTCACTAATAGCTTATTCATGCTTTCGTGCGTCCAGGGCAGTAACTCGAATGACGGACTGGTTGCGATTGCCTATGCACCTTGCGAAGTCAGCGTCACCATTCGCGGCACCGCAGTCTGCATCACGGAAGAGACAGACTATCCATTCCGGGGTGCAGTGCGAATGACCGTCAATACCGCCTCGCCTATGGCCTTCCCCGTCCAGTTCCGCATTCCAAATTGGGCGGAAGGAGCGTCGATCAAGATCAACGGGCTTGTTCAACCAGCGCCCAGAGCAGGGACGTTTGCCGTTGTTGACCATAAGTGGAACTCTGGCGATAAGGTTGAGATAAATTTCCCGCTCCAGCCGCGCATCTCACGCTGGTTCAATGATTCAGTTGCAGTGGAACGTGGGCCACTCGTCTTTTCTTACGGGATAGGCGAAGATTGGCTCAAGCTGAGGGATCGCGGCATGACCGCAGATTGGCAAATTTATCCCACAACCCAGTGGAACTATGGACTCGATCTGCAACCTGCGTCGCCCCTCAGGGGTATCTCGGTCACTGAGAATAAAATCTCCGATCGGCCCTTCGCCAAGAAGAATTCGCCCGTACGGCTTCACGTGAATGCCCGCAAACTTCCTGGCTGGCACGCACAAGAGGGTGTGGCCGATCCTGTCCCGCAAAGCCCCGTCGCGAGCCATGAGCCGGAGGAAACGATCACTCTGGTGCCTTATGCTGCTGCCAAGCTACGCATAACCGCCTTCCCGCATTTGGAGGCTGACCAGACTTGAGGAGGTGATCCCACGCATACCGCCTTGATAACTTGTTGAACAGCTTGTCATCCAATCGAAGTGCAGGTTCTGCGTCAGCGATTTCATCACGACAAGCTTCGTCAGTTATCTGAGGATGGTTGTCAGACGGCATCAACAGAATTTTTGCACTGCGCTGGCCTTGTGGACCCTCTTCAGCTCGTCGACAAATGGCATTGTGCGCATACGGACCAGCCATCGATTCGTGGCTCGTCCTAAATTGGCCTAAACGGTGGTGAATATAAGCCACTGCCCGTATTATCTCTTCTCGGTTAGGAGGGAAGCTTGGTGAAGCGATATTTCACGCTGTTCCTGCTGTTGCAGGCGCTCCTTGCTGCGGCGCAAGCCAATCGCTGGTCGGAAGACAAAGCGAACGCATGGTATGCGAAGCAGCCGTGGCTGGTAGGCGCTAATTTTATTCCGTCGGATGCGATCAATCAGCTGGAGATGTGGCAGCCGGATACTTTTGACGCGGCAGAGATCGACAAGGAGCTTGGATGGGCGCAGGAGATTGGCATGAACACGATGCGCGTTTTCCTTCAGGACTTGCTGTGGCAGCAGGATCCAGAGGGCTTTAAACGTCGAATCGACACATTTCTTGTGATCTCCGCAAAACACCACATCCGCCCGATCTTCGTGCTCTTCGATTCGTGCTGGGACCCTTATCCGAGGCTTGGGCCGCAGCACCCGCCGATCCCGGGAGTGCACAATTCTGGATGGGTGCAGAGCCCTGGCCGGAAGGCACTCGAGGATTCAACGGAATATCCAAGGCTGAAGGCATACGTCCAAGGAGTGGTGGGGGCTTTTGCGAACGACGATCGCATTCTTGCCTGGGATGTGTGGAATGAGCCGGACAACGCCAATGAAAGTTCGTATGGCAAGGAAGAGGCGCAGAACAAAGCCGAGCTAGTCCGGAAATTGTTGCCGCAAGCATTCGCGTGGGCACGCGAGGAGCATCCAGTACAGCCACTGATCAGCGGCATCTGGAGGGGCGACTGGTCCTCCCCGGATAACCTTGATCCTATACCGCGAATTCAGGTCGAGAACTCCGACCTTATTTCGTTCCACAACTATAGTTGGCCCGAGGACTTCGAGCAACGGGTCGGCTGGCTGGAGCAATTCCACCGTCCTATCATCTGCACGGAATACATGGCGCGGGGCGTGGGAAGCCTGTTCGACACGATCCTGCCAATCGCACAGAAGCACCGCGTGGCAGCGATCAACTGGGGCCTCGTTCAAGGCAAGACTCAGACGCATCTGCCTTGGGATTCCTGGTACCGCCCTTACACGCTCCAACAGCCGACGGTCTGGTTCCACGAAGTCTTTCATCCCGACGGGACACCTTACAGGCAGCGCGAGGCGGAATTGATTCGCTCGCTCACTGCGGAATCGAACCGAGTTAACACGCACCGACCGTGAATGCACCCCGCCCACCTCAAAAGGGCAAAGGCATTACCCGTGGTGAGCTGTGCACTGCATATAAGACGGCGCAGACTGTAGCCAAGAAGAAATAACTAATCGTGCCTGCAGGAAATGGGATGACAAGACGCGAGATGTGTTCCGAGAGGCGGTCAGCTATTGCTTGGGCGATCATCTTCCTGCTGGCGGCTGTCCCTCTATGCGCTCAGTGTGACAAGGGTGTGATTCCCGCGGGGTCTGGGACCGCTTCCCGCGCGATCTCGTCCGAGATGGTTCCGGGCAACTTCGTCGATGTGACAGCGAGCTCAGGCGTAAACTTTTTGCATCAGGCGCCGCACACTTCCAGGAAGTATTTGATCGAGACAATGGGCTCGGGTGTCGCGCTCTTCGACTACGACAATGATGGACGGCTCGATCTCTTCCTGGTGAATGGTGCGCCCTTCGCGGACCCAACCGCGAAAGGAACGATTCCTGAGAAGACGGGCCCGAAATATTGGAACCGACTGTATCACCAGAAGGTGGATGGGACGTTTGAAGACGTGTCCGAAAAGGCGGGACTGCGGGGGGTAGGTTATGGCATGGGCGTAGCCGTTGGCGATTATGACAACGATGGCTATGAGGACCTATATGTAACTGCATATGGTGGAAATAAGCTGTACCACAACAACGGTAATGGAACGTTTACCGATGTGACGGAGAAGGCAGCCGTCGGAGGCAGCGGGTGGTCCAGTTCGGCGGCTTGGATCGACCTGGATGGGGACGGCTTTCTTGATCTGGTCGTGTTGCGCTATGTGACTTGGGACTGGGATGACGTGTGGTGCGGCGAACATCGTGAGGGCTACCGAGGTTATTGCCATCCGGATGTGTTTCCGCCGATTGCGATGCTCGTTTACCACAATAACGGCAATGGGACATTTACAGAAGAAGCGCACAGACTGGGATTAGACAAGCCGGCGAAAGCTCTGGGTATCGCGATTGCGGATTACGATCACGATGGTCATCCGGACATCTTCGTTGCGAACGACTCGATGGTGGAATTTCTGTTTCATAACAAGGGAGACGGAACCTTCGAGGAAGTGGGGTTGGAAGCGGAGGTCGCGGTTGACAGCGAAGGACGTACCTTTGCTGGCATGGGCGCAGATTTCGCCGACTATAACAACGATAGCCTGCCTGACTTGATCGTTGACAACCTGGCGAACCAGAAGTACGGCCTTTATCAAAATGCTGGGGATGGAACCTTCACCTACTCGAGCTACACTTCGGGTATCGCCGCTATGACGCTACTGCACTCGGGTTGGGGCGTTCGCTTCCTGGATTACGACAACGACGGCTGGAAGGATCTCCTGATTGCGCAAGGGCACGACCTGGATACCATCGAATTGACGTTTCCCCAGCTGCACTATCGCGAACCGATGCTGCTGGCGCGCAATATTGACGGTAAGAAGTTTGCCGATGTTTCTCCAGTCTCAGGCGATATGTTTACAAAACGCTGGGTCGGCCGGGGGATGGCGATTGGAGATATCAACAATGACGGGCGCATCGACGCAGTCGTCACCGAAAACGGTGGACCGGCGCACATTCTGGTCAACGAGACGAAGACGGCGAACCATTGGCTGGGGCTCAATCTGATTGGGCACAGGAGCAACCGTGACGCCATAGGCGCGGTGGTGAAAATCACGACATCCACAGGCTCGCAATGGGAGACACTGAGCACTTCCGGTAGCTATCTCTCGTCAAGCGACAAGCGTCTGCACTTTGGTCTTGGGGCGGCTGGGATCGCGCAGACTGTTGAGATTCATTGGCCGAGCGGATTTGTGCAAACTTTGAAGGATGTAAGGGGCGATCGCTACGTGACCATCGATGAGCCGGTCGACGTCTTACCGCAAGGGGAGAAATAGACGCAGGTTCTGCGCCTGAGACTCGCCAAATTGCCATCTGAGCGCAAAAGGAACCGGCGTTTTGAACTCGCCGGCAGATTCGGCAGGGCATGT
>CAYVSQ010000374.1:0-4718 GCA_964453815.1 uncultured Acidobacteriaceae bacterium | reverse complement strand
CTATTGCTGGGTTACGCCGGTACCGCTGCGGGACAGGATGCAGTCTCCTCTTCTTCGACCGCGACCGTTAGCATGAGTCTTCCTTTGACCCCTACAGGTTCTGCTGCGTCAGGCTCAGTTAACGATTCGTCTGGAGGAAGTCTGGCACCAACCGATGCGAGCGGATCCTCTCTGTCAAATATGACCGTAAGCGCCCGTGTTTCCGGGTCGTCGATGGGTGAGTTGTCGAGTGGGCAGGGCCGAGTGAAATCCTCGACATCAAACGGCGCGGGGAGCTCTTTTGGCGTTCCTTCGACCGGCTGGGGTGTTGGATCGTCAAAAACCGGAGATTCCACCTTTCAACCTGGACAGTCAACCAAATCCGGAATTGCCAAATGGGGTCTTGGGTCGTCGACTAGAGATTTCGGCTCTCAACTTGGGCAGGCCACCGGATCCGCGGTTGCTCTGTCGCACGGCAGCAAGTCCGGTGGGAAGCTTGCTGGTCGAGGCAGCCCCACTGCTCCTGGTGCTCATCATTCTGTCAGTACGTCCAGCCCGGGAGGGAATAAGATGGGTACCCCAGATACCTCGGCGCGCAGATCAGCCGGACATATCTCCAGCTCATCCGATAGTCAGGAGCAGTCCCAGTTGCACAGCGCTAATACAGACAAATCTGGTGCGGGGTCTTACACGACTGATTTCCCCGATAGTACGAGGGGTACAGCCGTGCTTAGCCCGCCAGACCATGCTGATCAGTTATTTGCCTTCGAGCCGATGTTTAGTACAGGGTTTCCGGATCTGGCCGATCGTGAATTTCTCGTCCCAAGCCTCCATGTAAAAGGCCCATCGTCAGGATTGGAGAACAAACTAGACGTATACCAGCGCATCGAGCAGCGACTCCGCAACGATCGGAACGAGCTTCAGAAAAAGGGGATGCAACAAGGCAAACACGGATCGGGCAGCGCATCGAAAAACCCTTTCTCCAGCGAGTCGACCGAGAAGAATCGACTTGAAAAGAAGCCATCCACTTTTGGGCCGAGCTTTTAGAGTGATCAAGAACCAGCCCGCCCATCAGAACCTGCTCTCACACCCGTTCGATTACCAGCGACTCAACTACCACGGGTTTGTGCGGTTTGTCCTGCGAGCCTCGCGGCACACGTGAGATCTTTTCCACGATGTCCTGACCTTCGGCCACTTCCCCGAAGATGGTGTGCTTGCCGGTCAGCCAATCCGTTGCGGCCACGGTAATGAAGAACTGCGAGCCATTGGTATTCGGACCGGCGTTGGCCATGGCCAGCTTACCCGGGATGTTGAACTTGTGCGGCGAGCCCTTGGTTTCATCTTCGAAGCGATATCCGGGGCCGCCCATGCCGTTTCCAGCCGGATCGCCTCCCTGAATCATGAAGTCAGGAATCACGCGGTGGAAGATCGTTCCGTCGTAGAGCTTGTCGGAGCTCTTTTTCTTAGAGACAGGGTGTGCCCACTCGCGCGAGCCTTCGGCAAGCTCGATGAAGTTGGCGACTGTCTTCGGCGCTTCGGTTGGAAACAGGCGGCAGACAATCTGCCCTTCACTCGTGTTAAAGACAGCATAGGTTCCCGGTTGACGCGACATGATGGCTCCTTTTGGAAGTGATTGGGAGAATAATTGGTTACTGTGGTTTTGCCGCCGGCGCAGCGGTAGTTGAAGCGGATGGTGCGGCCGTGCCCGAAGATGCCGGCGAAGGCGGCATCGGCTGTCCTTGCTGCACGATGGTGACCTTCTTCACAATCACTGGCTCGAGGGGCTTGTCGTTGCCATCGCGCTCAACTCGCGCAATGGATTTGACGACCAGCACGCTGGAATCATCGCATTGGCCGAAGATGCTATGTTTTTGGTTCAGGTGCTCGGCCGGGGCCTCAGTAATGAAGAACTGAGAGCCGTTTGTATTCGATCCGGAGTTGGCCATGGCCAGGCGGCCCGGCACATCGAAGTTAAGGCCCGGGTTCAACTCGTCGTTGAAGTAATAGCCGGGATCCCCCATTCCCGTCCCCAACGGGTCTCCGCCTTGAATCATGAATTCTGGAATCACGCGATGGAAGGTGGTCCCGTCATACAGCGACCTGCCGTGGATCTTTTGCTTTGAGTTGGCATCGGTCCAGTCCTTGGTCCCTTGGGCCAGACCGATAAAGTTCGCCACCGTTTCCGGAGCTTCCTTTGAGAACAATTTGCAGGTGATCCGCCCCATCGAGGTGTCGAAAACCGCTGTTGGCCCTGTCGGCTGCGGGCTCACAGGTACCTGCGAGCCCGGCGAATCAGGCAGCTCCTGGGTTGGCGGCGTCGGATTTGAAGACGGGGGATTCGAGGCCGCGGGAGTAGACTGCTGCGCAAAACCTGCGTCAGCAACAGCGAACGAAAAAAGGAGAAAGAGGGCGATACGAAACGATAGTTTCATGCAATTTCCCAAGAGGACAGACTACAGCATGGGTCGGGGCGAAGGAAACTCACCAGCCCTGAGTCGCAACAGCCGCCAGGTCCTGCTTGCGAGAGATCAGCGAGACGACGGCGAGAATCAGAAGCTGCGCCGTGAGGGCTCCGCACAGATCGATTCCGACATCGGCCGGCCTGCCTGTTCTGCTCGGCAAAAAGCTCTGGTGGAACTCATCTGCTGAGGCCACCAGCAGCGTCGAGGCCACTGCCAACATTCCGGCTCGCCGCCAAACTGATCGAACCTTGTCCCCGACTCCGCGTAGAGACATTCGCCAGCCATGGAAAAAGCAGGCGCTGACCATCCCATACCCCACCATATGGCCGGTCTTGCGAATGAGATGGTGTATTTCTGCCCAATGAGGGGCACTGATCACACCGAAGAAATGTACCCAGAAAGGAAGAAGCCAATGGCTGGTGTTATCCGCCGACATCGTTGCGGTCGACTCTCCCGTTATCATCGCAACTGCCAGCGCAGCCGGTAACCAGTGCAGCATCTTTTCCAGTGTTGCAAACCTGCCGGAACTCATATATGAAATCACCTGTACTCATAAATAGCAATCCTTTCAATTATATACGTTGGGTCCACACCGCGGAAATTGCTGACAAGGCTTTCTATTTGAAGCAGGCAGACTATTAAGGACAGCGAAAGGCTTGGTTGCAGTCCTAAGGTGGGCCTTAATAGACCACCGACCGGATCGTCCACCCCAAGACGGGACGTGATTTGACATGGTTGGGTCCGGGCAATTACTTTGATCGCCGGATTTAAAAATGCAGCTGAGCCGCGCTCATCGTTAGTCGCTGGTCCTGAAGTCTCCGAGTTCTGGCGAGATGCTTCGAACGCTTCACCTTAGAACGGAGGAAGAGCCCTAATGCCACACACCAAGACAATTGTGTCTCGATTTCTCGTATCCTCACTCCTAGTCTCCTTCATGCTACCCGCCTGGGCCGATGACAAGGCGAAAGACGAGGAGACCATCAGGAATGCGGCCACAGTCTTGCAGGCGATGCAAGCTGATAAGAGCATTCCTTCAGGTCTGATTGGCAAAGCGAATTGCGTCCTCATTCTGCCCAGCGTGAAGAAATTTGCTATCGGTGTTGGCGGAAGTGGAGGCCGCGGTCCGATGATTTGCCGCACTCACGGAAAATGGTCGGCGCCCGCCATGTTTACAATTGGCGGTGCCAGCGCCGGTCTGCAGCTGGGTGGTTCGGCCACCGATTACGTGCTCCTTATTATGGCGCCGGCGGCAGTAGACAAGGTACTGAGCGGCAAGACCAAAGTTGGCAGCGACGTCACCGCGGCAGCGGGTCCCGGCGCCACCGCGACCAATTCGGTGGGTGGTGCCGACATATTGACCTACGGGCGGGCCAAGGGATTGTTTGCCGGCGTATCTCTGAGTGGCGCCTCACTCCAACCAGACGACAGTGCCAACGCGCGGCTCTATGGGAAGACGGTCAGTGCTACGGACATCGTGCATGGCGGCGTTCAGCCCACGCCTGCGGGCGAGTCCCTGGTTTCGGCGGTTCAACACTGACAGAAAGCCTGAGTTGAAGTGTTACCAGGCAGGCCCCTTCAGCATCAAAACAATCTGGGTCATGGCGCCGCTTAAGGTAAGGCGGCGCCATTCGCGAAATCGCCAAATCTCGCTCGTATGGCAGTTTTACCCTTAGCATGTTCTTTTAAACGCGCTTCCTGTCACGAACCTCAAAGCTCAAACCAATCCCTTAAGATGATCCCATGGTTATCCATACGTTCGCCTTCCGCTGGAAGCCCGGCGTCACTCCCGAAAAAAGACAGCAGGTAATCGCAGCCATCCGTCAGCTTCAAGGCCAGATTCCGGGACTCATCGAAACATGGGTAGGCGAAAACATCTCCCCGCGATCGCAAGGCTACGAACTCGGAGGCGTGATGAAGTTCGAGAACCGCGCCGCACTTGAAGCCTACGATAGCTACCCGGCGCACCAGCAATTACTCGTCTGGCTTCTTCCGCTCATCGACCCGATCGAGGTAGATTTCGAGGTTTAATGGAATCTCCATCCCCCGGTTAACCCCAGGCGACCGCGATCTACATTCTGAGACCTGGGCTTCCTCGCAGCACTTGAGCAGTCGAATCTATTTGTTGCCGTCTTATTTCTTCTCCACCTGCATCTTCTGGCTGATCTTCTCCACTTCGCCGAAGACCCGCATCAGGTTACCACCGAGAATCTTGTGGACATCCGCAGGCAAGTAACCCCGAGCCAGCAGCGCGGCAGTGATCTTAGGCAGGTCAGCGGC
>CAYVSQ010000373.1:0-5950 GCA_964453815.1 uncultured Acidobacteriaceae bacterium | reverse complement strand
CCGTGACCCTGGCGGTCGGCGGAGTGGGCATCATGAACATCATGCTGGCCACTGTCCGCTCGCGCATCCGCGAAATCGGCATCCGCAAGGCGCTGGGTGCGACGTCCCGCGAAATTAAGCTTCAATTCCTCATCGAAGCGGTCTTTATTTCTCTGAGCGGGGGAATCATAGGCACCATCATCGGCCTGGCGCTTCCGATCTCAGTGCGTATCTTTACCTCCTACAGCATCCCCATCTCGCCATGGTCCGTGGTCATCGCACTCGTCACTTCAACGGCGATCGGAGTGATCTTCGGAACCCTCCCCGCCAACCGTGCCGCGCAAATGGATCCCGTCGAGTCGCTCAAATACGAGTAAACTGCCCGTCACTGGTAAACTAATAAAGGTAGAGGTCGATACTAGCGGCTTCGCGTGGCCGGAACTCCCATTCACATCGACCTGGCCGTATTTTCATAGCCATCGACAAAGACCGCTCCCGGTAAGAGAGTTACGAACGGCTGCCCCGGAACAAACGAGCCCTGGCCGTACTGCGCTCGAATCACAAGTGAAAGAGATTAGGAAATCCCTGTGAGCATTATTCGCAACATCGCCATCATCGCCCACGTCGACCACGGCAAGACCACTCTCGTCGACGCCATGCTCCGCCAGTCCGGCACCTTCCGCGCCAATGAGGCTGTCGCCGAACGCGTGATGGACTCCAACGAACTGGAGCGTGAGCGCGGCATCACTATTCTGGCCAAGAACACCGCTATCTTCTATCACGATACGAAGATCAACATCGTCGACACGCCCGGCCACGCCGACTTTGGCGGAGAAGTCGAGCGCGCTCTAAAAATGGTCGACGGCGTTATGTTACTTGTTGATGCTTCCGAAGGCCCTCTGCCCCAGACGCGTTATGTCCTTTCAAAAGCGCTCGAGGCCAGCCTGCCTGTCATCCTCACCATTAACAAAATCGACCGTCCCGATGCGCGCCCTCAGGAAGTTCTGAACGAGGTCTACGACCTCTTCATCGATCTCGACGCCAACGAGGATCAGCTCGAGTTCCCGGTGCTCTATACCAACGGAAAACTCGGAACGGCTACCCTGGACATCGCCTCACCAGGCACCGATCTGCAGCCGCTCTTCGAACAGATCGTTCAGACTATTCCCGCAGCCAGCGGCGATGCCAACGCACCGCTGCAGATCCAGGTCACGAATCTCGACTACTCCGACTACCTGGGCCGCCTCGGCATCGCGCGTGTTTTCAACGGAACGCTGCGCACCGGCGACGACGTCTACATCTCAAAGAACGATGGCTCGCTCGAAAAGACCCGTATCACAAAGCTCTTCAGCTTCGCTGGCCTCAAACGAACCGACATTGAAGCCACTGAACTGGGAGACATCGTCGCTATCGCTGGTGTTACCGGCATCACCATCGGCGAGACGATCACCTCCATCGAAACCCCATCGCCCATGCCGCCCATCATCATCGACGAGCCGACAATCGCCATCCAGTTCTCGGTGAACAATTCACCCATGGCTGGACGCGAGGGCAAATATGTCACATCGCGCAACCTTCGTGAGCGCCTGGACAAAGAGCTGCTCACCAACGTTTCTATCCGCGTCGAGGAAACGGATAGCCCGGACAGCTTCAAGGTGCTGGGACGCGGCGAACTGCAACTCGCCATTTTGATTGAAATGATGCGCCGCGAGAACTTCGAGCTTATGGTGGGCCGCCCGGAGATCGTCACTCGCACCATCGACGGCCAGCTTATGGAGCCGGTTGAGCACCTCACCGTCGATATCCCCGACACCTTCGTCGGCACCGTCATCGAACGCCTCGGGCCACGTAAGGGCGAGATGGTTAAGATGCACGGCCACGGCCGCGTCCGCCTCGAATTTCGAGTTCCCTCACGCGGACTCATCGGCTTGCGCAGCGAACTGCTCACAGAAACTCGCGGGACCATCGTGATGAATTCGCTCTTTGACGGTTACATGCCTTACCAAGGGGAAATCCCGCAACGTCCCACCGGAGCCCTGATCGCCGACCGGCCCGGATCGACAACCGCCTACGCCCTCGAAGGCCTTGAGGACCGCGGTATTCTTTTCGCGCCGCCTGGAGTGGAAGTCTACGAGGGCATGATCATTGGCGAGCATTCCCGCGATAATGATCTCGACGTCAACGTCGTCCGGGAAAAAAAACTCACCAACATGCGCGCCTCGTCAGCCGACGAAGCTGTCCGCCTCACCCCGCCCCGCGCCATGAATCTCGAGCAAGCCATCGAATTCATCGCCGAGGATGAGCTTGTCGAAGTCACACCCAAATCGCTTCGCCTGCGCAAGAAGATCCTGCAGGCTAACCGTCGTCCCCGCCGACAACCCCGGCCGTAGTCACCGCAAACTGCCGTGCAGCCGTGTTACCGTTGAATTAGCGAGTAATGACGGCTGCGTTCTTCAGCCAGCGCACTTAATTTTGGACAGCATGTCGCAGCAGCCGAATCTTTTTTCCTCCCAGACGCCCCTCAATCCACCCCCTCGGCTCGCCGTGAGCACGCCTGCAAGCGCCAAGAATCCACGCCAGTCACCGCGTTGGCTTCGGCGCCTCGATCTCTTTGTGCGTGTGATCGTGCGTCTCTATCTTGGTCTTATCATTGTCGTTTTGCCGTGGATGCACTTCTGGGACGAAAATCGGCTGCTCACTCTGATACCCCATTTGGCCCCGCTGCTTCTCAACGGCATCGCGCGAGGACTGGTCTCCGGCCTTGGTCTGCTCAATATTTGGATCGCGATCCACGACGCCATCCATTACAAAGAGGGCTGACCTCGATGCGTAAAGCTCCCAAACAGTTGGAAAGCGCTCCCCTCGCCTACGAAAATCCAGTCTTCCTCAACAGCCCTGATGGCCGCGTCATGCGCATCCTCTCGGAATACTCCGAGCCGCTGTCTCGTTTTCGCCGGGAGCGCATCCGCGATACCGTTGTCTTCTTCGGCTCGGCCCGTTTCCGCGCTCTCGATGAGGCCAACCACGAGCTGGAGCTGCTTGAAAACACTGGTTCCGTTGAACCCGCCCCTGACGAAGAGCAACCTGCCAGCTCGCCTGAGCTGGAGCAGGGCACCGCAAGCGAACTCAGCCGCAGCCGAGCCCAGGCCGCAGTTGAGATGGCCCACTATTATGAAGATGCCCGGCGTCTCGCTTACATGTTGACCGCGTGGTCAAAGAGTCTCAAGTCGCGGCGTCATCGCTTTGTTGTTACCTCCGGCGGAGGACCCGGCATCATGGAAGCCGCTAATCGCGGCGCTCACGAAGCGGGAGGTAAGACCATTGGACTCAATATCCGCTTGCCTTTCGAACAATATCCCAACCGCTACATCACGCCCTCGCTCAACTTTGAGTTCCACTACTTCTTCATGCGCAAGTACTGGTTTGCCTATCTCGCCAAGGCGCTGGTTGTCTTTCCCGGGGGGTTTGGCACGCTGGACGAGATGTTCGAGATTCTCACCCTTTCGCAGACTCAGAAGCTGGCGAAGAAGATGACTATCGTGCTTTATGGGTCATCGTATTGGAATCAGGTGTTAAATTTGGACGTTTTGGTCGACAAAGGTGCCATTTCACCCCGTGATCGCGAACTCTTCGAGATCGCCGATACGCCCGATCAGGCCTTTGCCCTGCTTCGCGATGAACTTACCCGGAATCACCTGGAGCCTGACTCCGGCCATGCCTACACCGAGGACGACACCTCCCTGGTCCCGGAGATTGCTCGCACCCGCAATAGGGCCTGTTAACAGGCCCTGATAAGCCTCCAAAAGTTGGCCGCGCGTATCTCCTTCGTAACGTTGCCTCTTTCGGCACCGGGCTCAATTTGAACTTCCTTTCTCTCGCCCGTAATGTCGCATTCATGGTGCAGTCCGATACTTTACGCAGCAGGTCCCAGGAGGCAACTCAATGGCCGGTCTACGTCGCATCTCCTATTACTGGAAAGATGCCGATTCCGCACGTGAGTACTCGACAGGCGTCTCTCTGCACAGCCACACCAACCAGTCGAAGGAAACTCTCGACTTCCTCGCCAAGTTTGGCAGCGACTACAGCCTAGTGCGCAAGCTCATCGCCATCGCCGAAAACCGTACGCTGAATACCTATAAAATCGCTATCTGCTATGCGGCCAGCTACTGGACTCCGCCTCTGACGCCGCGCTTGGCCTTCGATCTCGAAAGCGGGCAGATTGAGAAAACCCTCAACCTTACGCCGCTCGTCTCCATCACGGATCACGACACCATCAGCGCTCCTATGCTTCTTCGCACCGTCGCCTCGGCCCGCCACATTCCCGTCTCCGTTGAGTGGAGCGCGCCTTTCGGTCCGGATCAGGCTCTTCACCTCGGCATTCATAATTTACCCAGTGATTCCGGCGCTGAGTGGATGCGCACTTTCGAGGAATATACGGCCAATCCCTCGGAGCGGCGCCTCACTGAGATACTTTTCGCTCTCCACGCATTGCCCAACGTCCTCATCGTCTTCAACCACCCGCTGTGGGACCTCTACATCATCGGCAGGGAGAAGCACCGCCAGCGTGTCCACGACTTCATGGCGGCGAATGGCCAGTTCATCCACGCACTGGAGCTGAATGGCCTCCGCAGTTGGGAAGAAAACCGCGAAACTAAGCAGATGGCCAAGGCTCGCAACATGCTGCTCATCTCAGGCGGCGACCGCCACGGTCTGGAGCCAAACGCCAACATCAATCTCTCCAATGCCGCCAGCTTCACTGAGTTCGTCCACGAGATCCGCTACGAGGGCCGCAGCCACGTACTCTTCATGCCGCAATACGCCGAGCCGTGGAAACATCGCATCCTTCAATCCACGCTCGATGCCATCCGTAATTATCCTGATTTTCCGCAGGGATCGCGGACCTGGGACGAACGTGTGTATCACCCCGACTCTGCCGGAGCCATTCGGCCCTTGAGCGAACTTTGGCCTGGAGACGGGCGCGTTCCCTGGTATCTCCAGTTCGTGATCGACACCGTGAAAATGTTGGGCAGCAAACCTGTTTCCGGTAGCCTGCGCATGGCCTGGGACGAGTCGCGCGAGCTGAGCTTCGCTCTGGGCGAAGAGGCCCTCTGAAGAATAAAGTGTAGGGTATACGGGGCAGGGCGTAGCGAGCGGGGACAATCATAGCCAATCCATAACCGCGCCACCTCTACCCCTGCACCCTTGCACCCTATACCCTGATCTGTATGAGCACGCCGACCCCCAGGGTCGCCTACTTTCCTGACTCTTTCCACGAGGTCAACGGCGTCGCCCACACCAGCCGCCAGTTTGAAGCTTTCGCGCGTCTCTATGCCTTGCCCTTTCTCTGCGTCCGCGCCGGTAATCGCAAACAGCGCCTGCTCGTCGAAGGGCAGCTCCAGACCCTTGAACTGCGCCGCGGCTTTCTCTCCTTCTATCTCGACAAAGACCTCACCTTCGACCCCGGTTTCATCCGACACTTGCCGTTGATCGTCCACACGCTCAAGGAATTCCGTCCCGATATCATTCACATCACGGGACCCAGCGAAAACGGAATGCTTGGCGCAGCGCTCGCGAATCATCTGCACCTGCCGCTCGCCGCCTCATGGCACACCAATGTGCATGAGTACGCCGCCAAGCGTTCCAACTTGCTGCTCCACCACATTCGTGACGATGATCGAAGAGCTGCAACCGCGCTCGCCATCGAGAAATCCGCTCTTTTCGCAACCGCCCGCTTCTACTCGCTGGCAGGAATCCTCTTTGCGCCCAATCCTGCTCTTTGCTGCCTCCTTGAGAAAGAAACCGGCCGTCCTTGCCACCTCATGCAGCGCGGTGTCGATACGCAAGTATTCTCCCCAGCGCATCGCCGGCGTCTGCCCGACGATGACGGCTTCGTCCTAGGCTTCGTTGGTCGCCTGTCTGTCGAAAAAAATGTGGCGCTCCTTGTCCAGGTCCAAGAGCAGCTGACAACACG
>CAYVSQ010000372.1:0-54582 GCA_964453815.1 uncultured Acidobacteriaceae bacterium | reverse complement strand
CCGGCAAGCAGCATGGTCTCGGTGAGCAGTTGGCCGACAATGGCTGAGGCGGTCGCGCCGAGTGCAGTGCGAATCGCGAATTCGCGGGTACGAGCAGCGGTACGCGCGAGAAAGAGCCCGGCGACGTTAGCCGAGGCGATGAGCAGCACAAGCGCAACGACTCCGAAGAGGACGTAGAGCGGCTTACGTAGCGGACCGGCGGCGAATTGCGTCAGTTGCGAAGCGTAGAAGGACCAGTCGGAACTGCGTCCGAAAGATTGGCTGCCTTCCGTGAGAATCCGCTCGCGCACTTTTCCTATAATTCTGGCGTTCACCTGCCCGATAGTTGCGTCGGAACGCAAGCGGATAAATGTCTGGTAGCTCTCGTTGTAGCGTTGGTCGGCCGCAAAGGCCTTGGGGTCGAGCGCAATGGGCACCCATACCTGGTTGCGCCGCGGCCAGTCAAAATCGCTGCGCATCACGCCAATTACCTGGTGCGGTTTCTGGTCCAGCATAAGGGTCTGCCCGACTACATCCCGGCGTCCTCCGAAGACCGTTTGCCACAGCCCGTAGCTGATCACCACCACCGGGCCGGCATTGGGCTGGTCTTCCTCGGCGGTGAATGTACGGCCGAGGATGGGACGCGCGCCGAAGACCTGGAACCACCGTGAGCCGACCCCCGCACCGGATACATGCTCGACCTTTCCATCGCGAACACTGTTGAAACTCATGCCTTTCTCCATAGCCGCCGCCTCGACGACATTCTTGAGAGAGGCCGTATCAGCGTAGTCGGGAACGGAGATGAAGGGGACGTCGAGCGCCAACTTTTTGTAGAGCACATTCATGACGGCGACGCGCTCCGGGTGATCAACTCCTGCCGGATGGCGCAGAACGGCATTCACCACGCTGAAAATGGCGGTGTTAGCTCCAATACCGAGCGCGAGAGTAATGATCGCCGTAATGCTGAAGCCGGGCAAGCGGACAAGCTGCCGGAAGGCGTGACGCAGATTGTAGAAGATCATGGACGGTGACTCTCCCATAGACTATCTACGCATGCGAGTGGCCAAGGAGCCCCGTGCAAATGTAGCTGAAAACAAAGGAGCAAGGCTCATAAGCCTGTGTGGCGTGTGTCCGAATCCGGACTTATCCGCCCGGGAATGGTCACGATTACGCCCCGGTCAACCAGTCTTTCGTGCTTTGTGTGTTTGCGTCATCCGATACGTTCCCCGTGTGGTGCGTCCGGCAATCGACAGACGATTTCACGAATTGATGGTGGCCACCGTGAAGGTGAGGTCAGACAATTCCTTTTCGCTGAAGTGCGGACGGACTGTTCATATACCCCGTCGGGCACGTGGCCATTGGTAATCAGAGTCACGGCCTCTGTCCATGTCAAGGCCGCGCGTTCGCGCTCGAAGTAGATGGGCAGTCCCTCCAAGCGTCCAGCGAATAGAGCCGCTGGTCTGCCTCTCCGATGGCGCGCAGGTCCTTCCAGTGCATATCCAGACAGAAGGCGCAGCCGTTGATCTGCGAGGCGCGCAGTTTGACAAGGTGTAATAGCGATTGTTCGAGTCCGCACTGCTGGAGATACTGTTCCAAACCGAGCATTGCCTTGTATGCGTCCAGAGCAGCTTTGGCGTAGTTCAACCGTTGCTCCAACTCTCCCTATTTGAATCGATGTCTTGAAAGTTGGATGATTCCGCGCAAATCGAGACACAGGAAAACTCGACGCCAGTACCGGTCAGCTTCGATTTGTATTGGTAGCCGACCGTTTTTTGCCGGGTATTTTACCGGGATGGCTGTCGTTCGCCGCCCGCAGAGACGCTGCCGGCGGCTTTTTATGATGATGCTTCACAGGGGGACGGAGGATAAGCTCCACGCTCCGCTCCGCTCCAATAGGATCCCGGGCATAATTGGGATCGAACATGGCGATTACCGCTGTAGCGCGATCGGTGTAGCGTCTGGCCCACTGACTGTCGATGAGCGTGTGTTGCACTGTTTTCCAGTGCTCCGCTTCCGTTGGGACACCGCCGCTGGGTTGCGACGAGGCGCTATCACTGGCGTCGCCGTTCATGGCGCCAAGAAACTGAACGAACTCCTCGAGATTCACACCCATCTGAAATACGAGCTGGCTCAACGCCATCTGTTGCGGCCCGGTCAGCTGGTCGAAATCGCGACAATAGGCCTTTGCGTTCTCAATCGCCTGGATCGCAGAGATGCGCAGTAGCCTGTTGGCCTCTTCTTCAGTCAGCTGCGGTGTCAGAGTGTTCTTTCTGATCTTTCTGCGATAGAGGATCTTCCCCCATGCGTTCAGATTTCGGTCGAACTGGTCGAGTATACTCTGCAATCGTTCTGCGTCGAATCCTGCTGCCTGCCAAAGCTGAGCCGAGGATGGCTCGATGAAAGGATGAGAATTAAGCGGGTCGTTCTGGGGATGGTCGGTCGCCGTCACATCGAGACTGAATCCCGCGCCGATCAGCGGCCGGCTGGTTACCGGGTCAGGGTAGGCTGCGAGCACCCAGCCTTCATGCCTGCGGTCGCGCAGCACCTCCATCAGGCTCTGTAGATTGAACTTGATGTCGGATTCCTTGAAGTCCAACAGCGGTTGAGGAGTAGACAGGCTCGGCGATGGATCGAGATTCCCAGCCGACAGGCTCTTCAGAGCAGGCGAGGTGGATGGCGATGGCGAGGACTGCGCCTGAGGCGCTGCTTCTCCCGTCGTGGATGGCGCAGCTTGCCCGGCCGCAATTCGACCGCTGGCCGCGATGGCGAATACGAGTGTCGCGGCATAAAAGCATTGTCTTGTCACCGTCATCTCTTTCGGGACTTCTGCTCCACGAGCCTATGACCACACGATAACTGAAAATCACGATGTTATGAATAGAGAGGCGCGCTGGGCTGGACCAATGAAGATAATGGGAGCGCAGTACCGAGAACGGGTCTTGCTTTTATCTCCAAACCGTCTGCAGCTTCCAAAGGTCGCCCTTCACGGGGACTGCCTTCTCGTTTGCCGGGAAAAATACAGCCTTGCTTACCTGCGAAGTGGAGAAGATAAGGTCCGTCATTGCAATCGTGCCGTTCTGGGCAAACGCCTCGATCGATGAGCGATCGACGATCAGTTTGAGATCGTAAGGGCGGCTTGCAATCAACGGAGCTGTCGTCCTCGTCAGGAAATCAGGTGTAATGGCCGTACCCGATTTCGTGCGATCGATGTAGAACTCCTTCTTTGTCTGATCAAACCCGATCTCCGTCCAGTGCTGTTCGTCGCTATAGAGGCGCACGCCAAAGACCGATTCGGGAGGACGGTCAAATCGCAAATCCATTTCAAACGGGACCTGCAGCGGCACGCTGCCGGTTTTCGCCGTCGAGATGGCTGAATGATCTGTCCGAAGAGGTGCAATAACGGGCTCCTGCTTTATTGCCAATCCTCCATCGTCCTTCTGCAGCGAGAGCCGCCTGGGAATGCTCATCTGCCCGCGCCATGGAGAGGTCGGCAACTTCGACGCGTATTGCCAGTTGCTCATCCAGCCGATCAGAATCGGCTTCTCGCCTTTTGGTAGCCCGTTGAAGCTGATGGCACAATAGTCATCCTTGCCGTAGTTCGTCCATCCGTGCGAACCGAGCTCGCTGGCGACCGTAAACTGCTTCCCGTCGAAGTCACCGAGAAAATACTGCTCGCCGGAGCCGCCTTGTGGGGCGCCAGGGTTGAGGCCGACCTTCAGAGCCCACATTTCACCCTTGCTGTTGTCGCCGGGGATGCGCAGGAGATCGGGGCATTCCCAGTCTCCATCTATGTCGCTGACGGGCCCGAAATCGCTCAGTTGCGTCCACACCTTCAAGTTCGGCGAGGCATAGAAATGAACCTTGTGCTCCTTCGGCAATGAGACTGCCATCAACCAATGATCTCCCTTCTCATCCCAGGACACGCTCGGGTCGCGAAAGTCAGCCATATGAAGATCGAGTACAGGGTTTCCTTCATATCGCGTCCAGGTTTGTCCGTCATCCCGGCTGTAGGCGAGATTCTGTGTTTGCCGTGTCTCCTGCGGGTTGCTACGATGACCGGTGTAAATCGCGACCAGGCACTCCTTCTGAGAGCCGCACAGGCCGCTAGTGTTCTCGCGGTCGACGACGACGCTGCCAGTGAACACCATTTCGCCGTCCTTCTCCGGGATTGCGACTGGAAGCTGATTCCAATGCAGCAGATCTGTACTGACGGCGTGTCCCCAGCTCATGTGACCCCATTGATCGCCGAAGGGATTGAACTGAAAGAAGAGGTGGTATTTCCCGTGAAAGTAGACGAGGCCGTTGGGATCGTTCGTCCAATTCGCGCGCGGCGAGAAATGTACTTGCGGACGATTGGGCTGGTCGTAATCTTGGTTCTGGCCCCGGTCGCTACCCATGACTTGAGCCCCGGCAATGGACGTGAGGAGCGCCAGTGCGCACGCGAGTGAAAAGTGGATTGGCCTCGGCCGTAGAAGAGGTATTCTCACATTTACATCATCTCCCATCGGATTCCTCTCGCGAGGCAATACCTTAGATGGAAGTCGACGTCAGAAAAACAGCACAGGACTAACAGCCGGTAAATACTCCGCAAACCCTGATATTTTGCAGCCCATCGAACAGTAAAACCCGCTACTGCGGCTTCGCAGGCGCAGGTGGCTGCTGGCTCGGAGTGCTGCCCTGATTACCACCCTGGCTGATGTCCTGGCCTTCGAAGAGTACCCGAACATTGGCATGGTATTGCTTGTAGTCCGTGTACTTCAGCGTCTCGCGCATGTGGACGTCCTGACTCAAGTAGCCGCTGCCCGCCGAGAAGTGCAGGACACCCTCGCCACGCGTGTAGACCGGAAACCAGTACTTGCCATCGATCTGCTCGCGATAGGTCGTAAAGGGAGGCGACAGATCCTCGTGCCCCTTCCGCGTGTCGTCGGGAACGTTCTTCCCGTTAGTGACGACAATCTGAAGGTCGTGCTGTTCGACCCAAATACGGCCCTGGAAGTAGCGCTTGTTCTTCTCAATGACCCTCGGTTTTACATCGAAAACGTAGGTATCGAGTTCGTCGACCTTTTGCTTGCCGAGGTAGGTTAGATCGTACTGACCCACATCCTCCTTCGTGAGGACGAAGGGCAGGCGCTGCTCGATATCCTGAAAGTCGGCAGGACTCATCTGAACACGCTCAAGGCTGCTGGCCGGCGCCAGGACTACGTGTTCGAACCGCTTGCCGTTGGGGTCGAAGGAGATGTCCGTTACCTGAAAGTATTGCCCATCGACCTTGTTGTCGTCGTCGATAGTTTCAACCTTCACGCTGCGCTCGTAGGTGTAGTTGGCCATCGCCCGGCGAAAGACACTCTCTTTGGCGGTGAACTGATCGATGATCTGCTGCGCGGGGATCGGTGGCGCGGAAGTGTCGAGCGCACCGAAGCCTTGATCAAGCGGCATGGAGGTATAGGAAACCTGGGCTTGGGCTGAGAGCACGAGAATGAGGAAGGCAGCTCCGAGGAGTGCGGGTCTTGCTGTGACACGGTTCTGGAGGATGGCAGACAAAGGAACTATCCCGATATAGAACGATCCTAATATGAATAGACGTAAGAGGGGGCGGAAAAGGCCACCAGGTTTAACGACGTAGGGTTTTTACTAGGCAGCTACGCCTGAGCAAGATAGCTTTCGACTTCTATGACTTTTCATAGCCAGGAAGAGGCCAAATTTCGGTAGGGGCGTTTCAGAGCCGCGGAGTACACTGTCTTCGCCTTCTCCCCGGATGCAATGGACGATTACTATCGCGTTCCGACCTTAGTGCTGCTCAGCATTCTTGTGGCCGTCTTTGCCGCGCTGTATTTGCGCTCGCGGACGCCGAGGACCCTGCTGTGGCTGATTGGCTGGACACTGGCAATCACGCGGCTGGCCTTGCAGGCCAGCTTATACGGCAGGCACGGGGTGGGTCTGGCCATTTCCAACACAGCTATGGCGTTGGCTGCGCTCATGCTTCTCGGCTCAGTGTCGCCGATTCATGCCCGAAGCAAAATCAAGATTTCCTCCATCGCGATCTTCGCGGCGCCATTGGTCTTGTTTTCGGTGCTTACGTCGCTCTATCCATCACCTGGTATCTTTCTGCGGATCATCAATTGTCTGGCCGCGATCTCGGCGGTGGCTGTCGCGGTAAATTGGAGTGCGCAGAAGAACCTGCCGCCACTGTGGTTCACACTCCCGTTCACAGCGGGCGTTGGCGTGACGTGCATCTATCTGGCCTTCGTCGGCCAGTTTGACCTCGTGGTGCGGCTGGCGCACAGCAGCATCAGCCTTATGGCGGCGGTTCTGGTGTTGACGGGCTACCGGAGGTGGAGTGCGGGCGTGATTTTTACCGCAGCCGGACTGCTGACGTGGAGCAGCCCCATGGCTGTGGACTTCCTGCTGCACTATGGCGAGCCGGCATTTCTTTACTATTTGCGGACGATCAACCTAATGAAGGTGGTGACCGCGGTGGGCATGATCGTGTTGGCGCTCGAGGACGAGCTGGAGCGAAATGAGACGGTGCAGAGGCGCGAACGACGGGTCCGCAGTGAGATGGAGCAGTACGCGAAGCTGGATGTTTCGGCATCTCCGACCCGCGATTTCGGTCTCAACTACGACCGGGTATGCGAGACGATCGCGACGGCGAGCCGCTTTGGGCAAGCGGCGATTCTACTGCGGAACGCCGAGCAGCAATTTCGCATGGTGGGGCACGCCGGAATGGAGGGCGCGCTGGCCGGAGCCCTGGACGCGATGGGACAGCGCTTGACGCCGGAGAAGTTGGAGGCGTTCTGCAAGGGCGGCCATTGGGCGGCGGAAATCGGCAACACGGCGGTCGCCGATTTGCGCCCGTTGATGGTGCCGGGTGACGATCTGGAACGTCTTAACTATATGCATGCACACGCGATCCCGATGGGGGAGAACGCGGCAGAACTCCAGGGTGTGCTGGTGTTGAGCGGCTTGAAAGTCCTCGAGGAACCCTTGGCGGCAGAAGATCTTCTACCTTTGGAGTTGCTGGTGGCGCGGTTGGCGGCGGGGCGTGAAAACAGCCTGCTGCTGCGCAGGGTGGTGCAGTCGGAAAAACTGGCCGGGCTGGGGCAGCTCGCCGGCCGGGTGGCACATGAGCTAAACAATCCGCTCACGGTAGTAATGGGATACGCGGAGCTCGTCGAAGAAAGTGACGTGGATGAGGCAACTCGGCGGAGTGTGGCGGTCATACGCAGTGAGTCCCGGCGGATGAAGGAAGCGATCGAGAGCCTGGGGCGATTCTGGAAAACCTCGCCCAACACTCTGGCGCTGATTTCTGTAGAACAGATGCTGCTTGAGATCGTACGGCAGCGGAAGCCGGAGTTCGAACGGAAGGGGATCACGCTCGAAGTCGCGATTGCCCGGGATCTGCCCAGGATTCGGGCAAATAGCGACCAGATGCGGCAGGTCTTTCTGCAAATCCTGAATAATGCTGCAAACGCCCTGCAGCGTTTGCCCGCGATACAAGAGAAGAAGGTGCGAATTGATGCGACGCTTATCAAAGACCGGGTGCAAGTGCTGATCTCGGATTCCGGGCCGGGCTTTCCTAATCCTAATCGAGTCTTCGACCCATTATTTACGACGAAGAAGCCCGGCGAAGGGCCCGGACTAGGCCTGAGTCTGTGCTATTCGATTATCCGTGAGCATGGAGGCGAGATTTCCGCCTTCAATTTGCAGCCGCAGGGGGCAGCGGTGGCAATCGAGATGCAAGCGGAGTTTGCCTGGAATGAGGCGTCAGTGACGGGCGAAGTGTTCTCGCGCTAAGGCATCCGGCTACCATGTACAGTGGCCTGCGACAATGCAGGCATTCATTTTTCCAAAAACGAGGAGTGGAATGGCACGGAGCCGAATTGCGGCATTTTTTCTGATGGGGTGTCTGCTAAGTCTGACTGAGATGGCACAAGGGCAGGCGCGTCGGCCAATGACCTTCGAAGACATGATGAAGATGCGGCGGCTCGGGGACATCGCCGTATCGCCGGATGGCAGATGGGTGATGTATGCGGCGACGGACGTCGATCTCGGCAAAAACACCCGCATCTCGCACCTGTGGATTGTGCCAGTAATCGGTGGCAAGAGCCGCGCACTGACAGCGTCGATGGCGGGTGAAAGTCGGGGAAGGTTTTCTCCTGATGGGAAACAAATCCTATTTGAGAGCGCGCGCGATGGCGGGCAGCAGATCTGGCTAGCCGATTTCGGCACAGCGGCCGGCACAATTGGCGAGCCCCACAAGCTCACCTCGCTGAGTACGGAGGCGGATGGCGCAACATGGTCCCCGGATAGCAAGCAAATCCTATTTGTCTCTTCGGTATATCCGGATTGTAACGATGATAGTTGCAATAAGAAACACGACGAGGAGAAAGCCGAGTCGAAAGTCAAGGCACAGGTCTTTACGCATCTGCTCTACCGACACTGGAACGCATTTACCGGCGACAAACGGAGCCATCTCTTTCTGGTGAGCGCAAGTGGAGGGACGTCACGCGATCTGAATCCAGGCGACGAGCACGATGTTCCGCCGTTTTCGCTGGGCGGTCCGGATGGATATGCATTCTCGCCCAACGGGAAAGAGATCGCTTTCGAGGCGAACCTCGATCTGGTGCCGGCGATCAGCACAAACTCAGATATCTTTACGCTGCGGCTGGATGACCCGAATGCCAAGCCGGTGAAGAT
Organism: uncultured Acidobacteriaceae bacterium; assembly: GCA_964453815.1. Lineage (GTDB taxonomy): Bacteria > Acidobacteriota > Terriglobia > Terriglobales > Acidobacteriaceae > Silvibacterium. Next base: position 45,906 of record CAYVSQ010000372.1, on the reverse strand, counting down.
TTCGACGGCTGCGGGCGGAGACCATTCACCGGCGTACTCTCCAGACGGAAAATACATCGCCTGGCGCTCGCAGGAGCGCGCTGGGTACGAGAGCGACAAATTCCGGCTGGTGATCTACGACCGGGCAACGAAGCAAATCAAAGATATGCTGCCGAACTTCGATCGATGGGCGGATGAGTTTGCGTGGGCGCCGGATTCGCAGACGATTTACTTCGCCGCGAGTCATTGGGGCGAAGCCCCTGTATTTTCCGTCAACGTCGCCAGCCAGAAGGTCGCCGTGCTCACGCAGCTTCTTCATGAAGGCCCTGATAACGGGTTAGGACAGGAAGACTTTGGTGAATACAGCGACCTGCATGTGACACCGAACGGCAAGGCAATTGTTCTCAGCCGAATGACTGTCCTGTCTCCAGCGGAAGTCTGGGCTATAGACCTTACCGAAGATGGGCCCGACGACGACGTTCCCTCCGAAAGCAAGAACGAAGAGAGGCAACTACAGCACGAGACCCAGGCCTATCGGCGTCAGCGAAGTCCCATCCCGCAGGTGGATGGAGATGTGAAAGCCGTACATCAGATCACTCACTTGAACGACGCTCTGCTCGCGAAGCTTGATCGACCTGCACTGGAATCTTTCTGGTTCCCCTCGATCGGCAAAGTGCAGGTGCAAGGCTTCCTCATCAAGCCACCCGGATTTGATCCTGCGAAGAAGTATCCGTTGAAATTCCTGATCCACGGCGGTCCGCAGGGAGCTTGGGGTGAGAGCTGGAGCTATCGTTGGAACGCGGAGCTGCTGGCAGCCAATGGCTATGTCGTGGTGATGATTAATCCGCGCGGATCGACAGGTTACGGCCAGGCGTTTGTCGATGGCGTGAACGGCGACTGGGGCGGCAAGCCCTACGTCGACTTGATGCGCGGCCTCGACTACGCGGAGGCCCACTATCCGTTTATCGACAAGGGTCGGGAATGCGCGCTGGGCGCGAGCTACGGCGGCTACATGGCTGACTGGATCTTAGGGCACACGCAGCGCTTCCGGTGCATTGTGACCCACGATGGGATGTTCAATCCCGAGTCGGCCTATGGGACAACGGAGGAGTTGTGGTTCAACGAGTGGGAGTTCAAGGGCACTCCCTGGGAGAACCGGGCGCTGTATAGGAAGTGGTCGCCGATGCTGGCAGAGACAAACTTCAAGACGCCGACGCTGGTCGTTCACTCGCAGCTGGATTATCGACTCGACGTGTCTGAGGGATATCAGCTGTTCACAACGTTGCAGCGTATGCATGTTCCTTCGAAGATGCTCTATTTCCCGGACGAAGGACACTGGGTGCTGAAGCCGCAGAATTCCGAGCTCTGGTACAAGACAGTGAACGACTGGGTAGACCAGTGGACGAAGTGACCTATGCCATTTCGCCAGACCAAAAAAAACGATCCGCTCGATGAGCGCGCTCTTTACGACTATGCCGTAGTTACGTTGGGGCGGCGCATGCGGACAGTAGCCGAGTTGACCCGGTTGATGCGCAACAAGGTAGAGCGGGGCGAATCTGGCACCGCGAAGATCGATGCGGTGATCGCTCGCCTCAACGAATATGGCTACCTGAATGATGCAGACTTCGCCGCGTACTATGCGAAGCTCCGCCAAGAGAATGCGAGCCTGGGAAAGCGCAGAGTGCGTCAGGATCTGACGCAAAAGGGCGTCCACGTGGAAGTGATTGCGAAGACCCTCGATGCCGCCTATGAGGACGTGAACGAAGAAGAGCTTGCACGGCGGCATCTTGAACGTAAGCGTGTGAAGAAGCCGGCAAACGAGAAAGAAGCCGCGCGCGTGATGCGAATGCTGATGCGGGCGGGCTTCTCGACGAGTGTAGTCTTCAGAATCCTGAAGGAGTGGAATGTGGATGATCAAGCTCTAGCGGCCCTCGAATTTATGGACAATGACGGCCCCGCGTCCAGCAACGGCGACCGGTGAGGGCTCATCCCTCCTATAAACTCAAGATATGCAATACCGTTCCGGCTCGGATATACGCGAGACCTTTTTGAAATTCTTTGAGACGAAGGGGCACCGCCGCGTGCATAGCTCTTCGCTTGTTCCTGCCAACGATCCCACGCTGCTGTTCACCAACGCGGGGATGAATCAGTTTAAAGATGTGTTTCTCGGGCTGGAGTACCGCGACTATGCGCGGGCGACCAGCTCGCAGAAGTGCGTGCGCGCGGGTGGCAAGCACAATGATCTCGAAAACGTCGGATTCACACGTCGGCACCACACGTTCTTCGAGATGCTGGGGAACTTCAGCTTCGGTGACTACTTCAAGAAGGATGCCATCGCATACGCCTGGGAACTGGTGACGTCTCCCGAATGGTTCGGCATTCCCAAGGAGAAGCTGTACGTGACCATCTTCAAGGGCGAGAACGGCGTGCCCAGAGACGAAGAAGCGTACGAGCTGTGGCGCGCGCAGGGCGTGCCCGCAGAGCGCATCCACGAGTGCGGGGCGAAGGACAACTTCTGGCAGATGGGCGACACAGGTCCATGCGGTCCCTGCTCGGAGATCTTCTACGACATGGGAATCGAGGACGCGGAGACTCCCGGTGTCGATAAACCGTTTGGCGAGGACGAGTCGCGATACGTCGAGATATGGAACCTGGTCTTCATGCAGTTCGACCGCGATGCGCAGGGTGAATTGCATCTGCTGCCCAAGCCGTCCATCGATACCGGCATGGGCCTCGAACGCACCGCCGCCGCCTTGCAGGCGAAAGACAACAACTTTGATACCGATCTTTTCACGTCGCTGATTGATGCTGCTGTTGCTTTGGTGATGGTCCCTTCCGGGAAACCAGAACTTGCCGATCCAACCGCCAACGCTCCGGTTGCGGCCTCCTTTCGAGTGATTGCTGATCACGCGCGTGCAGCCACTTTCCTTATCGCAGACGGCGTACAACCTTCGAACGAGGGGCGCGGGTATGTTCTGCGAAAAATTATTCGACGCGCTATCCGACACGGTCGTATTCAAGGAGCAAAAGGTCCATTCTTCTATTGCATGGTGAAGCACGTAGTCGAATTAATGAAGAATGCCTATCCGGAATTGCAAGATTCGAGGGAGCGAGTTCAAAAGACACTATTCGACGAGGAAGAGAGATTCCTTAGGACCGTTGAGCTTGGATCGGAAAAGCTTGAACAGGAATTCTCGGCTGCTGTCGAAGCAGCTGCAACTCAATCAGGCATAGTCTTGCCAAAGAACGATGACATCGATCCGCTTGTCAAGCGTTCTCTTGATATCGGTGTACTGCAAAAATACGCCAAAGCACCAATCTTTCCTGGCGACCGCGCCTTCCACCTCTACGAGACCTATGGCCTGCCGCTCGATTTCATGGTCGATGCCGCGCGTGATGTGGGCATCGAGTTCGACCTGACCGGTTTCGAAAAGGCACGTGCCGAGGAGCAGGCACGCGCTCGTGCGTCATGGAAAGGCGGAACAAAACAGTCGGCGAGTCCGGCGTTTCGTGATCTGCCGAAGACGCTCTTTGAGGGATACCGGCAACTGCGATCGGATGGGTGCGAGGTTCTGGCCATCGTCAAAGACGGCGTCGGCGTTCCCGTGGCCGCTCCCGGCGATGTCGTGGAGCTGGTCCTCGATCACACCAGCTTTTACGCCGATTCCGGCGGGCAGGTGGGCGATACGGGCTGGCATTATTCCGACGATCACAACTCGGTTGTCGCAGATGTGAGTGGATGCACCAAACCTGTCCAGGGAGTCTTCGCGCACAAGGCGATTCTGCGCCAGCCGCTGGCTATCGGCGACAAGGTCGACACGGTTGTCGATGCCGATTACCGTTCGGCCACGCAGCGAAATCATACCGGCACGCATCTGCTGCATGCGGCGCTGCGCGAGGTGCTAGGCACGCACGTGAAGCAAGCGGGATCGCTGGTCGACCCCACGCGTCTGCGATTTGACTTTTCGCACTTTACTTCGGTGGCCGATGAGGAGTTGCAGGACATCGAAGACCTCATCAATAAAGAAGTCTTGAACAACATCCGCGTGGAGACGCTGGAAGACGTTCCCATCGATGTAGCGATCAACGAGTACCATGCCATGGCGCTATTCGGAGAGAAGTATGGCGAAAAAGTCCGCGTCGTCAAGATCGGCGACTTCTCAACCGAGCTGTGCGGTGGCACGCACACCGGCGCGACCGGCGAGATTGGCGTAGTGAAACTGCTGGGCGAGGGGTCTGTCTCATCGGGCGTACGACGAGTGGAAGCGGTGACCGGTCTGGGCGCTCTGAATGAGTTCCGCCGCGACTACGAAGTCGCGCAACTGGCGGCCCAGCTTTCTCCGAATGCGGAGACGGCTCCGGCGAAAGCGCTGCGCTCGCGCCTTTCCGCTCAGGAAGAGGAGCTGAAGAGGCTCCGCCGCGAACTCGACCAGGCGAGGATGAAGTCGGCGTCTGCATCGGTCTCGAATGCCGGCGAGCAGGCAGTCGAGGTCAAGGGAGTGAAGGTGCTGGCGCAGCGGGTGGACGCCCTCGACCGAGGCCAAATGCGCACGCTGGTCGACAATCTACGCAATAAGCTGGGGTCGGGCGTGGTGGTGTTGGGGTCGGCGCAGGACGGCAAGGTTGCGCTGATTGTTGGTGTAACTAAAGACCTTACGGGCAAGGTACAGGCGGGCAAAGTGGTTGGCGAAATCGCGAAGTTGGTCGGCGGCTCAGGCGGTGGCCGCGCCGATATGGCAGAGGCCGGCGGCAAGGACCCAAGCCAACTGGATGCGGCGTTGAAGCGTGCGGCAGATGTGGTTAGCGCTTTGGTGGGGTGAAAACTCTTGTTAGTCCAATTTCGGGGAGGATCAAATTAAGTCGCAACTGGACGTTGCGATCTGGGTTCCTTCGATTGATGGGGCTTTTGCTGGAACCTATACTTTGAGTGTCTCGTGTCTTCTATGCCGGCTACCCTTGTCCATGCAGGACGTTCTTGCCTGCTTTCGATTGCCGGCGGCCTTTGCCTGCTGATATTTACGAATGCCAGATCACCGGCTGCTTTGCAGCATGGAATAGGCGCACACTCTCCGTTTGATAAGGCGCAGCGCATGCGGGAGGCCCTTGAGGGTCAGCCCGAGCGGCAGCGCACGCGCCGCGACTACGAGCGGGTGGCGGATGCGTACCGGGCGGTCTACCATGGCGATCCTGCGTCAGCCAAGGCCGATACATCGGTTTTGGCGGTGGCGGATCTGCTCGCCGAGGAAGGGCGGGTCTTTCAGGATGAGAAGGCCCTGCGCGATGCAATCGTTCAGTACGAGTTTTTGCGCAATGCCTATCCCTGGAGCCATTATCGTTTCAGCGCGCTGCTCACCGAGGGCGAGATTTATCTGCGCGATTTGAACGATCGCGAGAGTGCCAGGGCGACATTTCAGGAGTTTTTGAGGCTTTATCCGCAGAACCCGCTGGCCAACGAAGCCAGGATCGAGTTGAGCAATCTGTACAAGCCTGCGGGAAAGACCACGCGCGGCGGCGTGACGATTGCGCAGAATGACTCGGCGGGTGCTGGCACTGGCTCGGGGGCGGTCGCCTCGAGATCTTCACCGTCGGGTCGCCACACGGTGCTGACAGCTGCTATCCAGTCGCAGGAACAGAACACGCCACGGCCCGTGAAGGCAGCTCCTTCTACGGCGAACGCTGCCCCTTCGTCGCATCCGGTTTCGACTGCGAAGACACCGCATCCTCCGGAGCAGCAGGTCGCCGAGAACGATATTTCGCCTCCAGCGCAGCCGCCTGCGACTGAGCCATCCCATCCGAGTGAGGCGTCTCTGAACGCGCCGCCTCCACCGCGCAGAGGGAGGCTGCCGCTGGTGACGGGCATTCGGCATTGGTCGACGCCGGTGTACACACGCGTCGCGATCGACTTGCAGGACGAGGTGCAGTATGAAGCGGTTCGCGTGCCGAATCCTGACCGGATTTTCTTTGATCTACACGGTGCGCGCTTGTCGCCTGAACTGATCGGTAAGGCGGACGAGGTTATCGACGACGGCTTCCTGAAGCAGGTTCGTGCAGCACAGTTTTCGAACGACGTGACGCGGATCGTGCTCGACGTGAGCGACGTGAGCGAATACTCGGCATTCTTCTTGCCGAATCCCTCGCGTTTGATCATCGACGTGCATGGGAGGAAGTCGCGTGCTGCTCCGGTATACACTGCAGAGGCAGCGCCCATAGCCGTTCCCGCCCCTAAGCCGACCCCGAGGGTGAGTCAGTTATCCCAGCCGGTCGCGAACTCGAGGACCGTTGCCACATTGAAACCGACCATTGGCATCGGATCGGCCACGACTCCGGTAGACGCCTTGGGTGATCCTTTGCCGCCGCCTGCGAAGTCCCTTGCACGGATGACAGCGCCCCGGACCACAACGCACGTTGTGGTGGACGATGGTGATGACGCATCGCCCATGGCGGATGTTGCTTCGCTCAGCCAGCAGCCGAATCGTGTGAAAGCGACAAAACGGCCAACAACGGCTCCCGTCGTTCAGTCGGTGGCTGGGACCAGTCCGGCGCCGCAATCCAATGAAATGGCCGCGGTGAGCGCGCCTGTTGTTGCTCCGGTGCCGAAAGCACACGCCTCACGCAGTCATGCCGCGAACCCACCGCCCGCCGACATGAGTGCACAGCCAGTTCACGCCGCGCAGCCGACGGCCGATGGACAGCGGTCGATGGTGCGGGCCCTAGGGCTGAAGATCAATCGCATTGTGGTCGATGCCGGCCATGGGGGGCACGATTCGGGAACGCTGGGTCCAGACGGAATCCAGGAAAAAGATGTCGTGCTGGATGTAGCTCTGCGGTTGGGTCAGCTATTGAAGCAGAGGCTGGGTGCGGACGTGATCTACACGCGAGACGACGACACATTTATTCCGCTGGAGACGCGGACAGCGATCGCGAACAAGGCCCAAGCGGATCTCTTCATCTCCGTGCATGCAAATTCGAGTCCCGACGCCTCGGCGCGCGGAGTGGAAACGTACTACCTGAACTTCACGACCTCAGCGGATGCTCTGGAGGTTGCAGCGCGCGAGAACGCGGTGTCAGACCAGTCGATTCATGAGCTCTCCGACTTGGTGAAGAAGATCGCGTTACAGGACAAAATCAATGAGTCACGCGAGTTCGCGTCGGACGTGGACCAGAGTTTGTATGAGGGTCTGGAAGGAGGGAATCCGGGGTTGAAGGATCGTGGAGTGAAGAAGGCTCCGTTTGTTGTGTTGATCGGCGCGAATATGCCGTCGATTCTAGCAGAGATTTCTTTCCTGACGAATCCCAGCGATGCGCAGGAACTGCGCGATGGCAAGTATCGCGAGAGGATTGCGGAGTCACTCTATCACGGCGTAGCACGATACGTGGGGAGCTTGAGCGGTGTGAGGATTGCAGACGCTTCCCCACATGGGGGCGATCGCTGACCGCCGCTTTTGAAGCAGAGACAGAACCCTGTAATCTGAACTTGTATGCTTGATTTGTCATTTGTCCGCGTCAATCTGGAATTGGTGGAAGGAAAGCTCCGCGATCGCGGACAGGACCCGGCGGGACTACTGGGAGATTTTCGCGCTCTGGACAGGACCCGGCGTGAGCGCATTACCGAAGCCGAACAGCTCAAAGCACAACGCAACAAGCTGAGCGAAGAGGTAGCTCGGCTGAAGAAGTCCGGTCAGGACGCGACGGCGGTGATGGATGAGACGCGCGCGCTGAAGTCGCGATTGGAGTCTTTGGAGGCGGCTGGCGCGGAGGCTGACCAGAACCTATCGGCGATTCTCTTCAATGTCCCGAACCTTCCGCTCGATGACGTGCCGGTCGGCAAGTCCGAGCACGACAACATCGAGGTCAAGCATTGGGGGAAGCCTCCAAAATTCGAGTTTTCTCCGAAGCCACACTGGGAGATCGGGGAAGAGCTAGGTATTCTCGATTTGGAGCGCGCAGCGAAGATTGCGGGGGCGCGTTTTGCGGTCTATTGGCGCGAGGGCGCGCGCCTGGAGCGGGCGCTGGCCAACTTCATGCTAGATGTGCACACGCGCGAGCACGGTTATACGGAAGTTCTGCCGCCGTTCATGGTGAATAGTAAGAGCCTATTCGGCACGGGGCAGTTGCCGAAGTTCGCCGAAGATCTTTTCCACTGCGAAGATGGGCAGACGTATGAGACGGGTGTTTATCGAGACAACGACCACTGGCTGATTCCTACGGCCGAAGTTCCGGTAACGAATCTCTATCGCGACGAGATCCTCGACGGCGCGCAGATTACCACTTCGCTGACTGCGTATACGCCGTGCTTTCGCTCGGAGGCGGGTTCCTACGGGAAAGATGTTCGGGGCATCATCCGCCAGCACCAGTTCCAGAAAGTGGAGCTGGTCAAGTTCACGCGTCCAGAAGACAGCGAAGCAGAACACGAGAAGCTGACGCGCGATTCGGAGAGGATTCTGGAGCGCCTTGGTCTGCCCTATCGTCGGATGCTGCTGTGCACAGGTGACATGGGCTTCAGCGCGGCCAAGACCTACGACCTTGAGGTGTGGCTGCCCGGCCAACAGCTCTATCGCGAGATTTCTTCATGCTCGAACTTCGGCGATTTTCAGGCGCGGCGGGCGAATATCCGGTATCGGCCGTCCGGACAGACGAAGACGGCTTTTGTGCACACGTTGAATGGAAGTGGACTAGCTGTCGGGCGAACGTGGCTGGCGATCCTCGAGAACTATCAGCATGCCGATGGTTCGGTGTTCGTGCCTGAGGCGCTGGTACCCTATATGGACGGGCAGACGGTCATCCGCGCGAAGGGTAAATGAGCATGTCACGGATTTTGCGAAGCTATTTTTTCTGGACCTACGAGCGCGGCAGCTTTCATTACGACGTTATGGTTACGCTGATTCTGGCGTTCATCTTCCTCACGCCGAGAATCTGGAACTACGGAGACCGTCCGCAGGAACAGAAGCTCGCTGCGGGAAATGTGCTGGTGAAAATCGCTGGTTCAGAGAATTTCGTTTATGAGATACCTGCTGTGCAGATTCACGTGGACAGATCACTCGGGGAGCAGCTTCAACAGAGCGTCGAATCGATCTCAGGACCGGTGGTCGTCGATCGCTTTGAGGCAGTAAAGGAGCCACATGGAAAAATTACCGTCTATCGAGTGTGGGCCCATCGTTAATTGCGGAGCATTTGCGCCTGGGCACGCATCCTAATCTCACGGAGTAAGTAAGTCTCGTATGAAGAAATTCACTCAGCTGCGCATCGTTGCGGCTCTTTTGATTTTCACGCCTCTTGCGGCGCTGGCGCAGAACGCCGAACTACAGAAGGTCTTGGCCGAAATGGACGCCGCTTCGGCGAAGTTTCAGAGTGCGCAGGCGGATTTTGTGTGGGACCAGTACACGGCAATTGTGCAGAGCCATGATTTTCAAAAGGGAACGATTGCCTTTCGGCGTTCCGGCAACACGACTGAGATGGTAGCGCACGTCAAGACCGACAACGATCAGCCCTCGCCGAAGGATGTGCTCTACAAGGGTGGCGAACTGGACTTTTATCAGCCGAGCCTGAAGCAGGAGACGATCCTGAATGCGGGGGCGAACGTTGAGCGGTATCTGACGCTGGGGTTTGGCGGCAGCGGCAAAGACCTGGCAGCCAACTGGAACATCGCCTATCAGGGAACAGAGATGATCGACGGCGTGGAAACGGCTAAGCTGGATCTGACGCCAAAGCAGCCGGGAGGCAAGAACGAATTCACTCACATTACCATGTGGGTCGATCCCAAGCGGGCTATATCTCTGAAACAGCAGATCTTTCAGGAGAGCGGAGATTCGCGCACAGCGGTCTATTCAAATATCAGACTGAACAGCGTTCCGGCGAGTGCGTTCGCGCTCATGCTTCCTCCGGGAACGACGAAGGTCAGGAAATAGAGATCGAGACAGGTTCGCGCTGGCCGCTTGCAATGGCGATTGCCGCTAGCGCGATGAGTATCGGGAAACACTCCAGGGTGTAGCGTGGCTCGGGCGCTTCAATGGTCGCTAGAAGAGCACTGCGCAGCACAATGAAAGCTACCATTGCCCCGGCCAGGGGCGGCCAGCGTCTTAAGCCCAGGGCAGCGCCGATCAAATATAAAAGATTCAGCGCAGCGTAGGCGGCGGCAAAGATAGTCTCCGATTCGTGATGGTCATAATCCCACCAGCGCAGCTCGATCCAGAGCAGTTCGGTTCGCGGCCGCAGCCACATATCCGCGAGACGCGCCAACGGCAATGACAGGTAATAGCGAAGAGGGTGTCTGCGAATTCGATCTGTTGCCAGCTGGGAGAAACGCTCGTCTAATGAAGGGGTTAGGGAGATAGTCTTGTTGTAGTCGTCGAGCAGCTGCCGGGTTTGCTCGTACTGTGCCGGAGAATCAAAGGCGCGCGACGGCAGTTTGGCCATGTCGATCACGTCGGTATCGGCGTTCCAATAGACTTCCCAGGTACAGGCGAGGTCTACGCAGACGGTCTTTGTCCAGCGATTGAAGCCGGGATTGGTGGGTTCGCCTGGGTCTGTGGCGTAGCGCGGGGCGAGCGGCTGAAAAACGTGGAAGGTGCGCCAGTTGCGCATGGTCCATGGAATGAAAGGAAGCACCGAAAGCACGGCTGCCACAGCGGCATACCGCGTTATGCGTTTTGCGCCCCAGCGCTTGCGTCCGTACCACGCCATGGCGGGGCACAACGCGACGGCAAGAAGCGCGCCATCGGGGCGAAGCAGAGCGGCGTAACTCCAGGCCAGGGCCTGGAGCAGCGCCCACCTCCATTGAGGAGACTCCTCGTCGGCTTGGAGAAAGCGGGACAGGGCATAAAAGGCAACGGAGATCCAGAAGATCTCGAGCGTTTCCGTGAGAGGAGCAGCGGCGTAGTTTGCCGTGAACGGGCAGAGGACAGCGAGCCAGAGCGCCCACCATGCGGCTCTTCGATTCCAGATGCGCCGCGTGAATGCCGCGATCAGGATGCAGGATGCTAGGTCGACGACGGTCTGCAGGAACATGACCGCGTGGTAGTGTTCCATGCCGAAAAGCTTGAAGCATAAGGCAAGGAACTGCGGATATCCGGGCAGACGGATGAGCGTGGGACGGAGCTCTCCGCTGGTCGTCGATCCATAGACGCCATGCAGCATCCAGTTTTTCGCGATGCTGCCGTAGACGAGCGGATCGCCTTGAACTTCGGGGTAAGCGTGGATAAACCAGAGCCGCAGCGCAGCGCCTGCGACGAGTGCCACGATCCCAATCCACCACTTTCGGGGTAGCGCAACGCGCATGAAGATGAATCATACAGGGGGCGGAAAGAATCTAGAAAACACGCACCCTAAACTAACGTAAACTGGAAGCTAGCACTAAAGTATTGCCTTAAAGCCAAGGATAAAGGAATAACTTTGTGCCGTAACCTGGGTTTAAAAATAACAGCCCTATGAAGCAAATTTTCTACGACCCACAACGTAAGCGATGGAAGCGTCTGCGCCGCATCATGGACGCTCTCGGCGTTGTCTCGACGGTCGTGCTGGTCATTTTCTTCTTTAGTGTTGTGAAGCGCCAAACGCTGCCCGAGCTGTTGCTCCCCACGCAGAAGCGGAATTATAAGGCGCTCAAGGACCCTGCGGGTGATCCTCTCAAGAAGAGCGCACCTCGCCCTGCGCGCCGGAAGACCCATCGCCGGCCTTCGGAAATTCCTCTAAACGGAGATGAAGGGCTGCGTGCGGCCTTCTATACGAACGATGAAGCGAGCTATTCGTCACTCAAGGCGCACATTCATCAGATCGATCTGCTCTTTCCCGACTGGCTGCACGTGTTTGCGCCGAACGGCGACCTGATAGCCTCGACGTCGCTTTATCCGGTCAACCTTTATAAGGTGGTAGACAAATCAGGGGTTCACGGCGTGGATCCCCAGAACAAGGTTCAGCGTGTGATTGTGGCTGCCAAGGAAGACACCGAAGTCTTCCCCATGCTCAACGACTATAACCCTGCTGATTCCCAGTGGCATGGCGACACGATCGGAAAGATGCTGAAGAGTCCGGCTGCGCGAGAAAATCTGCATCATCAGATCGACAAATTTCTGGCCGCAAACCTAAACTATCACGGCATTTGCTTAGACTTCGAACAGGTTCCGGACTCAGATCTGAAGCTGTATACCGAATGGGTTGGTGAGCTTTACAGCGACCTCCATGCGAAGAATCTGCGTATTTACGTGGATGTAGAGGCTAGCGCTGACGATTGGGTGATGAAGGCTCTTGCCAAGAACAGCGATGGCGTCATCCTGATGAACTACGACCAGCATGAAGAGCAGAGTGGACCGGGTCCGATTGCCGCTCAGGACTGGTTCGAAAACAACCTGAGACGCGCTCTGAAGGCCGTTCCCAAGCAGAAGCTGATCTGCGGGATGGGCAGCTATGGATACGACTGGGCAGTTCCTCTCCCGAAAAAGGGCCAGAAGCCTTCGGATCACGTAGCGAACGTGGATGATCTCAGTGTGCAGGAGGCCTGGCAGCGAGCTTCCGACGCTGACGCTGATGTCCGTCTCGCAGGCGACGAATTGAACGCGCACTTTGCCTATGACGACGAGGACGCACAGATGCGTCACCAGGTGTGGTTTCTCGATGGCGTGACCGCACTCAACGAATTGCGTGCCTCGCGCCAGATGGGGATAAGCACATTCGCATTGTGGCGCCTGGGCATCGAGGATGGATCACTGTGGTCAGTGTGGGATCACCCGAGCGCGAAGGAGGCGCCTCACCAGCTTACGGTAGTTCCTCCGGGCAACGACGTTGATACGGAAGGCGAGGGCGACATCCTGCGCGTCATAGCGCGTCCGCAGGCCGGCAGCCGGGCGATCGACATGGATGCCGATAACTTTACGATCACCGATGAGCGCATGGAGGCCTTGCCGCGGTCGTATGTTATCCAGCAATACGGCTACCAGCCCAATAAGCTTGCGTTGACCTTTGACGACGGCCCGGATCCCAACTGGACGCCAAAGGTTCTTGATGTGCTGAAGCAGTACAACGTGAAAGCCACGTTTATGGTGATTGGCGAGCAAGCGCAGGACAACGCCGGTTTGTTAAAGCGTTACGTGCGCGAAGGCCACGAGATCGGCAACCACACGTACACGCATCCTGACATCAGCGAAATATCTGACCGTCAGATTGAGTGGCAGCTGAATCTTACTGAGCGGCTCTTCGCTTCCAGGCTCGGCGTCCAGCCGCTCTACTTCCGTCCGCCGTACTCGATCGATCAGGAGCCGGACACGAATGATCAGGCCGCCCCCGCCGATCGTATCCAGCAGATGGGCTATACCATTATCGGTAACAAGATCGATACCGACGACTGGAACGAGCATCCGCGCAAGACACCGCAGGAAATCACTGACAATGTGCTCGCACAGCTGGCGGTCATGAAGGACAAGCCGTGGTTTCGGGGCAGCATCATCCTACTGCACGACGGGGGCGGTGATCGCTCGGCGACTGTCGCCGCGTTGCCTCTGCTGATTACGACACTCCGTGCCAGGGGCTACGACCTGGTGCCGGTGTCAGAACTTATGGGCAGGACCACTGCTGAAGTCATGCCGCCCATCTCACCCCGGATGCGCTGGCAGGCGCGTATAGACTCGGTTGCCTTTTTCTTCCTGTCCTTCTTCAGCCATTTCGTTGTAGATGTCTTCTTCCTGGGCGATGTGCTAATGAGCGGAAGGCTGATCCTGGTGGGCATTCTGGCTCTGATTGCTCGTTTGCGCCGCCGCCGCGTTCCGCTGGGTGAATACGCTCCGCAGGTTGCGGTGCTCATTCCGGCATACAACGAAGAGTCGGTAATTGTCCGCACGATTCGCTCGGTGCTCAATTCCGACTACAAGAATATCCGCGTCATCGTAATCGACGACGGATCTACGGATGACACCTTTGAGGTGGCGCGTGGAGCGTATCGGGGGGAACTTTCCACTGGCAAACTGACGGTGCTCACTAAGCCGAATGCGGGCAAAGCCGAGGCGCTCAATTTTGCCCTGCAACACCTGGACGAAGAAATATATGTCGGCATCGACGCTGACACGGTTATCGCGCCGGATGCGGTCTCGAAACTGGTAGTCCATTTTGCCGATGAGCGAGTTGGCGCCGTGGCCGGAAACGCAAAAGTCGGCAATCGTGTGAACACCTGGACGCGCTGGCAGGCGCTGGAATACATCACCAGCCAGAACTTTGAACGTCGCGCGCTGGATTTGTTTAACGTGGTCACGGTTGTTCCCGGAGCAATCGGTGCGTGGCGCACGGGCGCGGTTCTTCGCGGCGGGAGCTATCCGATCAACACCGTCGCCGAAGACGCAGATCTCACGATGAATCTGCTGGAGCAAGGCTACAAGGTGATCTACGAAGACCAAGCGCTGGCTTTTACCGAAGCGCCCGTGAACGCACGAGGGTTGATGCGCCAACGCTTCCGCTGGTCGTTCGGAACTCTGCAGGCTGTATTCAAGCACAAGCAGGCCTTTCGCAGGAATCCGGCAATGGGGCTATTTGCGTTGCCCAACATCCTTATTTTCCAAATTTTGCTGCCGCTCGTCTCGCCGTTCATCGATCTGATGTTCATCGCAGGCGTCATTCATTTCCTCATCGACCGTCATTTCCATCCGGAGGCTGCCAGCGCCGCGAGCTTCGAGAAGCTGCTGACATACTTCCTTGCGTTCCTGATTATCGACTTTGTTACCTCGACGCTGGCTTTCTCGCTCGAACGCCGCCATCCAGCCAACAAGGGAGATAAATGGCTGCTCTTCCACATCTGGCTTCAGCGCTTCGCATACCGGCAGATTTTTTCCATCGTGCTGTTCAAGACTCTGAAGCGCGCGATCGATGGGCGCCCATTCGCTTGGGATAAGATTCAGCGCACTGCCAAGATGTCTCTCCAGACCGAACGAATTACGGCGGGGGGGTAGATCCAGCAGCCCAGGGCCCCAGGCGCCCGTTTGAGATAGCAGGCGACGCCTTCTCAGAACGCGAACACCAAAAACGGGATAAACTGGATAGTTATGGCTACCGCCGAAGTCTCTACCGTCATCCTGCCCCGCTCTCCGCAAGGCGAGTTTAAGAACGAACCCTTCATCGATTTCTCTAGGCACGAAAATGTCCATGCGATGAAAGAGGCGCTCACGCACGTGGGCGACATGCTTGGCCACGAGTATGAGCTAATCATTGGAGGCGAACGTCTGCGGACTGCGGGCAAGATCGAGTCACGCAACCCGGCTCGGCCTGCGCAGATTGTGGGTCTTCACCAGAAGGCGGGCGCAGAGCATGCCGAGCAGGCCGTGCAGGCTGCTCTCCGCGCCTTCGCTACCTGGCAGTTCGTTCCTGTCGAAGAGCGCGTCTCCCTGCTGCTGAGCGCGGCGCAGATCATTCGCGCCCGCAAGTTCGAGTTCTGTGCGTGGCTCACCTATGAAGTCGGCAAGAACTGGGTAGAAGCCGACGCCGATGTAGCCGAGACCATCGATTTCCTCGAGTTTTATGCACGTGAGGCATTGCGCCTTGCCGGAGCTACCACGCCCATCCAATATCCAGGCGAGCGCAACCAGCTGATCTACATTCCTCTGGGCGTCGGCGCGGTGATCCCGCCGTGGAATTTTCCCTTTGCCATTATGGCGGGCATGACGGCTGCGGCCATTGTTACCGGCAACACCGTCGTTCTCAAGCCGTCGAGCGACTCGCCGACCATCGCCGCCCGATTTGTGGATGTGCTGGAAGAGGCTGGGATGCCGCCGGGCGTGGTGAACTTTTGCCCTGGCTCGGGTGCCACGTTTGGCAATGCGGTCGTCGAGCATCCCAGGACGCGCTTTATCGCCTTCACCGGCTCAAAGGAAGTAGGACTCGATATTCACGAGCGGGCGGCGAAGACCCAGCCCGGCCAGATATGGATTAAGCGCACGGTTCTGGAGATGGGCGGCAAAGACTCGATTGTCGTCTCCGCCGACGCCGATCTGGATCAGGCAGTGGAGGGCACGGTCGCGGCGGCCTTTGGTTTTAGCGGCCAGAAGTGCTCGGCGTGCTCCCGCGCGATTATCGAGGAGCCGCTCTACGATGTGTTTGTCGAGCGCGTTCGCGAACGTGTGGCGAAACTGACGGTGGGTGATCCGTCGACGAATCCAAATATGGGTCCGGTTGTAAATGAGAGCGCGCTCAAGACGATTCTGGATTACATAGCCGTTGGAAAGAAGGAAGGACGGTTGATTGCGGGCGGTGAGACGGTGGAAACCCCCGAAAAAGGTTACTTCCTCCAGCCTACGGTAATTGCCGATGTTGCTCCCGGCGCTCGCATTTCCCAGGAAGAGATCTTCGGCCCCGTTCTGGCAATTCTGAAAGCGCGCGATTACGACGACGCGCTAGCGATCGCGAACAATACTGAATTCGGACTGACTGGCGCGGTCTATTCAAGAGACCACGAGAAGCTCGATCGCGCGCGCCACGAATATCATGTGGGGAATCTCTACCTCAACCGCAAGTGCACGGGCGCGATGGTCGGAGCGCATCCCTTCGGCGGCTTCAATATGTCCGGAACCGATTCGAAGGCGGGTGGTCCAGACTATCTTTACTTATTTACTCAGGCTAAATCCGTTGCGGAGAAAATACGGCCGTCCTAGAAATGTACGCTTGGCAGTGTTCAATTCCGGGCATTTGACATGAGCCAAAGACTTGCGCACAATAGGCCGAGTCCGTGGAGACAGTTGTTGGCAAAGATCCTGTGCGTGGATGACGATCCAGACGTCGTCTCGCTAAAACGAAAAATACTGGAACAGGCAGGTTACGAAGTAACGACCTGCATTTCTGCCGAGGATGCGATTCGAGAAATTGAGCGAGTCGCTTTTGATGCCGTGGTGACAGATTGGCGATTGGGCCACGAACGTGGCCGCGCCATCGTCGAAGCGGCAAAGGCGCATTCGACTGCCCCCGTAGTGGTTGTGTCTGGATATGTTGCCGAGGCATTTCAGGCCGCGGAGCCGATGGCGGACATATATCTGGAAAAGCCTGCGGATCCTCGCGAGCTCGTGCAGATATTAGACACCCTGCTCCAGGCGAGGACGGTTCGAAGCCACGGTTATTCGGCTTAATTAGCTTGCATGATCAGGTCTCCAGCCGCCGCCGCAGCCTCGGCCAGCATGCGATGGTGAATAGTGAACAGCGCAAGTTCCAGCCGGTCGGAAACTCCGGTCTTGTCGTAGATACTACGTAAATAGTTCTTGATAACCTGCTCAGTCGTAGTCAGGCGCATAGCGATTTCCTTGTTCTTGCAGCCCTGCACAATGAGCGCGACGATCTTCATTTCCTTGGGGGTGAGGCGATCTCGAACCCGCGCGCCCACCTGGTCTTCTTCCTGGGCTGCTGTTCCCGATCCAGCCATCTGCACGCCGCGCTCGCCACGGACGACACGGCGGGCGCAGTCGATCAGCGCTGGACCGCTCACCGAGCGATGTGCAGCGCCATGCACGCCTGCGGAGAGATAAGCGCTTGTAGACTCGCTATTTTCGGCAATCACGATACAAAGGCTGCCCTGGGAGCGAACGCGCTCCACGAGCTGATGTATGTTTAGGTTTAGCGCGGACGCGAACAATAACGTCGCTCCTCTGAATGCTTCCAAAACTTGATAAAGGCGTTCCGCGTCGCCGCACTGCGCGATGATGCGGAAGTCATCCTCCATGGTTAGAACTCTCGCCGTTCCTGCGCGGAATATCGCCTGATTGTCTGCCAGAATTATCTTATTCATACTCTCCGTGCCATCCTTTTTCACCAAAACCGAGACTCGGCGCGGCGAGCGCGCAAAGTTCGCTCAAATGATCGATTACATGGCAAGCGCGACATTTCCGCATACACAACTTATGACTCAAGGCAATCCTGCATACTCGGTGTATCTGAAATAGACACTCTGAGTACCAAATCATAACTTCGTTGTATAAAGTTATGACTAAGAACATTATGGTGCTTGGTAAATATGCAAACAGGCTAACCGAGAATCATGAAGTTTGAAAGAAAAAAATACCCTGAACGCTAACATTGTTTTCCTTGACGGGGACAGGAGATCGCGTTTACCCGTTCGACCCCAGACTGGTAATACACTGGGTCAATGGGGAAGCCAGTCATTCTCGCCGTAGACGACGACGTCAGCGTTCTTGAGGCCGTCATCCAGGATTTGCGCCGGAAGTATGGCGCGGGATACCGCATCCTGCGTGCAGGTTCTGGACAAGCGGCCCTCGACACATGCCTTCAACTCGAGCAGCGGGGCGATGCAGTCGCGCTATTTCTCTCCGATCAACGCATGCCGGGAATGTCGGGTGTGGACTTTCTGGAGAAGACGCAGAAAATCTACCCGGACGCCAAGCGGGCCTTGCTGACCGCCTACGCCGATACAGAGGCCGCGATCAGAGCTATCAACGCAGCTAAAATCCACTACTACCTGACCAAACCCTGGGATCCGCCTGAAGAGCAGCTCTATCCGGTATTGGACGACCTGCTAGAGGCATGGAATGAAGGCTATCGCGCACCTTTTGAAGGTCTTAGGGTGGTAGGTCCGCGTTGGTCATTGCAGGATCACCAAGTGCGCGATTTTCTGTCCCGCAATCAGGTTCCTTACGTGTGGCTCGATCCGGAGCGGGACGGCGAGGCCTTCGATCTTCTGACTCGTTACAAGCTTGATGATCACCATTTACCGGCCGTGCTCTTTCCCGACGGATCGTCGCTCGTACAGCCCACCCAACAGGCACTGGCGGAGAGAGTTGGGCTGAGTACCCACGCGGCCAGCGATTTTTATGACATGGTGGTGATTGGAGCGGGGCCGGCGGGACTGGGGGCTGCCGTGTATGGCGCATCCGAAGGCTTGCGCACGCTGGTGATCGAGCCGGAGGCGCCTGGTGGACAGGCTGGATCGAGTTCTCGCATTGAGAACTATCTCGGCTTCCCATCTGGGCTGAGCGGAGCGGATCTTGCCCGGCGTGCCTATGTACAGGCATCGCGCTTCAAGGCCGAATTCCTTACGCAATGCGCGACCGGCATTCGTACGGAAAACCAATACCGGCTGGTCCGCCTGGGCGACGGCCGCGAGGTGTCCTGCCGCGTGTGCTTGATCGCGATTGGTGTCAACTACCGACGTCTTGACGCTCCGGGAATCGAGCGGCTCACGGGGTTGGGCGTCTACTATGGGGCTGCCCTCGTCGAAGCCCGCTCCTGTAAAGACGAGCACGTCTATATCGTCGGAGGCGCAAATTCGGCGGGGCAGGCGGCCATGCATTTTTCAAAGTACGCCGGTCAGGTAACGATGCTGGTTCGCGCTGAATCGCTCGAAAAGACCATGTCGAAATATTTGATCGATCAGATCGCTCAAACATCCAATATAACGGTGGAGATGCGCGCACAGGTGGTTGAGGCCATGGGGGAGAGCCGGCTCGAGTGCCTGAAAATCCGGACATCCAGCGGGGAGCAAGTACGCTCGGCTTCATCATTATTTGTATTCATAGGAGCGGCGCCGACGACCGGTTGGCTGCCGGAAGATGTCATGCGCGATCCGAACGGTTTTGTTCTCTCCGGTCCGGACCTCAAGGTGGAAAGCAAGTTACCGCGCAGCTGGAAGGAAGACCGGGAGCCCTTCCTGCTCGAAACGAGCTTGCCAGGGGTTTTTGTGGCGGGCGACATAAGGCACGGCTCGGTAAAGCGTGTGGCCTCCGCCGTCGGCGAGGGATCGATCGCCGTGCAGTTTATGCATCAATATTTGGCACGTTTTTAGAGTGACGAGAAAAGCGAATCGATGGAAGAGAAGCAGACTAACCTGAGCACGAAAACGATTCCCGCGCAGCAGCTGCTTGCGCAAATACGGCAAATACCTATCTTTCAGCAGACCCAAGAGCGGGATCTCCAGTGCCTTGGGGATGTCGAACTGGTCGAAGCGCCGGCAGGCTCGCTACTCTTCGACCGAGGCGACAAGGACCTGTTCTTTTGGATATTGCTTACGGGTGAAGTGCGCGTAACCAAGCCCGAGGCTGACGGCGGAGTAACGCTGCTCGGCGCGCTCAAGGAAGGCGATACGTTCGGTGAGGTTCCACTTCTCACTGGAATCGCGTCAGCCCCGGCACGCGGCGAAGTGATTACCGCGAGTCACCTTGTGCGCGTGAGTCCAGCCTCCTTTTGGAGCCTCATGGGAACCTGCCCCGTGGTGCGCTCCGGAATTCTGATCAATATGGGCCGGCGTCTGGAGGCCTACCAGGTGCTCACCCTGCATCGTGAAAAGCTTATCTCGCTCGGCACACTTGCTGCTGGCCTTATGCACGAGCTCAACAACCCTGGAGCCGCTGCTCGCCGCGCATCCTCCCAGTTGCGTGAAAATCTTGTTCGCCTGCAGCAGATAAGCCTTCGATTCACTCGCACTCCGCTCACGCCGGAACAAAAAGACTGCCTGCGCGAGTTACAGGAGGAGGTTTTGAAGTTCGAGAAACCTGCGGCAATGAGCACGCTCGAGCAAGCCGATGCGGAAGATGAATTACTTGGCTGGCTGGAGAGCATTGGGGTGGAGAACGCCTGGCAACTGGCTCCTACGCTGGTGGCCGTGGGCTGGCAGCGCGAAGATATTGAATGCGCTCATGCGGCTTTCCCGTCCGAGTTTCTTTCCGATGCGCTCAACTGGCTGATGTCGCTCATTTCGAGCATGCAACTGGTGGGAACCATCGAAGAGAGTATCACCCGCATCACCGACCTGGTGATCGCCGTGAAGAAGTATGCCTATGACGACAAGAATCGCGAGCGTGAAATCGATGTGCATGACAGCATACAGAGCACGCTGACTATCCTCGCTCACAAGTTCCGGTATAAGCAGATCGCCATTGAAAAGCGATTTGCCGCGGAGATGCCCACAATCAAAACCACCGGGACGGGCCTGAGCCAGGTGTGGACAAATATTCTCGATAATGCGATCGACGCTTCGCCCGAAGGCGGCAAAATCGTTATCCGCACCTGGACTGAAGGCGAGCAGGCCTTTATCGGTATCTCCGATCAAGGATCCGGGATAGCCCCGGAACATCGCGAGCAGATCTTCGAGCCTTTCTTCACGACCAAACCGCAGGGCATCGGTACGGGCCTGGGCCTGGACATCGCTCACCGCATCGTCGTAGGTCAATTCAGAGGAACCATCACGTTCACCTCCGAGCCGGGCAACACCGAATTCATCGTTGGACTGCCCGCGGGGAGATAAACGCCCGCGGGCTTCGGTCGCTGCTGACATCGTCAGGGTTGCCGCGAAGAGTCTTCGCACAATCCTAGCTAGGCTTTTCGCTCGCTTTCCCACGCATGATGTAAAACTTGTTTGTGCCCGCTGACCGCGGGATGCCGAGTTTATCGAGAAAGCGTTGGCTGTGGGCATCCCGCACGACTCGCTGGTGGGGGTTCTCTCTCCGCGCAAGGCTGGCCGGAAAAGGAAGTCTACAATGCTCTCGCCGACCACTATCGGTGGCTGACCGGAGTCGATATTCCGCACCGGTCCGGCGCCGGAACTTCAGCCAGAGAGGCGGATCGAGCAATCGAGCTGGTCGAATCGAAGAACGGAACGTTTTTCGACACCGGGGACACGGTGTTGAACGCGAACGGCCGTGAACTGCTGACCGATCGCGGTCACGGCGGCAGCAGGTTTCGCGGCGATGTTGGCTACGGGGGACGCTGATATCGCTGACTCCTTCACGGACGCGCCGTCTGATGGTGACGGCGCGTCGAGATTTTGCACGATCAGAGAAATGCGGCGATTGGAAGGATCGAGGGGATTATTTGGCAGACGCAGGCGCTGATCCGCGTAGCCACGCACCTGGAAACCTGATTGCGGCGAAGCCCCTTGTCCTCGATCAGACGGCGCGCGGCATTGGCGCGGTCTGCGGAAAGCTCCTAGTTCCCATAGCCCTTGTCATTGGCATAGGGCAGCGAATCTGTATGCCCCTCGATGGAGATGCTGTTGGGCACGCTGCTGAGTTGCTCTGCCAGTAAAGGCGCCTGCTCCACAAAGTGCGGCGGCGCAGCTTCTCGCCAGGCTGCATGCACACTAGGGCCTGTTAACAGGGCTCTGGGGCGATTCAGTTCCCGTTATTCCGCGCCGCGCAGGGCCGGCATCCGCACGAACGCCGGATGATTAACTCGACGGGCAGCACAATCCTGTTGCCATCCTTGGGGAATTCATCCTGCTTGAGCCGGTCGAAAAGGAGGCTGGCGGCGACGCGACCCACCTCGTACACGGGCTGCCGTACAACCGTCAGGTTGGGATAAAGGATTTCCGCGAGCTCGAAGTCATCAAAGCCGATCAGCGCCACTTCCTCGGGAATCTTCACCCCCAGATCCATCAGCGCGCGTAGGGTGTAGCGTGTGGTCAGGTTGTTGAAGCAGAAGAAGGCAGTTGGTGGAATCTTCTCACTCATCACACCGGCGATCACCGCCGATGTCAATTCCTGGGAGGCGCATTTGAAAGAAGGTTCCGCGTGCAGGCCGGCTTCGAGCATGGCGCGACGATAGCCCTCGAAGCGTGCGCGCACGGTGTATAGCTGCCTGTTGAGCCCGATGAAAACGACCCGCCTGTGGCCGTGCTCTTTAATCAGGTGCTGGACGGCACGTTTGGATCCACCTTGGTTATGCACCAGAACGGTATCGAATCTCCGGTCCTGCACAGGGCGATCTAACGTGACGATGTGCGTGTTGTCGAATTCGGCGCGGCTGAGTCGCGAACGACGCGCGTCGGCAGGAATCACGATGAGCCCGTCCACGCGCCGTTGCAGCATCAACTCGGCCTCGGCGAACTCCGAGTCGGCATCTTCATTGGAGGTGGTGAGAATGACCGAGTAGTTATTTTCTTTGGCGACCGTATTGATCGCATGCGCGATGGTTGCGAAGAACGGATCGTAAAGATACGGAACGATAATGCCGATGGTCCGCGATTTCAAGCCGCGAAGTGCTCGCGCCATCTCATTCGGGCGGTATCCAAGCTTCTCGATAGCCTGATAGACGCGTTCCGCAGCTTTCGCCGAGACGGGCGCCGATTCATTCAGGACGCGCGAGACGGTCATGGTTCCCACGCCGGCCACGCGGGCTACGTCATTCATTGTTGGCTTGCGATCCATACCGCTCTCTCAGTGATGTTGCTTACCAGCCAGCGGCACTGGATACAAACGTATACATCACATTGTTCATTTCAAATAGACTGCGTCAAGGGCATAGTGACTCAACCGTGTCCTGATGAGCTGAATTGACGTTTTGCCCGGAGATTAAGTTCGTGTCATACAATACACCTTCCTTTCGGAGAGCTTATTCTATGCGCAGAGCTGCGCTGCTGATGGTGCTTCTTGCCACTTTTCAGATTTCTTTTGCGCAAAGCCCGGCATTTGAACGTGCGGCCTCTCTGCAGCATGGCATCAATCTCTCTGGATGGTTCGCCAGCTCCGGCGATTTATCTCAGCAGCATTTCGACACATTTACGAATGAGGCCGATCTGAAGCTGATCCATGAGATGGGTTTTGACTCCGTCCGCCTGGGCGTGGAGCCGTCGCTCATCGTGCGCCACGGGCAACTCAATCCCGCAAACCCCGACGCCGTCGCGCACCTCGATCGCTCCATCGACCGGGCTCTGGCCAATCATCTCGCGGTGATGCTTTGCGTATTTCCCAATGACGACTACAAGCGCAACTTGGCGACTGAGCGCGGAGTAGACGACTTCGTCTTGCTCTGGCGCGTTCTGGCCGCTCACTTCAGCAAAACCGATCCCGACAAAGTGTTCTTTGAGCTGATGAATGAACCCGAAGTGCAGGACCCCTATCGCTGGATGGGCGTCCAGGCGCGTGTGGTGGAGGCGATTCGCGGGGTGGACACCGATCACTCCATTATTGCCACGGCCGCGAACTATTCCAGCCTCCCCGACCTACTCCAGCTCGAACCTCTGCGCGACGCCAACGTGATCTACAACTTTCATTTCTACGAGCCATACCAGTTCACGCACCAGGGAGCGTCCTGGGGATCGAGCGAATGGGTCTTTTTCAAGGACATCCCCTATCCGGCGACGCCGGACACGCTGGCCGCGCAGATGAAAAACGTTCCCAGCGACCCCGCCCGCTACAATCTGTTTCTTTACGGGACCGGCGGATGGGGCCGCCAGTCCATTTCGGCGCGGATTGCCTTCGCCGCTGCCTGGGCAGGTGAACGCAAGGTTCCGCTCATCTGCAACGAATTCGGGGCTTACCGTGACACGGCGGACCCGGCCTCGCGCGCCCGCTGGATCGGCGATGTCCGCTCCGCCCTCGAAGAAAATCACATTGGCTGGGCCATGTGGGACTACCGCGGCAACTTCGGTGTCGTGGAACACAGTAGCTCCCAAATCACGCCGGATCCCGCAATCCTCCGCGCCCTTGGTCTGAATGCAGACGCGCGCCCCGTCGCGGTCAACGCGCCGTAACTGCAATTAGATAAACCTCGCGAACTTCTGCCGTCGTGCTTCCCAGTCGTCGGTCGAGAAGAGCCTCGGCCCCACCTCAATCAACCGCGGTAGCATGTTAAAGACTGTCACCGGATTCCATGGCTTTCCGGCGCGCGTGCGGAAGCCCTTTTCGTTCAGATCGCTGGCCACGCTCGAAATGGGAAAATCCTGCACCAGCAACTCCATCATCAGCACCAGCGCGGCGTTCTCGTGAGGATCGACCTCCAGTCGCTGGCAGTCATCGGAGATGCGCAGTCCATAGGGAATCTCTTCGTTGAATGCGCCCTCGGAAGGAGCCTCGTTCGCCGGCAGCTCCCGCCGCCACTCGATCGAAACCAGTTGCCAGCCCGCCGCTGTCCTCTGCCGCATAATGTCCGAACTAAACGGCCCCGAAATCACATCGCGAATCCGCTCAAAATGCGCCATCCCCGCCTCCCGGTGTATCAGCCTACACTTCAGCAGTGGAGTTATCAGCAACTTGCGGACCAAGGCCCA
Organism: uncultured Acidobacteriaceae bacterium; assembly: GCA_964453815.1. Lineage (GTDB taxonomy): Bacteria > Acidobacteriota > Terriglobia > Terriglobales > Acidobacteriaceae > Silvibacterium. The sequence goes on along the minus strand of CAYVSQ010000372.1, from coordinate 20,978 downwards.
AGCTACAGAACATGATCCGTAAGCTCAAGCAGGACAATCAGATTGGCATGTCGTAACGAGGCGAGTGCAAGACGGCCGCTGTCCAATCTTGAGAATCAATGTTCACGGACGGACACAGTATCCGGGTCGATTCGATGCGAATGATTTTACGAGTTTTCACAGAGTAGACTGGGGTAGCACAACAAACGCAATTTGAGGTTGATTGTGGATCACTACGTTGAACGAGTCGTTGACCTTACAGACCCCGACGCAAACCAGATCTACAACCTGAGCATTGAAGAAGCACGCAGGCTCCTGCTAAAGCAGCCGCCGGAAGCCGTGCGCGGAATAGAGGGTTCCTTCGCTCTTCTTGCCCGGTCAGGCAAGACCGTCAAAATGGCACGCTCCCTTGACCGGCCCATGCGCTATTTCCTGGCCAAGCGCTCTGAAGGCCCTGCACTGGTCGTAGCTCATCGTATCGACACCATTTTTGACTGGCTCAAGTCCGAGGGGCTGGATAGGCAATTTCACCCCAGTTACACGCGAATGGTGCCGGCCCATTACGTCGTAGAACTCCAGCTCATCGGATGCCCCGACCCCGATCCCCTTTACGCTCGTTTTTTTGATCCAACTTCTGGAACCCTGCCCGCTAACCTTGATGAGATTGGCCGCACCTACATCTCTGCGCTCGCCGAAGAGATCTCGCAGTGGCTAAAAACTATTCCTGCGCAACAACCAATTGGCGTCTGCTTTTCCGGCGGCATCGATAGCGGTAGCGTCTTCCTCACGACGTACTACGTCATGCGAAAGGTCGGCATGAATCCCGCCCGATTGAAGGCATTTGTACTCGATCTCGGCGATGGGCCCGATCTCCAGCAGGCGCACGCCTTTCTCGATCGCCTGGGGCTCTCGCTGTTTCTCGAACCGATCGAGGCCCACGTATCCGAGCTCGATGCAGGCGACACCATCCGCATCACCGAAGACTACAAACCCCTCGATATCGAGTCGGCAACCATGGCCATTGCTCTCTGCCGGGGAATCCGCGAACGCTATCCGGAGTGGCGCTACCTGATAGATGGCGATGGTGGCGACGAAAATCTTAAAGACTATCCCATCGAAGAGAATTCGGAGCTCACCATTCGCAGCGTCATCAATAACCAGATGCTCTATCAGGAAGGCTGGGGCGTCGGAAAGATCAAGCACTCCCTCACCTACAGCGGCGGCCTGAGCCGCTCCTACACCCGCACCTATGCTCCAGCCCATCATTTTGGCTTCAAAGGCTTCAGCCCTTACACCAAACCGAGGGTTATTGCTGTTGCTGAGGCGATTCCCTTCATCGACCTGACGAAGTACGATGTCGACCGCCTATATGAACTGAAAGGTGAAATCGTTTCGCGAGGCGTGGCCGCCGTCACCGGTTTGTCCATGCCCGTCTTTCCCAAGCGGCGCTTTCAGCATGGTGCGCTGCCTGAGGATGCCCTGCATTCGCGCCTTCCATACCGCGAAGTCGAGTACCGGAGGCAATTCCTGTCGATCTATGAATGAGAGACGTGGGAATGGGAGACGTGGGGAATGAGTGACGCGGGAATGAGAACCTCGTTGCCGTCTTCCTATCCTCCGTCTTTGTATCCAAAGACTCGCATGGACCGCGACGTGTGGATCCTTGCACGCCGTCCCGTGCGAAATGCTCTCGACCCTTCACAGCCCTACGCCTTCTTCGTGGAAGACGAATGCTCAGCAGATGGAGAAATCGTCTCAGTGGCCACGGTCTTCCTCACCAATCGCGAATGCCCATGGCGATGCCTGATGTGCGATCTCTGGAAAAACACGCTGACCGAGACCGTGCCGGGAGCCATCCCCTCCCAGATCGACTACGCCCTCGAACACCTTTTACCCGTGCGTCATATCAAGCTCTACAACAGCGGCAGCTTCTTCGATACGCGGGCCATTCCCATGCAAGACCATCCGGCCATCCTGAGTCGGGTAGCCTCATTCGAACGAGTTATCGTGGAATGCCATCCCGCATTGGTCAGCGAAAGCTGCTTCCGATTCAACGACCAGTTGACCGGCCGGCTGGAAGTCGCAATGGGCCTCGAAACTGTCCATCCTGAAATCCTCGAACGGCTGAATAAAGGAATGACCAGCGATCAGTTCGCCACGGCGGCTTCCCGTCTGCGCGAACACAATATCGATCTGCGTGTCTTCATCCTGGTGAAGCCTCCCTTCATGCGGCAGCAAGAAGCGCTGTATTGGGCCGAGCGCTCTCTCGATTTCGCCTTCGCTTGCGGTGCCACTGCGGCGACCCTCATTCCCACTCGTCCAGGAAACGGAGCGCTCGAAGAGTTAGCGAATCTTGGGGACTTCTCGCAGCCACGCCTGGCAACGCTGGAAGCTGCCGTAGCCTACGGGATCAGCCTCAATCGTGGCAGAGTCTTTGCCGACTTGTGGGATGGAAACCCGCCAACCGAGTGCCCTCACTGCTATCCCTCCCGGATCGCGCGCCTGCGCTCTATGAACCTCCAGCAGTCTATCTCCGAACCAGTCTCCTGCCCGCATTGCGGAGGAGACAATTGACTGCTCGATACGACATCGCCATCGTAGGCTCGGGATTCGCTGGCTCGCTCCTGGCCATGATCGCGCACCGCTTGGGAAGATCTGTTGTTCTGCTGGAAAGAGGCCGCCATCCCCGCGTCGTCATTGGAGAGTCCTCAACGCCCATCACCAACCTGCTTCTCGAAGAGCTGACCACTCGCTATGACCTGCCCTCTGTGAGGCCGTTAGTAAAGTGGGGCACCTGGCAAAGGACTCATCCGGAAATCGCCTGCGGGTTGAAGCGAGGCTTCACCTTCTACCATCACGATCTGGACAAGCCGCGATACTCTCAGCCCGATCGCGGCGAGCAGCTCCTCGTGGCCGCGAGCCCGCACGATGAAATATCGGATACGCACTGGTATCGCGCCGACTTCGACTTCTTTCTTGCCCGCGAAACCCAAAAGCTTGGGATAGATTATCTGGATGAAGTCCAGCTGACCTGCCTGACTCAGTCCGACACTGAGATAAAGCTCGACGGCACGCGGCACAGCAGCGATATCAGCATCACCGCGCAATTCGTCGTCGACGCTTCGGGACCACGCGGATTCCTGCACCGTGCATTGAGTTTGCAAGAATTGAATCTGCCCGATTTTCCTGCCACACAGGCTCTCTACAGCCATTTCTTCGGTGTTCGACGGATAGAAGACCTGTATCCAATGCCCGACGGCCAGTCGCTGCCTTATCCTGTCGACGACGCCGCAGTCCATCACGTCTTCGATGGAGGATGGATCTGGGTTCTGCAATTCAATAACGGAATGACAAGCGCCGGCATCGCCGCAACCGATGCGCTTGCCAAAAAACTAAAGCTCACCAAAGGCGCAGAAGCCTGGGATCGAATCCTCGGTAGCATTCCAGTACTGCAGTCCCAGTTCGCAGCGGCAAAGGCCGAGCGCCCCTTCACGCACATTCCCCGCCTTGGCTTCCGTAGTGCCTCAATCGCCAGCGACATGTGGGCCTTATTGCCGTCAGCAGCAGGTTTCGTTGATCCGCTGCTCTCCACCGGATTTCCGCTCACTCTGCTCGGCATCGCCCGTCTCACCCAAATCTTCGAACAGGACTGGGGCACCGAGCGCTTCGCAACGCAACTTCAGACGTACGCCGCGCAGACAGAGGGCGAACTGCTCGCCACAGCGCGTCTGATCGCGAGTCTTTATGCAAACATGAGTAATTTTCCGGTATTTGTATCTCTGTCGCTGCTTTATTTTTCAGCCGCCAGCTTTTCAGAGACAGCGCGGCGACTAGAGAAACCCCGTCTCGCGCCATCCTTCCTCTTGTACGACCATCCGCACTTTGGGCCTGCGTGTGTTCGGCTTTGCGAGCGCGCAAGACACCTTCGCACAAAGCAGGAATCAGACGAGTTAGCGCAAGACATTCTCCGGGTAATCGAGCCGTTCAATGTCGCAGGCCTTGGCAATCCCGATCGCCGCAACTGGTACCCGGTCGATCCTGAAGACCTGGTTAGCTCCGCGCGGAAGGTCGAGGCGAGCCAGAGCGAAGTAATAGAACTCCTGAAGCGCTGTGGCTTTCAGTTGCAATGAGCGAGGCTGAATCTATTGACTCGCTGAAACAACCAAAATCAGAAGATCGCTAGGCAAAATTCGAGTCGTCTCCGTTATCCCCGAAGTCGTCACCACCGAGATTGCTGTCGAAGTCATCGGTTGGCGAGTCGTCGAATGAGCTCGAATCGGTGTCAGGCTGGTAGCTTGCGTCCTCCAGGCCCGCGCGGCCCTCATGGCCTTCGGGCCGATCGCTGAATGAAGCCTCGTGCTCAGAATGTTCGCCAAGGCCGCCAGCTCGCTGCGGGTCGTCGTAATAGTTGTTGACCACCGTCTCTTCTACGGGAGGCGCGCCGGAACCAAAACCGCCGCCCCAACTTCCGCCGCCTCCGTGACCGAATCCGTGCATGAGAGATTCGATGCCTTCGAACGCCAGCGCACCAGCGGCAACACCTGCTGCCGTAGTAGCGGCGCTGCGCAGGAAGCTTCCGGCAGGACTGGGACCCGGTGCAGCATAAGGTGGAGCAGTCGCATACTGCGGAGGAGCCTGATAGGCTGGCGCCTGCTGATAAGGCACTTGCTGGTATTGCGGCTGCGGCGCAGGCGGAGCCGGATCACGATGGCCAAGCAGGCCACCGAGAAAGCTCGTGGCACGCGCGGGCTGTGCCTGCTGTTGAGTCTGTTGCATCTGCTGGATCTGCGTGCGCGCCTGGTTCAACGCGAGATTCTGCACCAGAACCGTCTGGGCCAATTTGTAAATCGCGTCGGGATCGCGGCCCAAGCCCTCTTGGAGTAGTTGTTCAGCTTCGGGATCTTTCTCCGTCAGCTCTGTTTCCTCTACCTTACGAACCAGATCTTCAAGCATCGAGCTTTCTTGCGGTGTCATGACAGTCCCTCAAACTCTAGGATGCTCCTGGGAGCAGTCTTCCATTGTTAAGACGTATGCAAATGTGCAAAAGTGGCGGTGTCTTGTCCGCCCGATGAGTGTACGTTCCAGCCTAAGAGATTCCGGCTTCGATTAGCTGGGGATGGTCCCGTGTCTTTTCCTCACCAAATAGTTGGCCGATTATTTCCCCTTCAGCCGACACAATATGAAGCTGGGGTGAAAAGACCCGGCTGTCATCACAGTCGGGCTTTTTATTCAATCAGCAAGGTGATAGATAGCCTCCCGTAACCAATTTAGAATCTGTGATATCTGAATAATTACAGTATTATGAATGATGTGCGTGATGATCGAGGCAAGGATCTAAATTCGGGCAATCGACTCAAATTAAACTCTTTAGAATCAAAGCAAGTGAAATAAGTTAAATAGGTTCACGCACTTGTCAAGGTTAAGGTTCGCAACCCTCGCCGAATCATGGACTTGTCAAAAACGAGGGGAGGGCCCGTGCCTGTTATGGAGTGGCCGGTCGCGGCGGTGTAAACGCGATCGGCTGCGCCGAAACCATGCCTTTACCCTCCTGTACCGTGATGAACTGGTTCGGCTTGATGTTGGGTATAGAGTCTTTCTTTCCGCTGGGCCATTGTATTTGGAGACCGACCGACTTTCCCTCTTCCGGTTTGCCCAGGCCGAAGGTAACTGGCAGCTCACTCTGGGAGAGATAGCTGGAGCCGCTCTTCACCACGGCAAATTGACGTATACCCTTGTTCGTCTTCAATGTAATTTTGGCCCCGATGCCATCCCGGTTAGACAGGGTGCCGATCGTCTTGATGCGAAGCATGTCGTTCTGATTGGCATTGTCGTTCCGAAGCAACCGCGCAGGACCATTGTTCGTCGTGAGCAGCAGATCGAGATCGCCGTCGTTGTCGAAGTCGCCATAAGCTGCGCCGCGACCCACGACTGCCCCCTGCAGAGTAGGACCCAGCCGCCCAGTCACATCCTCGAACTTGCCGTTGCCCTTGTTACGAAACATGAGCGGCGCCTGCTCGTACCTGAGGGTCGGCTGCAGGACGCTGATATCGTCGGCCACGTGACCGTTCGCGGCGAAGATATCTGGCCAACCGTCGAGGTCGTAGTCCATGAAGAGGGCACCGAATGTCAGAGACTTCAGAGAAGCAACATTAATGCCGGAAGAAATCGATTCATCGCTGAACAGGCCTGAGCCGTCGTTGCGGTAGAGCGCCAGCCCCTCGTTGGTGAAGTTGCCGACGAGCAGTCCCTGGCGTCCAGAATGATCGAAGTCTCCTGCATCGGCTCCCATGCCCGCTCGCATCGTGCCGGATTCGCCATAGGCCACGCCTGCGATGACCGCCATGTCGGTAAAGGTGCCATCGTGATTGTTGCGGTAAAGCTTGTTGGGCTGCGTGTCATTTGCGACAAAAAGATCCATCCACCCGTCGTCGTCAAAGTCGAGCATGGCGATGCCCAACGATTTGCCCGTCGGATCATAAAGACCAGCGTGCTTCGTTACGTTTTCGAAGACACCGTTCCCTTTGTTATGAAAGAGTGTGGCGCTCTGGCCTTTGTAAAGCTGGGGCGTGCAATAGGATTTGCTCTTGTTATCGAGCGAACAATATTGATCTGTCGCAATAGACCAGTCCACATAATGTGAAACGAAGAGATCTAGTTTGCCATCGTTGTCGTAGTCGAACCATATCGCGCTGGTTGAGAATCCAGAGTCGCTCACGCCAGCCTTGGCTGTCACGTCAACAAATTTGCGGTTGCCTAAATTACGAAAGAGGTGATTGCTGCCCACCGCAGTGATATACACATCATCGAGACCGTCGTTGTCGAAGTCGCCGACGGCGCAGCCCATCCCATAGATCTCAACCGCAAGTCCGGCCTCGCGTGTTACATCCGTAAAGGTTCCATCATGGTTGTTGTGGTAGAGCGCAGGGTACGAGTTATGAGATTTATGATCAGGCCAATCCATCGAATTGACGATCAGGATGTCCTGCCATCCATCATTGTCATAGTCGATGAAGCATGCGCCGCTGCCCATGGTCTCCGGCAGCAACTTCTTACCGAATGCTCCGCTGTTGTGTTTGAATTTGATCCCGGCCTGAGCGGTCACATCCGTGAATTGGATAGGGCCGGAAGGTCTGGCATTGACGGGTTCGGCCTGCGCTGGTGACGAGGATAATGGTGCTGAGGTAGGAGCGGGATGAGTTTCGGATGGCGGAAGAACAGCGTGGGGTTCGGAAGATTTCTGTTTGCATCCAGCAGTCGCGAGGAGAAGTACAAGAAAGCTAATGAAGGTAATTCGATGCGTCATGATTTTCAAGATTTTCTTTCAGGCACAACATATCTAGTAGTTGCGTTCATGCAACCGCGCTCAGGGCCCTCTGTCGGCGGGACTGTATCCACATCTCAATCAGAAGCGCAGTCGGTCCGACCAGGAACAGTGCATAGAACGGGGCGTAAACAACCTGGTTCAACCGCATCACCATTTCGACTGCCGCTACTGAGAACGCGACAAGGCATTGCCCCATCTTGCCCCGGACCGTGGTCTTCGGATCAGTGATCATGAAAAAGATAAAGAGCTGATACTCGGGTCCCGTAATTGGCGCAATTTCCGATTGCCATGGATTTCCTGTCATCCACGCTCTGAGGAAAGCAAACAACAGGAACGAAACAACATAGGTTCCGGTGATATGGAAACGCCGCAAGCGCCAGATGATCACCGACCCTAAAGCCCAGATGACGATCATTGGCAGCAGGAAATTTCCCCATTGAATGCTTAGGCTCGCTACGATGTCGCCTGCTAGAAAAAGGAGAACGGAGACACCGAAATTGGAAGGGTTCCAGATATGGCGTCCTTTGACACGCAGAACATATTTCGAGGTGATAGAGATAAGGCTGCACAGAGCAAACGGCCAGAATGCAGGAGACCGTATTAGAATGCCCACACTGATGCCGGTAATATAAGCACTCGCCAGATGTGGCCATTTGCCGAGAAAAATACGGCCCAGAACCAACTCCGCCAAGATACTAACAACGATCGCAAGGAGCGTCTTCTGGTAGCTCTCGAGCATACCGAAAGACAGATGACCCACCAGTAGGATCAGAGTGATGAAAACCGGAGGGACGAAGCGGTTTTCAAGATTAAGCCAGCTCTTCCATCCCGTTGTCGCGCCAACGGGTGGAGGCGTCTGCGGCGCGATTACTTGCTGGCTCATTCCGGCTCCTTCACTTCATGGAGCTGATTCGGCGCAGGCTCGTCGATCGTCTGGATGGTTCCCGATGGCCAGCGAATCACAGCTTTTTCGATCTGTGGATAATTACCTAATCCAAAGTGAAGCCGCCGTTGATTCTGCGCCGAAAATCCACTTCCGCCTGAAACTTCCTGTACCTGTTTTTTTCCGTTCCAGAAGAGAGTGACCTCAGCCCCAATAGCGCTACGGTTGCTCTTCGTTCCCTCCAGGTCAAACTCGATCCACTTGTTGTCCGGTGACACGGTATTCTTATACAGCAGCAACGGTCCGCGCTGGTTGGCGACCACTACATCCAGCGCGCCGCGATTCCATAAGTCCGCCATCGCCACCGCACGACCGTCGTACGTATCCGTTACCCCGACTGCCTGCGCAACATCGACGAACTTTCCAGCTCCATCATTCATCCACACATGTTTCTGCTGATATCCAGAGAGGCTGCGCCCATCCATCGCCGGCCAGTTCTTCGCATCCCCGATAATGGTGCTGTTGCCCCCCGATACTTTAGAGAAGTCGTACCAATAACTGCGGTTTCGATCCAGTGAAACATAACCATTCGTGAGATAAAGATCGAGCGTGCCATCATTGTTCAGGTCGCCGAACTGTGCACCGAAGCTCCACCCTCCCAATTCGACGCCAAGATCACGCGCGAGGTTTTCAAACTTGAGGCCGTCGCTCGCCGTTCCATCCTTCGGAACCCAGAGGTTATTCCCCTGAATCAAAACTCCCTCTTCGGAGATGTTGGATACATACACCGAATATCTGCCCTGATTGAGGATATCGCCGAAGGCTACATTCATGCCGCTCTTAGGCGCAAAGCCGACGCCAGTTTGTTCACCCGCTTCACGAAACTGCTTGCCATCGTTCAGATAAAGTTCGGATACACCATAGTCATTCGCAATGAACAAGTCCGGATGGCCAGTGCCACGCAAGTCTGCAGCAGACGCGGCCAATGCCCAACGGCGGCTGTTGATCCCTAGTTTGGCACTTACTTCTTCAAACTTGCCATTGCCAAGATTGTGAAAGAGGTATTTGCGACCGCCGTTTTTCGCGTACTCAAAACTGTCGGGCATGATGCGAGTAGTGTTGAGATGCCAGAGGTCGAGGTCCTCGGAATAGTAGCCGCCGACAAACAGATCGAGCAGCCCGTCGCCGTCATAATCGAACCAGACGGCGGTGTTGGCATTGATCCACGGAGGCAGGCCAGCTTGCTCACTTACGCGGGTGAATCCATGACCGTGGTCGTTGTGATAAAGCTCGGGGCGACCCCACTTGATGAGATAGAGGTCTTCATAGCCATCATTGTCGTAATCACCCCATACGCCCCCCATGGAGACTCCAGTGCCGGGTTGGTTGACGTCGGCGATGCCCAGCTCAGACGCTACGTCTTTAAAGGTGCCGTCATGCATGTTGCGATAGAGGGCGTTTTTACTGCCCTCCTTGCTATTGGTGACGTAGATATCCGGCCAACCGTCGCGATCGAAATCCACAATGGATACCGAAGCACCCATAGACGCGACCTGCGGCATAATACCATCGAGCTTTGCATCAAGCGTTGGCGCCTGGTGGACAAAATTTATGCCAGCCGTACGAGACACGTCCTGCAGATAGAAGCTATGACGGGCCAGAGCCGCATTCGCGTCGAGCTTTATTTTGGTCGACGCGCGCCCGGCGGACACCCGCCGGACAACAATAGGAGTAGCCAACAAGGCGACAAAGAAAATACTCAGCAAAATTCGTGCAACAGGACCGCGTTTCATCTATCCGCCTTACTGCGTAATGCATTTTTAAAAACTTCCGGTGTTATGTACCGGGTTTGATAGGTCTGCCAATCCTCGGGATGGTGACGGTATACCCACTCCTCTTCAAGTCTGCCGGGCGGCGTATCGTATTGCTTTCTATCGTGATGTGGCAGAGGCAGCACCGTCCTCGAGTAAGTCGAGTTATAGTCACCGTCCTTAATCCAGCCATCACCGGCGATTACATAATCGCGAACCCATCCCCCGGGCGGCTCCGGCAGCGCGGGAAAACGCAACGAGATCTCATCGCCGGCGTTCATGATCACATAACGGTCATCGACTCCACGGAGCAACGCGCGAACGTCACCATATCTCGTGTAATAGCCTTCGAGGTCGCGCCACGGCTGCTTCGTTCCCGAGAGATGGTTGTAGTTAGGAATTTCGGGGGAAGAGTCGTTTGCCTGATGAATGACCGAGTAGCCCCGATAATGCAGATCTGCCATTGATGGGGCTAACCGGGTGATCTTCAAGTTGGCCTCCGGCTGTCCCTGTGCCCATTCAATCGAATCCCAGTAGATTTCGAGGTTTGTTCTGAGCCGAACCTTATGAGACGTTCCCGGACGAAATACGTTGGTGAGATCGAACAGGCAGATCTTCTTTCTACCCGCTGGAAAGCCGAGATTGGGCTCAGCGACAACCCAGCCGCCATGTCCATCGGAAACTTCGAGGCTTAGGGCGCGCGCCTGTTCATGCTGGCCTTGGCTGATTGCCACGTTGATAGAGGAGTCCGACGGATGTAACCAGCCTTTGGCAATTAGGTACAGCGGACCCTTCACAGGCGCGGCGTCGCCGAGATCTACTTCAACATAGTGATCGCGTGTGACGCCCTGGTACTGGCCACGTCCAAAGGTATCGAGGTATCGATTGTCGAGGTCGCGTACAATGTTTGTCACATCCTGGCCATTGTCGTCGATTGCGCGGACGATCTTATGAGGAGTGGCGACCGCAATGACTTTCGGCTTTATCGCGGGAACAGCAAAGCGCTCGTCCGTGAAAATTTCCGTTCCAGCCGGGTGGTCGACAGCCATCAGCGTGAGATAGTCGTAGTAGTAGGTCTCCCACAGCTCCCCGGTAATTCGCAGGTCATAGTATCCGTCGTGTGGTGCAAGCTCATCGTGGCCGATCTTGTACCACTCTTCAGTTGCTCCGATGCTGGCGGTGCCCAGGGAGTTGATGCGCAGACCGATCGCGGATCCCCACGGAATAGCATCCTTCACAAATTTCATATCTTTGCCGTTGTATGCGAACAGAAACGGGCAAGAGCCCTTCAAGCGCTGTTCGGTCACGACCTCCTGGTCGGCCTTCAGAGCGAATTCGGCACGCACCGAGCCGTTCGGCCATAGGATTCGCGCTACGTCCACGCCAGTTTGCTGGCCCAATCCGAAGTGCATCTGAGGGCCGGTGATCGGCTGCATTTGCACCAGCAGCCCAGACCGGATCTCAATCTCGCCGCCAACTCCGAAAGAGTTGATGCGCTGATCGCCCGTAGCCTGTTTCGCGCGCGGACGAATGATTTGCCAGTGGTAGTTCTTCGTGCCCCGATTCGCAGCAAGCATCGCCTGACCATCAGCCGAGAGTCCGAGCAAATCCAGCCGCCCATCGGCGTTCAAGTCGGCAGCATCGAATACCATCGCCGGACCAACCGCGTTGCCGGTTGCGACAAAGGTGCCTTTATCATCGCCGAGCCACACCAGGGCACCTGGAGATTTGCCGTCTGCCGGCGGTGTGACGCGCCCCAGCAAAAGATCGATCGCTCCGTTGTTGTCTAAATCGGCGGCACGCAGGCGTACGTCGCCGGCAAGAAAGTTCGCAGCATCGGGAACACTTGCAACTTCGCCTCTTTCCCAGCTTTGTCCATCGCTATTTACAGCCAGCCGCAGGATCGCACCGTCGGCCTGCAGCGCCAACAGATCGAGAATGCCATTGTGACTCGCGTCGGCAGCTGTGATCGCTTTAACCTGCCCCAGGACAGGAGGGGCGGGCATTTCGCTGAATCGCCCCGATCGCTGATTGCTGAAGACATGAAGCTTTCCAGAGCCGTCGATGAATGCAGCATCAGGATTGCCGTCTCCGTTCAGGTCGGCCCACACAAATTCCCGCACGCCGGAAACTCCAGTGAAAGGGTGGATCGGCGTGAATGTGTTATCCCCGTTGTTTCTGAGGACTGTCGGCACACCATCTCTGGAGCCAAGCACGATGTCGAGATCACCATCCGCTTCTATATCGACGGCCCAGCCGCCGGTGTAATGGCCGTTCACAACAGATGCAGGGAGCTTGGTCTGCTCCGTTACGTCAGTGAAAGTATCGGACTTATCCTGCCGGAAGAACCGCACTCCGCCCGCGCCCGCCAGTACCAGGTCAGTCTTGAAGTCGTAGTTGAAGTCGGTTGGAACGATTCCTTCCGGCAGAGGGGGAGTTTTGGACGCGCCACCGGGAAAGGGAAACTTAGCACCGGTCGCAAGTTGCACCATGCTTCCATTTGCTTTTGCAACGATAGCCGGGCCTGTGCCACTCAGCGAGATGGCCCCGATCCAATTCCACTGTGTCTGGTCTTCGGTCTTGTCAGAGTTAACCGGCGGCTCGACATCGAATGTCATTGCTACGTCTGCCGGAGCGGGCGAGAACACAGGGCTCTCCAATAGCAGAAAATGTGTGAATGGCTGCGCCTCATCCCCAGGCGGAGGTTTGATCGCTGCCAGGCTTTGGCGAAAATCCGGAACCCGCATCAGTACATTTCGCAGAAAGTTCGTTCGCATTGCTGCCGCGTGAGGGTCCGGCCCCGCCGCCGCTGCCTCCAGAGCAGCGAGTTGTTCCTGCACTTCCGCGGGCCAAGCCTTCGACTGCGCTTGAATACGAGCCACGGATTGTTTCAGTGCAGCGGCGTCACCACGCTTTGCAGCCACGCGGCTTAGCTCCAGCAAAGCAGCCACGTTGTCCGGCTGCGCGTCGACGATTCGCTGCATCAACTTCTGAAACTGAATGTCGCTATTGACATCACCCTGCCGCTCAATCTCTTCGGCAAGCCGATACGTCGCGATCAGGTTATTCGGATTAATCTCTACAGCTTTACTGAAGTGGGCTATGGCATCCACGGAATTTCCCCTGCCGGATTCAACCAGCCCCAAAAGGTAGTAGATCGCATCATTCTTGGGAGCCAGAGCCCGTGCCCGCTCCAGTCTTTGTTCGGCCGGATCAAAATTCCTTTGGCGCAGCGCTAGCACACCCCAATTCGACCAGGCTGCAGGCTCTCCGGGAACAATCTGCGTCGCCCGAGCGTGTTCACGTTCCGCGCGAACATCGTCACCCACCTGGAGCGCCGCGAGGCCGACATAGAAAGCCGAAACGAAGTCAGCATAGGCTTGAGACGATTTATCCGGAAGCTTGCTGCCGGAATGACATCCCACTGCGATCAGCGCCGCAGAAGCCAGCAGGCAAGTGAACGACCAGAATAGTTGACTCGCTTGCCGGCCATGGTCTATCTCGGGACTGTTGGATCCGTGGATTCTCATGCGATCTCTATTTCGGAGGCTCTTTTGAACATACCGCAATAGAACCCGGCAGTGAATTCGCGGTGTCCGCGTAATTGTTCAACAGGCCACGTTTTTCTGAGCCTTTCTTCGTTGCGCCCTTCTTCTGTTTTCCCGTTTGGTGGCAATCGCCTTGAACCACAACACCCCGACGCCCAGGAAGGGAAGTGAGAAGAGCAGAAGATCCCAGCGGCCAAGTCCCGGCGGAGTCACTTGCACGGTCGAGTCTGTTTCGCCGCTCACCTGTGAGCTCATAAGCAGAACTCGAACTCTCCACTCTTCTTCTTTATCAAACGGAACGTCGGTTTTGAACTCTACCCGGTCACGAAGCCTCTCACGCCATGCGTCGTACCTCTGCTCCGGCAGCCGTCCACTCATGGGCTGAACAGCGATTTGAACTTTCATGTCACTGGGAACAGAGCCTCCCTTTGGCGGATCGATCACAACGAAAAAACTACCGATGCCCACGTCGGGGTTACTCCACACCGAAACTGTAAATGGTCCTACTTTGCGGTCTTGCATGATGGGATATGGTGGCCCAAGATGCGCCCATGCCGGCGCGCTTCCGCAGATTGCAAGCAGTGCGGCAATCAGCGGAATGCGCCACACATGCATAGGTCTGAACTGGTTCTTGATCTTCGCCATCGTCATTCGGATTGGGATTCGAACGCGCATGTCTTATCCCGCCATCATCGTAGCGCGCATGTCCATAGGTTGAGTCATGAGCCAGACTGACGCCAGAAACAGCAGAACGCTGACGGCGGCCCAAGGCAAGAAGGCGCGAATAGGGTGCTCTTCAGCGTCTTCCTGTGCAAGACGCCAGACGATCAGCAGCGACCCAGCCAGCCCCACTAGGAGAAACCCGAATTCCAGCGGTTCCACAATGTATTTTGGGACGCCAACCAGGGTCCAGCGTGGATCGCCCAGGATAGGCCAGCCGAGGCTTGCGACAGCGTTCTGAGTCACCGGAACAATCGTGTATAGACCGGTAAGAAAATGGAATCCGTAATGCGCCAGCCACATGCCAAAACCCAGCGGCACAAGCGCATATGTGTAATGGATGATGAGTGGCAACCATCCGCGTTGTACTCCAGCCCAGGCGCGCGTGATCCAAGCTGCGGATCCAAGCAAAATGGCAGGCTCGACGACGAGGAAGCTCATGAAGAGCACTGCGAGCACTGGCGCTTCACTTCTGACATGCAGCAGATGGCCCACCCAGCTCTCGACCGCGTACACCGGACTGACCATGCCGAACGCATTCATCAGAGCGCCGAAGCAGAAGATGAGCACAAGAGCTGCGATGTCCTTGCGGCGCGAGAAATAGCCCACTCCGGATCGACGCGGATCAATTATCAGTTCGCTGGTGGGAAGACGATTTAGGATGCCGATGTTGTCGTGAGGACAAGCGTGAACACAATCGAGACAAAAAGTGCAGTCCATGTTACCGACTTTGCCAGGCAGGAAGAGCGCAAGCTCGCACCCGCGCTGGACAGTAACGAGATTGGAATCCGGCGCCTTGCGGCCGCGAATACAGTCCTTTGTGTGACAGTCCGAACAGACTTCTTGATCACGCACTTCCACTTCGAAAGGTGAGACTGTGGACGCAATAAAGTTGAATTGGCCGAGCGGACAGACAAACTTACAGAATGTCGCGTGCTTGAAGAGGCCGTCAATCACCAGAATGGCGAGGAAGTAGCCGGCGATAATCCATGCGGTCAACCACGGCGAAGACCAGAAACCGAACAGCTCATACGTGAAGAGGATGAGCGCGAAGAGCCCAACCGCCATCCATTTGTTGCGAAGTCTGCGCGGCCAGGTGAAGCGCGGATGGACCCACCGCCGCATGGCGTTGCGCGCCAGCATGAAAGGGCACGCCATGCAGAAGAAATTACCCGCAACGAGAATCACCAGCACTAGCGCTCCGCGAAAGTGCACCCAGGTGAGCACCGTCGCCAGGTTCTTCGGAGAGATCGACGGCCCGAAGAGACCGTGCAGAATCATGACGACGCTGACGAGAAATAGCGGAATCTGCAGTAGCGTGCGCGAGTGCTGCCATATCAGAAATCGGCCGATCACTGGAATAAGCAGCACATCGAACAGCGGGGCTTCCACGAAATCGTCGTTGAGATCGTCAGGCGGAGACGAATTGGAGAAGGTTGCTGACAATTCGTTAATTGGTTCGGACGCCTCTCACGTCCACCTGGCGCTCGATCTTCCGTCCATCGGCGAGCTTGATGTGAAGCAGCACCACCCAGTCGCCGCCCATGTTGAAGTTGATATGCGCCTGATATCTGCCAGGCGCCATCTCGTTCGCAGGCCCGAAAACGGGACTCATCCCAGGGTGAGACATATCCGCCTCTACCATGATAGTGGCGTCGGTGACGGGCTTTGCCCCATCGGCGAGCTGCACTGCAACCGTAGCCGGACCTATACGTATTGGCTGCGGAGTAATCTGGTGCCGTACCGAAATATCTGACGCGCCATCGAAAGCCCGATGACACGCGGTTGCTGCCAGAGTTCCCATACAGACCAAGGCAAGAAGCCCTCTACAAACCCAAGGGGCCGCCACGCGGCGGCCCCCGGCGATACGTCCTGTCATCGAATCCATACCCCCCACCACAACCGGCAAGTGAACGTAAGAATCAGGCGGCGTAGCTCGTGTCTTCCTCCGCTTCGTCCTTACGCCAGGAGCAGGTGCAGGTTGCCTGCTGCGCTTCTCCTTTGGGAGGGAACATGTGGTAGTACATGCCAATGACCATCGGAATGAAGACGACCGAGTTATAGAAGAGGTGGAGTTCCACTCGTGGAAATATCAGCTGCAGAACGCTCACCGGCACTGGCTTACCCCAGAAATTGTGATGGAGCACCGATGCTTGTGTGATCAACAGTAGGTGCTCGATGTGATGCCAGAATTGGATGACGAGGGCCACGGTCCACCATTTGCGGCTAAGACCAGTAAATCCTTTGCGGAGCACCCATATCCCGATGAGCATGATCAGGGCATAAGAATAGTGGAGCACTTCGGATTTGATTAGCCATGGATACCATAGACCGAGAATGCCATTTGCCTTCGGACGCGGCCAGCCCATCACCCAGATCTGGTAAGCCTGCACCAGATGTTCACCCCAGTGCGCGAGCACGATTGCCATGAACGCCAGCAACGCCCGCTCATGCCACTGAGAATTCAGCTTGTCGTAAAGACTCTGGCCCGAGGTGGAAGCAAGCGCGATATGGGGGATGCTAGGATTGGACGCGGCCATAGATACTCACCTTCGATCGATTAGATACCCGTCGAAAACACTCCTAACGTTACTTAATCGCCAGCTCGACCGTCTTCGGTCGAACGATGGATTATTATCTCAAACTTTCGGTTGGCTTTTCCCGACGATCCTTGTCTCGCGCGGTTCGGCTAGGCGCGGGTGGAGATAAAGTTCAACCTTTGGTTGGTTGACCGTCCCCGCTCCGTGCCGTCATCTTTGCTCCAACCCATGCTTGGAAAACTTGCTTCTCTTCCCGGCTGCCCCTCACCCCTGAGAGACAGGTGAGATGTGCAAATGCAAGGGAGCGAATCTAGGGGTATTTAAGGATATACAAGCCGGGAAACGAGTCTGGCAGAGTTGAACGAACCACTTTGGAGGTAAGTTTGCGCAGTTTGATTTGCTCATTGGTCTTGTTGTCAGCTGCAGGCGCTTTATCTTTGTCAGGCCAGACCTCGCAGCCCCAGCCCCCAAAGGGGGCCGCCAGCGGTCACCCTGTGACACTCTTTGTGTATGAGCGTGCGCGTGGAATCGGCTGGAGTTGGTATGAGGCGCCCCCTTACGATAACTCTTATGGCTACGGCGAGTCTTTGCTGCGCTTTGGACTTTCACAAAGCCTCGCCCGTTGGGACTGGAAGGTGGAGATAACCCAGCCTACAATCCTCAACGCGCCGAGTCACTCGGTAAGCTCTAACACCGCACAAGGCCAGCTCGGCCTCGGTGCCACCTATTACGCGTCAAATGGCAACAACTCATGGCCAGTTGCGGCATTTCTCAAGCAGGGTTTCGTTCGATATGACGCCACCTCGGACAAGAACATCCGGCTGGGGCGTGTCGAATTTGTCGAAGGCATGGAAACAAAACCGAAAAATCCCACGCTGGCCTGGATCCAGCCGAACCGCGTGGCACAACGGCTGATTGGCAATTTCGGTTTCACCAACGCGCAACGCAGTTTTGATGAAGTCGACGCTCACTACGGCGAAGGCACCTGGGACTTGACCTTCATGGCTGGCCGCGCCGATCAGGGCGTGTTCAACATGAATGGCAATCCCTGGATAAATGTCGATACCCAGTATCTGGCGTACACCAAATCTGACTGGCAAGACCACATACTGTGGCGTGTATTTGCCATTGGGTATCACGATGGCCGCACTGGCCTGACAAAGACAGACAACCGGCCGCTTCCGGTGCGCCAAACAGATCACGCCAATATCAGGATAGGCACGTATGGCGGCAACTTTACCACCGCTATTCCGGCCGGTTCCGGGCAATTCGACTTTGTTGCCTGGGGTGCGCTGCAAAATGGGCGGTGGGGACCGCAGAATCATCGCGCCGGTGCCGGCACTGTCGAAGGCGGGTACCAGTTCCTTCACATTCCCAGCACGCCGTGGCTGCGTGGCGGCTGGTGGCGGAGCAGTGGCGACAACAACCCGAACGATAACACGCACGGCACATTTTTTGAGATATTGCCTACTCCGCGCGTCTATGCAAGAACCCCTATCTACAACCTAATGAATTTGAAGGACGGCTTCATACAAATCGTTGACCGTCCCTTGAAGAAGTGGGAGTTGCGCAGCGATCTGCATTGGCTGCAGCTTACTTCGAATAAAGATCTTTGGTACCAGGGAGGCGGAGCTTTCGATAACAAGGTCTTTGGATTCACGGGACGGCCTAGTAATGGCTTTTCGTCCTTCAACAGCCTTGCCGATATCAGCTCGGATTGGCATGCCACTTCAAATCTGGACGTTAACCTATATTACGGACATGCGTGGGGGAGGACGGTCGTCAGCAAGATCTATCCTGCCGGCCAGACGGGACAACTCGGCTATCTTGAACTGATCTATCACTGGGATACTCCGTTCCCCCATCACTAAAGCAAAACCAGAGATGCCGTATCTCGAGCCAGAACGTTCAAGTCGACGCGACCATCAGGGAACGGCGATCTCTAGAACAGGGCCAAATAGGACACATCTTCTCTGGTTTTGACATAGAGGTCCTCTCGGTGGCTTGTCTCTGACAAGGAGTGCTGTCCCGATGCCGCTCCAGGTGCTACACTCAACGGTTTTCATACCGTTTGAGGGATTCCATGACGCCTGAAACCGTTGCCGCTTCGGTGCCCCTTCCGCTCACCCATTTGAATGAGGACGAGCAGCTCTTCCGCTCGACTGTACGTGAGTTTTCGCAGCAGGTCATAGGTCCTTTGGTGCGGGAGATGGACGAGAAGCAGCATTTCTCACCTGATTTGTTGCAGCAGTTGTTCAATTTGGGGCTGATGGGAATTGAAATTCCCCTGGAATTTGGTGGTTCAGGAGGATCATTCTTCGAAGCTATTCTTGCTGTCGAAGAGATATCCGCAATCGATCCGTCGGTTGGCGTACTGGTCGATGTGCAAAACACGTTATGTGTGAATGCTATGCTGCGTTGGGGAACACCCGAGCAGAAAAAGCGCTTTCTGCCGCGCATGGCTTCCAAGATGGTCGGGGCCTACGCCTTGAGCGAAGCCGCTTCCGGGTCCGACGCCTTTGGGTTGCAGGCGCGCGCAGATAAGCGCGGAGACGACTACATTCTGAATGGCCAGAAACTGTGGATCACGAATGCCAAGGAAGCCGGACTCTTCATCATCTTTGCAACGCTCGATCCGGTGGCGGGATATAAGGGCATCACGGCCTTTTTAGTGGAGAAGAGTTTTCCCGGATTCACTGTCGGCAAAAAAGAGGACAAGCTCGGCATCCGCGCCTCCTCAACCTGTGAATTGATTCTGGAAGATTGCCGCGTGCCTGCGGAAAATGTGCTCGGCGAACCCGGCAAGGGGTACAAGATTGCGATTGAGACGCTGAACGAGGGGCGCATCGGTATTGGAGCCCAGATGCTTGGCCTTGCTCAGGGCGCGTGGAATTGTGCCGCGAAGTATGCGCAGGAGCGCAAGCAGTTCGGCAAACCCATCGCGGAATTTCAGGCAGTGCAATTTATGCTCGCGGAGATGGCAACGGAGATCGAAGCAACGCGCCTGCTGGTTTATAATGCAGCGCGCTTGAAAGACGCGAAGCTGGACTACGTTCGCGAAGCGGCGATGGCCAAGTATTTTTCATCACAGGTAGCGGAGCGTGTGGCGAGCCAGGCGGTGGAAGTCTATGGCGGCTATGGCTTCGTCAAGGACTATCCAGTGGAGAAGTATTACCGCGACGCCAAGATCGGGAAAATCTACGAGGGTACCTCGAATATGCAGTTGGCGACCATCGGCAAACTTGTGCTGAGCGGCAACAAGCGGGGCTGAAACGTTCGGTCACATCGTGCTCGTCAGAGTACTCTATGCCTGAGGACTCTTCTCTTCATGAAAGCTCTCCTGCTCTCTGAATACAACAAACTCGACATCACGCATGAAATGCCTCGTCCCGTACCCGGACCTGGCGAGGTACTGGTGCGGATCGCCGCCTGCGGCATTTGCGGTAGCGATGTGCACGGGTATGATGGTTCTTCGGGACGGCGAATTCCGCCGCTGGTGATGGGCCACGAAGCAGCGGGGACTGTCGCCGGGACTGGCGATGGAGTCCGGCAATTCAACGCCGGAGATCGCGTGACCTTCGACTCCACGGTTTACTGCGGCGAGTGTGAATACTGCCAGGTGGGTGACGTAAACCTCTGCGACAACCGGCAGGTGGTCGGTGTCTCTTGTGGAGACTACCGCCGCCACGGGGCCTTTGCTGAGTATGTCGTCGTTCCCGAGCGTATCGTCTACCGGCTGCCCGACGAACTCGGCTTCACCGAGGCCGCGATGCTCGAAGCTATCTCTGTCGCCCTGCACGCGGTTCGGGTTGCAGAGCTCAAGGGTGGAGAGACGGCGTTCGTCATCGGTGCGGGCATGATCGGCCTGCTTACTCTGCAGGCGGCGCACGCACTTGGATGTTCGCGGGTCTTCGTTGCCGATCTAGACGCCACCCGCCTGAGACTTGCTCGCGAGATGGGTGCCGACGAAACGATCGATGTGTCGGGTGCGGCTATGCTCGCAGAGGTGCTCCGTCTCAGCGGCGGCAAAGGCGTCGATGTAGTCTTCGAGGCTGTCGGTCGCGAGCAGACGGTCACGGCCGCGATCGACAGCGTGCGCAAAGGCGGAACGGTGGTACTGATTGGAAATATCACGCCTGAAGTCAAGCTTCCGCTTCAGAAGGTTGTGAGCCG
>CAYVSQ010000371.1:0-3671 GCA_964453815.1 uncultured Acidobacteriaceae bacterium | reverse complement strand
AGCACGCCTGAAACCAGGAGTGACGATGGGGCAGGCCGAGGCCGAAATGAACACGATTCAGCGAGACCTTGATCGTCGATATCCTGATGCAAACCGCGGCGTCGGGATAGCGTTGGCTTTGCTGAAGCAGCAGATCATCGGCGACGTGAAGGAAACGGTCTTGCTGCTATTTGGAGCGGTCAGCCTTGTCCTGTTCATCGCGTGTGCCAATGTTGCCGGCCTGCTGCTGGCGCGCTCGACCGCGCGTGCGCGTGAATTCGGCATACGCGCGGCGCTTGGTGCGAGCCGAGGCCGCATGGTGCGGCAACTACTGACCGAAAGTATTCTGTTGTCGCTGGCGGGCGGTGCATTGGGTATCGCGGTTGCCTGGTTCGGGCTGCGCGCGCTGCCTGTGGTTCTCCCGTACAATTTGCCACGTTCCGGCAACATCGGCCTCCATTTGTCAGTTCTTGTGTTCACGATTCTGATTTCGATCTCTGTGGGGATCCTGTTCGGTCTGGTTCCAGCGCTCCAATCGGCAAGCCCCCATGTGCAAGACGCCTTGCAGAAGGCTTCAAGAGGGGCGACAAGCGCACGCAATGATAGCCTCAGCCGGCTGGTGATGCTGCAGTTCGCGCTGACCCTTGTGCTGATGACAGGCGCAGGACTGCTGTTGCGCAGCGTTCGCAACCTCTGGCATGTAAACCCTGGATTCGATACGCGCCACGTAATCTCCTTCCAGGTTGGATTATCGCCATCGTTGACGCGAACTCCAGCCGGAACTCGGGCAGCCTACCAACACCTGCTGGCGCGAATTCGCGAGGTCCCCGGAGTCGAGGCAGCCGATCTCACGAATATCGTTCCGCTATCCGGTGCCGACAACGGTGGCCCCTTTTGGATCGGCACGGCACAACCGGCCTCTCTCCAGGAAGCTCCTCACGCACTCTACTTCTGGACCGGACCCGATTACTTGAAAACCATGGGAATTCCGCTACTGCAGGGCAGGTTCTTCACGTCCTCCGATCAGGTCTCTTCCAGCAAAGTAGTAGTGATCGACAACGTGCTTGCGCAGACATTCTTCCGCGGTGAGAATCCGGTGGGTCAGACGCTTACCGTCGGCCATTGGGGCGCTGCCCGCATCGTCGGCGTCGTCGGGCACGTGCGACACTGGGGGCTGGACGATCCTGGGACTTACAACCCGCGCCAGATTTACATTCCCGTTTATCAACTGCCGGATTCGATGGTGACCGATTTCTTCCGTAATCTCACTTTACTGGTGCGTACAACGCTTCCTCCTGCAGCCGTAATGCCCTCGGTTCGCGACGTTGTTAACGCTTCTTCACCCGATCAACCCGTCTATGCCATCAAGACGATCGACGATGTGGTCTCGGAATCCATGTCGTCACGAAATCTCCCGATTTTCCTCCTCGGTGCGTTTGCTGCGCTTGCATTACTACTGTCTTCGATCGGCATTTACGGAGTTGTGTCTACTCGGTGATGCGGCGGACGCAAGAGATTGGTATCCGAATGGCTCTTGGCGCAAACAGACGGCAAATCTTGCGCTTGATCGCTAATCAAGCGATCTGGATGGCAGGCGCTGGGCTGGGCATCGGCGTCTTGACTACGATCGCGCTGGTCCACCTTCTACCGAGCTTCTCTCATCTCCTGTACGGTGTTGGCCAAAGTGATCCACTCACGCTATTTGGCGTCTCCGCTGTGTTGCTGTTTGCGGCGGCCGTCGCCTGCTATGTTCCGGCGCACCGAGCCATGCGTACGGACCCAATGGACTGTCTGCGAACTGAATGAATGCCTGAAATCTTGAGGGTGGAAATATTTTCCGCTGTGTCTTTGAGATTTGCTTCAATGAATCGTCGTGGTGACGACAGCGGTTCTCGAAGAGTGGTAAATGCACGCATCGACCCCTGCTCGTCAACAACGGGGTCTTGAGACTCTGACTCTAAACTTCCTGGCGGGAGCGACGGGAGAATCCACAGCCTCCTGCGTGACAGGCAGGCGTTCTAACCAGCTGAACTACGCCCCCGCGTTACCGATTTCCTACAATTACCGTCCGTTCCTTTCCGTGCCGGTGGCTTCCCTGAAGTTCCCGAGAATGCCGTGAAAGGGCAGCGACCTTTCCTTTTCACCGCCATAGGGAGGCGAATACTGAACAATAGGGCGGCATTATCGGTGTATTGACCGATGGTGGACTCGTCAGAGGACATTTAGCTTGTGGATAAACTTCGTCGGTATCGACAAAACGGTGTAGTCGGAATCAATGTCTTCGAAGATGCGCGCTTTCTGGCAAAATCTGTACATGGAAGACGGGGTTTGGCGAGGCACACTGTTTGGAACTCTGTGCCAACCTTCTGTTCGACCTCTGCGCCGTAACCAGTTCTTGGCCCGATGGAGGATCGGTGCTTGCCGATGGCTCGGAGCTCCCCTGCTTATCTTAGCGTTCTGTTCCGCTGTTCCGGCCGTCGATTCCCCACACATCGTACCGGTTCGCGTAGACCACCATGTTCACATCAATTCGCCGGCGATTCAGGCCTTTCTGCCCGAATTCTGTGCAAATACGGGTCGTTACGGCAAGTGCGATCCAGCGCTGACCGCTCCGCATTCCGTTGAAGACCTGCTGGCTGCGATGAATAGAGCCGGTATCCAGCGCGCCTTGGTTTTGTCGAACGGTTATTTGGCTGAAAGCCCGATGATGGAGAGGCAGCGACCTGACGCGGCGGAGCTGACGCGAGCGGCAAATGATTGGACGGTAGAGCTCGCCCGTCGGTATCCAAAGCAATTTAAAGCCTTCATCGCAGTCGATCCTATTCGCCCGACAGCCCTGCCCGAGATCGCGCGCTGGCGGGGCAACCCAGCGGTTGCGGGCATCAAATTGCATTTGACGGCCTCGGGCGTCGACTTACGGCGGGAAAGGAACGTGGTTGCGCTCTCAGCGGTATTCCGCGCGGCCGCCGAAGCACGGTTGGCAATCGTGATCCATCTGCGCACGCAACGGATGGACTATGGCGTACCCGACATTCGGCGCTTCGTCGAAGATGTTCTTCCGGCTGCAGGGAACACACCCGTCCAGATCGCGCATGCTGGTGGATGGGGAGGCATCGATGTGGCGACGCTGTCGGCGCTGGGCGCATTTGCTGACGCTGTCGAAACAAATCCGCGGCCGTTTCGTCAAGTGTGGTTCGATCTGGCAGGAGTATGGACGGACAAGAGCTCATCCGCCGACAAGCAGGCGCTCGTTGCGCTAATCCGGCGCATTGGTCTTGAGCATTTTCTTCCTGCTTCGGACTGGCCGTACAACGGAGATAATCTGGCTGATTATTACAATCGGGTCTATCCCGAGCTTCCTTTGACGCAGAGGGAATGGGTAATCATTCGACGCAATGTGGCGCCTTATGCGCGATAGAGCGCTTCAAAGAGCGTACCCACAAGGGCGACTCGCAGCCTCGTTAATGCTGTTGGATTTTGCCAACAGAGATAGCCTGTTCATCGAATGCGACCGATCAGTAAGGAAAAACGCCGATCCGTCCCGAAAAGCTGGAAAAGACCATCCTCTTGCGGATTGACAGCCTAGCTGTTCTGACTCTGCGCAGTTCGCGTCTCCGTTCCCACTTCATCTGGACCTCGCCTGACCAATTCCTTCATAAGGACAACATAGGTAGTGCCTTGCTGAATCAACC
>CAYVSQ010000370.1:0-8812 GCA_964453815.1 uncultured Acidobacteriaceae bacterium | reverse complement strand
GTCGATCGAGTAGACCTCGGCGGACAGAGGAAACCGGTAGTGGCCACCGAGCCAGGAGAGCAGATAGCCAAGAACCAGCCCGAGCGCCGTCCCCACCACGCTGATCAGAAATCCCTGCATCAGAAAGATCCACCGGATCTGACTTTGCTGGACGCCAAAGGACATCAGCACGGCAATATCCTTCGTTTTCTCCATCACCATCATGGTTAGCGCGATCAGGATATTCAGCGCCGCCACACATACAATCAGGCCGATGATGATGAACGTCACTACCTGCTCCAGCTTCAGCGCTCGGAATAGCTCACGATTCTGCTCCATCCAGTTCGTCGTGAGGAATCCCGCCCCGGCAGCCTCTTCGATAGATCTGCCAATGCGGTCGGCGTGGTAAAGATCGTCGACTTTAAAGGAGATCAATGACACTACGTCGGGTTCCCCGAAAAGTGCCTGCGCGTCTTTCAAGCGAACAAAGCCAAAGCCCGAATCGTACTGATAAAACCCCGAATGAAAGATGCCCACAATGCGAAATCGCTGATACTTCGGAACCAGCCCATACGGCGTCAGCTCGCCTTGCGGGCTGATCACCATCACCGTCGATCCCACCTTCGCATCGAGCGTGTTCGCCAGCTCGTATCCCAGAACCACCGGCGGAGTCGGCGTCCCCGCCGCATCGGTCACGTCATCCTCTTCTGACAACGGCGCAGCCGATCCTGCTGCCAGATTTTTCAGCAGGTCGCTGACCGTGCCCTCCTCGCCCGGCACAATGCCTTTTAGCATCGCCCCGCCTGACTGCGCCCCCCGCGAAACCAGCACCGGATCGTATAGTCCCGGTGCAGCCGCGGTCACGTGGGGAATTTGCCGCAGCCTTTCCGTAAGAGCGTGCCAGTCGCGAATGCCATCGTTCTGCACTCGCATCAGCGTAACGTGCGCCGTGGAGCTCACCAGCCGGTCCTGCAGATCGCGTCGCATCCCATTGGTTATGGCCAGCGCGATGATCAGCGACGCAACGCCTACAGCAACTCCGGCAATCGAGATGACGGTGATCACGCCGACCACCGCCTGACGGCGCTTGGCCCTCAGATACCGTGCAGCGACAAAGAATTCAAAGCGCATTTTGCGCCTACCGAACCACGGCCTTCACCGCAACCGAATTCTCAGCGCGATCATACACGCGAACCGTGATCACATGCTCCCCGGCCGCAACTGGAGCCACACCCGGAGCAGGCGCATTCAGCGGTGCATCGAACTCAAACCGCTCCGTCAGGGAATCGGAAATCTTGCCTACTGGCTCCATATATTGCCACGGCCCCGCATCCACCGAATACTCCGCATGCGAAATCGGCGTCGCCGCATCCGTAGCCGTGAACGCGGCATGAATCTTCCCGCCCGCCATCTTAGCCGCAAGCCCCGTAACTACCGGCGGCGTCGTGTCGATCAGGAACCGGTCGCTCACCCGCTCGCCAGTAAGCGCCTCACCCGGATTGTGCGACGGCGCATCGCTCGCCACCACTTTCAGCCGATACGGACCATCCGGCAGCAACCCTCCATCGAAGCTCAGGTAGCGTTCCGTGATCTTTTCCTTTAGCGGCTGCCAATTCTGCTCGCCGTCGCCCCGGTAGTACACCGAGAAGCTCATTTCGTCGCCGTTATCATCGTGTGCCAGCCAGCGCAGGGTCACGGCTGTCTTGTCCTTCAGGGCTGCCAGGGGTTCTCGCCCCGGCTCCTGAGTAAAGTTGATGATGTTGGCATTTTGCGAAGCCGGGAAGTTGACCGTGATCCCCTGCGGTTGTGGCAACTGCATTCCGCCTGTGTTTATGCGCGCGCCCGGCACAACCACGATCTCATCCACCACTGGCGCAACGTTCACCGGCAGATAGTTGATGCCCACCGACGCGATATCGGCTCCTGCATGCAGCTCCGCCTTCCACTGCATAAAGCGCGCCGGGTCTACACCGATCGGCCCCACGCCGGGTGTGACCTTCTTCCAGTCACTCCACCCTCGCTGCGGATTATCAACATTT
This sequence comes from uncultured Acidobacteriaceae bacterium, assembly GCA_964453815.1. Lineage (GTDB taxonomy): Bacteria > Acidobacteriota > Terriglobia > Terriglobales > Acidobacteriaceae > Silvibacterium. The sequence goes on along the minus strand of CAYVSQ010000370.1, from coordinate 6,794 downwards.
CCCGCTCGCGCAAAAAAGTCGAAGCTGGTCGCATTCAGACCCGAACCCGCGTCTAACTCGGTCCGGCCCCATTGCGAGAAAACTCCGGCATCGAATACATCGCTCACATAGGTCCCGGTCGCGGCCACACCGTGGCTTAACAGGTAAACCTTGCCCGTGTTCGCTGTGCTCACATATGTGCCGTGTTCTGAATCAGCAAACCCGGTCGCCTGCGAAGCCTCAAGGTGCGCAACGTCTGCGTACGCGCCGCTCTCCTGAATGCGATATACGCGCCCGCGATTTCCCGTCGCTGCCAACAGGCCTTCAGGTGTCCAGTGCAATGCATACACGATGTCATCGTGCCCCGACCAAAGCTTGCGTGGCGCTCCGCTTTGCGCAATCTCATAAATCTCCGACCCGTCCGGAATCAGAGTATTCCCGTTGAATGCCTGCACCGAGCCCGGCTGCACAAGCGTAATCGTCGCAGTTATAGATGTATTTCCCTGTACCGGCAACGGAGGCAAGCTGCTGCGACCCTTCTCGCCAACCGCCGAAGCGTAGATCGCTCCGTCCGCCCCAACCGCAACCGCCGTAATCTCACGCTTCGGCGCGTCGAAGATAACATAACCCTTGCCGGTCTTATCGATTTTGTAAACCAGTCCCGTTCCGTCCGAACCGGCAAGCAGATTCCCGGCGCCGTCAAAGGCCAACGCGCGAATGTGCTGTTCGTCGCTTTTGAAAAACAGCTCCGGCTTCTGCCCGTTCGCAATCCTGTAAATCCCTCCTGGACCGCCGGTGGCAATATACAACCGTCCCTCGACGTCGAAGGCCATATCCCAGACGTACTTCGGTTTTTCAGCGGTCGTTGCCGGATCGAAGACCACCGTCGCATTCTCTTCCGTCCGATCCACAGCCTGCGAATCAAGTTTGTAGACCCTCCCCGAAGGCAGCGTCGCCGCATAGACCGCGCCATCCCGCCCCACGCGCACCACCTGCACGCTAAGATCTTTCGCGGAGAAGAGCTTCGTCGACTTACCCTCCGGAGTCACCCGCAGCACCGTCGCTGGTGTGCCTGTCGCAAGATAGGCATCCCCCTCGCGACCCGCAGCGACGGACCACACATATGTCGAAGGAGTGGTGAAGACGGCACGGCTCTCAGGTCCCGCGATCAGATGGCCGTCGCTCGTAATAGCGACCCCATCTGGCTTGCCTTTTTCCAGTTCTTCAAACTTGGATTGGGACCACACGCGCGTGCCTTGGGCCTGCGCCATCGCGAAGGAAATAAATATCAGGGAGAGACTGAAAAGAGAAAGAACGGAACGGCGCATCATGCTGAAACTGAGTCTACTAGAAACCGTCCGAGCACCGGGCAACCAGTATTTGAGGCAAAATGTCCGGATCGCTTGCTTTCAAACGTCATCTGGATAACAGGCGAAAGATCGCTTGTCACAACAGATGGAGGTTTCCTGTGAACACTTCGTATGCCGACACATTCCTTCCCCCCATTGAAAAGCCCAGCAGCCCGATCCTGAAGCTGGTCTACTCTATGACACGCCGGCAATTCGGCAAGGTACTTACACCGCTGAAGGTCTTTAGCTCGCGTCTGCCGCTTGCCTTTGGCCTCTTTTACGGCAAGATCGGCAAGCTGGATAAGCAGCTGCTCTTGCCGGCGGAGACTGTCTTCCTTATCCGCCAGCAGGTGGCGCGGATCAACATTTGCCTGTTTTGCATCGACATAGCCCGCTCCTTCGCCATCAAGGCGTCAATGAATCAGGCCAAATTCGATGCGCTGGATCACTACAGCTCCAGCCCTCTTTTTACCGACGCGGAACGAGCGCTCCTGGATTACGTGACCGAGCTGACAAGAGACAAAAAGGTCAGTCCAGAAACCTTTTACCGGCTGGCCGGTTTTTATTCTGAACGCGCGATATGCGAGATCGTCTGGCTCGTCGCCACCGAACACGTTTACAACATAACCAATATCGGCCTGAACATCCATTCCGACATGCTGTGTGATATTACCGCGCACCCCGCAACTGCATCGTCTGCGAGAGATAACAAATCTGCTGGAAGCAGCTAAGACGCAAGCCGTCCGCCTGTCTTCACTCCGATGTATCGATGCTCACGCGGCTTGAACACCTGGTTGAGATAGGTGCCCTTTGACTCAGCTGCCATGAACTCGGCGTGCTCCGCGGCAAACACTTCGAAGTACCGGTAAACATCCCCGCTGTCGCGAAACTCAATCTCCAGCTCGCGCCTGCGGGGATCGTAGCCGATAGAAGCAATGCTCGTCGAATCCACCACCACGCGTCTCATACTGCCAGACTACAACGATGCGGGCGAACCGCTTCTAATCCCTAATTGCTCAGCACTGCCCTGTACCGCACCTGGCTCTTTCTCGTTCGCCGTAATGCCTGGTTGGCCTCGGCCATCTTGAAGCGCTCGACCTTGGCCTTCACGCCGTGGCGAGCGGCCACGTCCAGCATCTCCGCAATACGTGGGGGGCCGCCGATATTCGATCCGCACACCGAGCGGGCTGCTGAGATCAGCGGAAACGCCGGCAAGGAGATCGGTTTCGCCGGCACGCCTACGAAGCAAAGCGTGCCATGCGGCCGCAGCGTATTCACGTACCCGGCCCAGTCTTGATCGGCGTTGGCCGTTGAAAGAATAAGATCCAGGCTTCCCGCCAGCCCGTTCACCGCCTTCGACTCGCGCGAGTTAACGAAGTGGTGCACGCCCAGCGCCAGAGCCTCATCTTCCTTGTTGGGCGAGCTCGAGAACGCTGTCACCTCCGCCCCGAAGACCCGCGCAAACTGAATCGCCAGGTGGCCGAGTCCGCCTACGCCGATCACGCCCACCCGCGATGCGGGATTGATGCCCAGCTCACGCATCGGTGAGTAAACCGTAATCCCGGCGCACAGCAACGGAGCCGTTGTCTCGCTCTCCATCGCGGCCGGAATCTTGATCGCGAATCGCGCGTTTACGCGCAGCGCGTCGGCGTATCCGCCATTCCGGTGCACGCACGTCGGTTGCGCCTGCGCGCACAGATTCTCCTCACCCTTGCGGCACCATTCGCAGCGCCCACAGGAGTTCGACTGCCAGCCCACCCCCACACGATCGCCAACGGCAAAGCCCGCGACCGCCGATCCCACCGCCGCAATCGTGCCCACCACCTCGTGTCCCGGAATAAACGGGTACTGGCTCATCCCCCAGTCGTTGTCCACCAGGCTGGCGTCAGAGTGGCAAACGCCGCAATGCGTCACGCTCACTTCCACATCGCCGGACTGCAGCTCGCCCGGATCGTACTTGAACGGGAGCAATTCAGCTCCGGCCGCATGAACAGCGTAGCCTTTGATCAATGTCATTGTGGTTTCAAAACCTGTCTTAGTTTTCTGGTCTGGAATCCATTCCCGGGCCACGCGAGAAGCTCGCGCCCCGAAAATCGAGTCCTGATGAATCTGGGGGAGTTTTACACCTGCCTCGCTATTCTACCCGCAACGTGACCACCTGTTGTCCACTCAGCACCGCATCCAGTGCAACCGACCCCAACGGCACTGCCGATTCGCCGCTCAATGTCATCCCGCGATTGTCGCGAACCGGTTCCAGCACGTTCGCCATCGAGAGCGGCAGGGCCGTCAACGTGCGACCGTCGATGGCCGCCTGGGCATCAGGCGCCAGCAGCGTCACATACAGCCGGTCGTTCGCATGCAGGTTGTTCAGTTGCGCAATCGTTGCATTCACATCCAGCACGGATCCGCCCGGCTGCGAGGGCTGCATCAACCGGTCCAGCGTTCCACCATCGCTCACCAGCAGCCGCACCGGACCATCCGGCAAGGTCGCCGGCAGCGTTACCGGAATGCGAATGTTCTTCATCTCGCCCCGCCAGGGACGAACTGTAGTCTCAATCAAAATCGTGTCGCCGGCATGAACGGTCGTCTTGCCTGCCTGTGCGCTCTCGATCTGCACCGTTCGCCGCCCCGGGATCGCGTCCACATCCACATCGACGCTCTCTATGGGAGTCCGTCGCGCCGCATTGGCGTAGAGCCGGTTGAAGTGCTCGCCGAGCGCCAGCGCCGCCACCAGGTTCGCCGGAGCAAAATCCGTAGGAGCAATCAGGTTCTCAAATTTGACCACCGGGTATCCCGTCAGCTTCACCGTTCCCCGCACCCGGTACGTCGTCTCGGCGGTGTAACCGTTCGTTTGGATCAGGCTCTGAAAGAGCGAAACCATCACTGCCGCCGGAGTGATCTGTTCCTGATCGATCACTTCCAGATGCAGTGTCCGCGGCTTCTCTTGCGCCCCATCCTGGGCCAGGTGCATCGTCAGCGGAATCATCCGGGCCGGCTTGCCAAACTGACCCCGGATGGCCGTTTCGCGATCCTCTGTAAACGAGCCCACCGTCTCCGTTGTGTTGATGATCTTGAAAGCGTTGTAAGGCGACGGCAGGGTCGCCACCACTTCAGCCTTGGTCATCGGCATCGATACCGGCCCGAATTGCGTAATCGGGTGTCCACAGGCCAGCAGTTGCTTCGGGTCTACGTATGTGACCGTGCAGGTTGCTGAAATCTCCAGATCTCCACGCACCAGCACCGCGCTTACCGCAGACCCCGGAATAATCGGTTCCGGCTGTGCCTCACCGCTGGATGACCCGCCAATCCCGGCCACAGGCGTCAGCCCCAGCCCGGGAACGTGTTCCCTCCAAAGCGCCAGCGCCTCCGGACTGAATCCGCTAAATACCAGCGGCGTTTCGATCGGACGAACATCCGCCGTATTCAGATCCTGAGCACTGCTCGCAGAGCTCTGCGCCCCGAGCTCTGTTCCCTGATCCCGAATCCCTAATCCCCGTTTTCCAGCGCTGAGTTCTGCGTCATGAGACTCATCCCGAACCTCCAGCATCTCTCCAATCGGGGTAATCCCGGCAATCGGTTCTTTGCTGAACTCGCCAATGCGATACGCCAGCGCCCCCACCAGCTTGCCGTCGATATAGACGGGGCTGCCGCTCATACCTGCCACCACGCCCGAGTATTCCGGCTTGGGCCCGTGCAGCCGGGCCAGAATCATGTCTTGATGGGGGCCGATCGCATTGTGCAGAACGCCCAGAATCTCGACTTCCATCGCTTCCGGTTGCGTGCCCTCAAAGACCGTGTACGCTGTGCCGTGGAGGCCGCGATGCACCTGGCTGAGAGGAAAAAAGCTCGTTGAGGGAGGTGGAACGGCTGCGGCCAATGTCTCGTCAAGCACACTCTGGCCCAGCAGATCCTTACCGGGCAGAAAAACGGCGGACAGAAGCATGAAAAGAAGAACTCCCGCGCCGATGTCCTTTCGATGGTTTTGCACGTCTCTTAGAGTAGTCGTTCGCACGCACTTGCCGCAAAGTGTGCCGCGGTCTCACAATTGAGGAAGCCATGAAGAGTATCTCCGCAGCAGCCCTCGGCGTCGTTCTGATTTTCGCCCAGGCCCCACTTTCCGCTCCCGCCCAGCAAAGCACAACTCCAGCGTCCGGCACGCAGCAGCAACCCGGCACGCAGCAACCGGCGCAGAATCCGACCGATCAGGCCGCTCCCGAGGCCGGAGGCCCAACCGGCGATAACGGCTCCATCGCCATTCCCAAGAAGAAAGAAAAAGATGAGCCCGCTCCTCCACCGCCTCCCGAGCCCACCGTCAAGAACCCTCCCGGCCTGCAAAATTTCTCCCTCCACGTCGACGTTCCCGTCGTCACCGTCGATGTAGGCGTTCTCCTCGAGAAGACCCACCAGTTCGTCCCCAACCTCAAACAGGAAAACTTCCGCATCTACGAGGACGGCAAGCCGCAGGAGATAGCCACGTTCCAGCAGGTCAAGGCGCCCATCACCGCTGTCCTGCTGGTCGAGTTCGCCGCCACCAGCTACTACTTCGTCTATGACATGCGCAACGCTGCCTACACCTTCGCGGAGCAGCTGCGGCCCGACGACTACATCGCGGTCATGACCTATGACATGCACACCAATATTCTCACTGATTTCACCCAGGACAAGCGTGTCGTGATGAACGCCCTTGGAGCGCTCACCATCCCTATGTGGAGTGAGATCAATATGTTCGACGCGCTCTACCAGACGCTCGACCGACTCACTCGCGTCGAGGGTCGCAAGTACATCGTGCTGATCGGCTCTGGCCGCGACACGATGTCGAAGATCAACCTCGATAAGATTCTGGCCAAGATCAAGGCGACCCCGAACGTCACCATCTTCACCATCTCAACGGGAGGCTACGTCCGTGCCATGGCTGAGGGCCGCGGAGGCATGGGAGGTCAGATCCGGGATATGACTTACCTGCAGGCCGACAACGAGATGACTACCTTTGCCCGCATGACTGGCGGCATGGCCTTCTTCCCCCGCTTCCAGGGCGAACTACCGGATGATTTTGGCGCCATCAACGAATCCATTCGCAATCAATACGTCCTCACCTACACGCCAACCAACACCAAGCAGGACGGAACCTATCGCAAGCTCCGCGTCGAGCTAGTCGACAACGAAGGCCATCCCCTCCACATGCAGGACGAGAAGCACAAGCCGCTCAAGTACGACATCATTGCCCGCGATGGCTATAAAGCCAAGCAACAAGTCGAATAGAAGCCAGGCTACAAAGCGTCGCCCGGTTAGCTTGGGGGACTTGTCTCAAACCGCGTGCAGCAGCATGCAGGTAATATCATCGTGTTGGGGAGCGTTCCCCACGAACCGATCCAGGTCAACCATGATGGTATTCAGCAGCATGGCCGGGGTCAGAGCCGGCCCCGAGTGCAACATCGTCATGAGGCGTCCTTCCCCGTATTCCTGCTG
>CAYVSQ010000369.1:0-5412 GCA_964453815.1 uncultured Acidobacteriaceae bacterium | reverse complement strand
CGCGCCTTGTGCAGTTGCGATTTGCTGTTTCCGATGGAGCAGGAGAGCATGTCAGCAATTTCGTTATGTTCGTAACCCTCCACGTCGTGGAGGACGAAGACCAGACGGTAGCCCGGGGGAAGATTTTCTATGGCGCGCTCCAATGTCACGCGATCGATGGAGCCGGAAAGCCGAAGATCGCGAGCGCCGAGGTCCTTACGGGGACCGTCCTCCTGCGCAGGCTCAAGTGCTTCTTCGAGTGAAATCTGGGGCAGGCCCTTTTTGCGAAGGTGCATGAGTACCACGTTTACGGAAAGGCGGTGCAGCCAGGTAGAAAAGGCCGAATCGCCGCGGAAGGTGCCGATTTTGCGATAGAGCTGGAGAAAGGCGTCCTGAGTAAGATCCTCGGCAGCGGCTACGTTGCCCAGCATGCGAAGACACAGCGAGTAGACGCGGCGCTTGTGGAGCGCGTAGAGCATTTCAAATGCTTTTTCGTCTCCTGCCTGCGCCGCGGCGATTGCTTCGGCTTCTCCGGCTATGGGCGGATTGCGTCGTAGGTGTTGGTGGGCGGGCTTTGATTCTGTCTGGCCAACGCTCATTAAGAAATCCTTTGCTTGAGTGAGAATTCCATGAGTTGCGACTTCGGGCAAGGGGGAATTCGATCTGAGTGTGGTCGCATTCATGGGAAATTTGGAAAAAAGAATGTAAAACAACTCTTACGCTTAGAGGCATACGGAAAGCGACGGGTTGCCCGGGAGATTTTGGCTGAACAGGCCTCGCCGCGGTGAGATACGCCCGGTAAGAGCCTTGACGCTACCCCGCGCCGCACGCCATGCTGGGTTGAGGTCCGGGCGTGGTCGCTCGACACTTTCTCATGTCTTTCCGACTCAGGGAACCAAAAATGAAACACTGCGCCCTCACCGTTGTCTCCATCGCGAAACGGCCAAGCGCCTTTCTTCCGATGGCAATGTCGCTTATCGCCCTAGCGTTGGTGCTTGGTCATGTCGGTTCAGACTTAGTCCAAAACGGCCACGTTCTCCGTGAGGCTGATGAAGGGACAGATGCTCATCTCTGGCAGCTACTCATGGCCGGACAGCTGCCGGTCTTGGCATTCTTCGCGATGAGATGGCTGCCACGGGCTCCAAGAGAGACGCTGGAAGTGCTTGCACTGCAAGCTGGGGCAGTGCTCGCAAATCTTGCCGTCGTCTTTTTTCGGGGCTCGGCTAGATTCCACAGATCGAAGGAGAGCAGGCTGGGCGCACGCAATACGCTCTCATTAAATCGCGCGACGCGACCTGACCGCCTATGAACCGATGTAGCGGGCATAGAGGGTACGAGCGACAGCTAAGTCTGTCGTTCCCTGGATAATCGCCCTTCCGTCGGCGAAGATGGTTAACGTGTGTTCTCCCCGCTCAAAGCGTAAGAGCAGGTTGTTGGACCGGACCTGGCCATGAGGCCTGAGCCGGGTTTCGAGCGCCCGGAAGTCGACTGGACGGCTGTGTTCGTGAATCTGCACAGAATTTCGTCCGCAGAGCGTGATGTGCGGACGACCTTCGCCGCGCAGATGTCGAAAGTCTCGCCGCTGGCAGACCTCGCAGCCGATTCTTGGCTGAGCGGATGAGACAGAGGACCATTCATTGGTCCATAGATCGCAGGAGAGCAGGGTGCGCCGCAGCCGGGTGTGTGCGCCGGTAAGAAACTTCAATGCTTCGGTCACGGCAAGCGACGCAGCCAGATTGACGGCGGTGTTCAAAATGCCGGCCGTGTCGCAGGTTTCTACTGTTCCGGCAGGCGGCTCGGGAAAGATGCAGGCGAGACAGGCGGTTTCCCCGGGGAGAACGTTCATGGTGGCGGCATAGGCGCCCACAGCCGCGGAGTAGATCCAGGGCTTGTGCTGCTCGACCGCATAGTCATTCAGAAGATAGCGTGTTTCGAAGTTGTCGGTGGCGTCAAGGATGATATCCGCCCCGGTCAGAAGCTCGTGAATGTTTCCCGGAGTGAGGTCGGCAATGCGGGCATGGACCGTGATCTCGCTGTTAAAGAGTGCAATTTTTCGCCGAGCGGCTTCCGCCTTGGGCAGAGACTCGCGGGCATCGGCTTCGTCGAAGAGCACCTGGCGCTGCAGGTTGCTTTCTTCCACGAAGTCGCGGTCCAGCAGAGTGAGGGTGCCGACACCTGCGCGTGCGAGCAGGCCGGCAGCGGCGGCTCCGGTGGCTCCGCAACCCACAAGCGCGACATGCGCGACGCGTAGCCGTTTCTGGCCGGCTTCGCCAATTCCCGGAAAAAACACCTGGCGCGAGTATCGATCCAATGAGGGATCGGCAGGCGCGGTTTTGAAGACCATCCCCATCTGTCATTAGTATAGGAGGCGAAATGGATGTCGTTGGAGGCGGAGATGAAACGCCGCTTCCGCGCAAGTTTCGCATCCTACGGTTGGGGACGTTATGGTTGGAGCACGCTCTTAGGAGCGCATGCGAGGGCTGATTGGGTTTTTCGCGAATGCTGGGCCATCGATGCCGCACGGCGCTGTTTTTGGCCGCCGCGCTTTCGTTTGCCCTCGGCGCTCCAACATTAGCGCATGCTCAAGCGCCAGCGAAGCCGAAAGCCCCTCCGCCCGTCACGCCTTCCAATACTGCGCCACCGCCCTCTGCGACGCCGGGAAGTGCGACCAATAGCCTGCGAGCATGGGAAGGGCTAAATGTCCAGGCGGTGGAATTTGAAGGTGTAGACCGCATCCGGCTGGAGCCGCTTCCCGAGGCGCTGCCGGTTCAGGCCGGCAAGGCTTTGAGCGCTGACGATGTGCGGCAGAGCCTGCGCCGTCTTTATGCCACCGGGCTTTACCGGGGGATCGAAGTTGAAGGTACCCGGCACGGCGACCAGGTAACGATCATATTCAAGGGCGCACAAGCCCTGTTTTTTGGGCGCATTACGGTGGAGGGTCTGAGGAACGACCGGCTCACCAGTCAACTCCAACGCGCGACACGCCTGAATCCCGGCACGCGATTCAGCGATTTGAGGCTTTCACAGGCCGACCCGGAATTGACGGAGACGCTCCAGGAAAACGGCTTTTACCAGGGGAACATTACGAAGACCACAACAGTGAATAACGAAGACGCACAGGTGGATGTGCAATTCAAGGTCACTACAGGACCGCAGGCCAGGGTGGGAGACGTGAAGGTGCAGGGCGATCCCGGAATGACGATCGACACATTTCGCAAGAAGGGAAGACTGAAGCAGGGATCGCGGGTGACGCGCGAGACGGTGCGCCGCGCCTTGACGAATCTGAGGAGCCACTACCAGAAACAGCAGCGCCTGGAAGCGAGTATCGGTCTTGATTCGAAGGAGTTTCAGCGGACGACGAATTTGCTGGACTATACCTTCCAGGCGAATCCGGGGCCGGTCGTGGCCATTCGCGTGAACGGCGTGAACATGAGCCAGGGAAAGGTGCGGACGCTGGTGCCGGTGTTTGAAGAGGGCACCGTGGATCAGGACCTGTTGAATGAAGGCGACAGGCGAATCCGCGACTACTACCAGCGCGTAGGGTATTTTGACGTGCAGGTTACCCACCGGATAACTGCCGAGGGGCCAGACAAAACGCTAATCGAATTCGACGTAAAGCTGGGTGAACGCCATCGCGTAGAAGCGGTGACCGTGACCGGCAACAAGTACTTTAGCGACGCCGTTCTGGAATCGCGCCTGGTGGTCCTGAAGGCAAGTTTGTTCGACAGGCACGGGCTCTTCAGCCAGGCGCTTATGCAAGCAGCCGTAAACAACATTACCGGGCTCTACCTGAGCAATGGTTTTATCAACGTGAAGGTAACTCCGGAGGTGACGCGGTCCCCGAGCCCCGGGACAGGCCAGCCAGCAGGCCTATCGGTTACATACCATATCGATGAGGGGATACAGCAGAGGATCGGCACCTATCAGGTTGCGGGCAACCAGCAGATTCCGCTTGAGGAGTTGAAGCCGCTGCTCAATCTGCAGACCGGCGAGCCAGTCTCCCCGGCAACGATCGTCGCGGACCGAGACTCTTTGCTCACTTATTATCTAAGGCATGGCTTCAGCCAGATTTCCATTGCCATTGAACAGAAACACGAGTCTGAAGACACGAATAAAATCGACGTAACGTTCAACATAACGGAGGGCGACCAGACCTTCGTCAACCGCCTCCTGATTTCCGGGCTGCACTTCACCCGGCCATCGACGATCGAGTCTCGTATTCTGGTACATCCGGGCCAACCGCTGGATCAATCGGCCCTGGCGGATATGCAGCGGCAGATGTATGATCTGGCGCTCTTCAACGAGGTGAACGCGGCGGTTCAGAATCCTGCCGGAGATGCACAGCGTAAGAACGTGCTACTGCAATTTACCGAGGCCAAGCGTTGGGATCTGAGTTATGGGTTTGGATTCCAGGCGCAGACGGGCAACCCTACGAACAACTGCCCCAACCCGACCCCGGGGGAACCCCCGCAACCAAGCTGCAGTTCCAATGGAAAGACAGGCGCCAGCGGGCTGGTGCGATTCGATGTGTCACGCATCAATCTCGGCGGACGCAACCAGTCGATTACCCTGCGAACGGCATATGGCTCGCTGGAACAGCTGGCGGCGGTGGTCTATTCCGTTCCGCATATCTTCAACAATCCCAAGCTGGATCTCTCGCTGAGCGGCGGCTACAAGAATGCGCAGGACATAACGACGTTCGCATCATCGCGCCTGGAAGGCACGGTGCAATTGACGCAAAGGCCCGACAAGGCGAACACGCTGACTTACTTCTTCACCTATCGCCGCGTGGTCGTGGATTCGAATACGATTCAGGTCTCTCCCGATCAGATTCCGATCGATTCAGAGCCGGTGCGGGTGGGCGGCCCCGGCCTTACGTGGATTCGCGATACACGCCGGCCAATTCAGCTGGATGCCCATGCGGGGACCTACACGAGCGTGGAGGAGTTTTTTACCTATAACATCTTCGCATCGGAGGCGAATTTCAACCGGCTGGACGCTACCAACGCGAGCTATTATGCCTTCGATAATGACCGGTACGTTCTCGCGCGCGTTACGCGGTTTGGCTATATGCGGTCCTTTGGCGCGGATCAGTACAGATACATTCCGCTGCCTGAGCGCCTGTATGCCGGCGGCGCCCAGTCACTGCGGGGTTTCGCCATCAATTCCGCCGGGCCGCGCGACTCGCTTACCGGCTTTCCCATCGGCGGCGCCGGCGCCTTCGTGAACAACACCGAACTGCGCCTTCCTTACAGGAGGCTCCCTTATTTTGCCGACTCATTGGGCTTCGTGTTGTTCCACGACATGGGCAACGTCTTCAATAACTCGTCGGATATCTGGCCCAGTTTTTTCCGCATTAAGCAGCCGCACAGCTGGACCTGCAAGATCCTGGACGAGGAACTGCAGTCCATGGTTACACGCTCTTCGAGCACG